>JAVXNW010000121.1:0-6616 GCA_036645575.1 Clostridia bacterium | reverse complement strand
CCTGCGGGCGATCTCCGCCTGCGGGCGGGAGGAAGGGCGCTTTTTCTCTTGCAAAAAGCAGCCCCCCGCTCACGCGGGTCCCCCCGCATAAATGCGCTTTAAAGGCTAAGGAACGAGGAGACGGGGGTTCCGGGGCGACCGGGGATTTCGCTTGTTGCGACAAGCGACCGGCCTACGCGGCCGGACTGCGCAAGGCTTGAAGCCTTGACCACAGCTCCGCTCACGCGGGGAGGCGGAGGATTTCGCTCGCTGCGGCGAGCGACCGGCGCACAAAATGATCACGGCGACCGAATGGGAGGCGTAGCGTTGAATAAAGTGGTTTCTTTTCAGCAGGATAACGAATACCTGCACAGGCGCGCGGATGTCAACCGCCGCGCGGGACGATTGCTCGAGGCGCTCTTGCTCGAACGGCGCGCCGTCGAACAGGCGCCTGACTCGACCACCTGCCGGATGGAAGTGGCACGCACGCTGACCGAGATGGGCTGCTACGTCGCCTCAAATAAGGTGATTTATGGCGCGCTCGCCGATCCCCGCGCACCGGCGGAATGCTATTTCGGCCTGTGCTGCAATTACTTCGCCATCGGCCAGGCCGATGCCGCCCGCCGCGCACTTTCCCAGTTCCTTTCGCGCGATCAGGCCGCTACGGCGCGCAGTGAGGTGCGCCAGATGCGCGATACGCTCGAGGAATTGACCTTGCTCGCCCAACTGCAGAACCGCCGCAATGCCCAGTTTACCCGCCTCATGGCCAGGGCGCAACAACACGATCTTGACGGCGATACGCTCGGCGCGCTGCGCTTGGTCGATTGGGCCGTCGCCCGAAAGCCCAAGAAGGGCGCCGCCCAACTGCGCCTCGCCCAATTGAATATCGCGCTTGGACGCTGGCGCGAGGCTTGCCGCGCCGTCGAACGCGCCGCGCGCACCCACCTGCGCGGCCCCCTATTGCTGCTCACCGCCGTGCGCGCCTACCATGGCTGCGGTCAGGACGCCCGCGCCCGCGCCATTCTCCTGCGCCTCGATCGCATGAAAATGGATGGACCGCTCGCGCTACGAATGCTGCTTGAGGCCTGCTGCGTGCTGGGCGATGACGCGCGCGTGCGCGTGCTCGTCACCCGCGTGCTCAGCGATGACCCCTACGATTGTCGCCTGCTACACATCTGCGCCGTCAACCGCGTGCGCGAGGGGCGACCGACCGAGCAGGCCGTCAGCTTCTGGACGCGCGCGCTGCGCATTGATCCCGGCGACGCCGTCGCAAAATACAACCTTTGGCTGATCGCCGCCGAACGCGTCGATCGCAATATGCCCTACGACTATGCCATCCCTGAAAAGGAGCGCGCCAAGTGGCGGCGCGCGCTTTCCGAGGCGCAAATGCTCCCGCTTGCGCAGCTGCGCGAAAGATACCACAAGGGCAAGCAACTCGAGGACAAGTGCCGCTGGGCGCTGCGCTCAGACGATCGCCAAGCCATGCTGCTCGCCCGCGCGCTACTCAAAAAATTGGACGAACCCGCCACGCGGCGCATGCTAAACGAGGCCGCCGGCGAGTGGATGACGCCCAGCGACGCGCCCGATGACGCGGTTGTCTCGCTCGCCACCGAGAAAGACGAGCTGCGCGTGCCGCGCGCGCTCAAGCGCGCCATGAAACTAAACGGCTATGCGGCGCCCGGCACGCCCGCCGATTTCAACGCGCTCCTCGAGCAGCTGACGCTCGAAGTGATCCGGCACCCGCACTGGCAGGCGGTTGGCAACGCCTCCGCGTGGGCCGCCGTGCTGCTATACGCGTCGAGCAAGCTAAACGGCGACGGCGATATGACCATTGATCAGGCATCTCAGATCCTTGAGGTGCCCCTGCGCCGCGCGAAGCGGTGCCTACGCCTCGTCGGGATCAAGGGCGATGACGCGAGCTAGCCGCGCGGCGACCATTCAAACGAACCATGGCAATCGGCGATTCCCGGACACGGAAGGAGCACAACAGACGTGAAGATCATTGACTTTGACAACCTATTTCACAAGCATCTGGCGGGCTGGATGCGCGAGCGCGCCGCTTCTGGCGTCAGCCCTGAGCAGATGGAGGAACAGGTCGGCGCGGAGTACATCCGCTTTATCAATCTGCCCACGCCCGCCCTTGACGGGGCGACCCCCGCGGCCTATTTTGCCGCAATGACCGACATGGATCAATTGGTCGCGGGGATGCGCGCCTATCAGGACGCGGGCATTGAGCCGCCCGAGCTGTTGACCGACCGCATCGGCGAATTTGGCGCGCAGGCGGTCGATCCGCTGCTTCGCCTCGCCACCGATTCCGCCTGCGCCGGGGACTTGCGCGCAACCGCGCTCAACCTGATGATCGGCCTGGGCGACGCGCGCCCGATCCAACTATGCTTTCAGCTCATCGACGCGCGCGCGGCCAATGACGATCTGGCCGATATCGCGGCGGAGCTTTTGCAGAGCCTTGGCGAAAAACCGGTCCCGCTGATGCTCGACAAGCTCAAAGACGCGCATCCTGAGTCGCTCAAGACCTATTTGGACCTGCTATGCAACTTTCCGGGCGATGAACGCATCTATACTTATGTATTGCATGAATTTCATGTGCGCGTTTCCGAACGCGCGCTCTTTGCGTCGCTGCTGGGCAAGCTGGGCGACCCGCGCGCCATTGCCCCGCTCACCGTGGCCCTTTCGATGGCCGACCTCAATTACCTCGACTACCTCGAGATCGCCAACGCAATTGACATGCTGGGCGGCGACGCGGGCGAGCGCACCCGCGATTTCTCGGGCGATCCCGACTACGAGGCGCTCAAGGGCTTTCGCCCCTGACCGCGCCCCAACCTGATACCCTGCACCGTTGCTTTTGAGGAGGGAATGCTATGTTTTGCGGAAGCTGTGGCAAGGAGAACCCCCAAGGGGCGTCCTTCTGCGCCTTTTGTGGGAGCGTGCTGGCGGCCGTGCCGCCGGTGATCGACGCGGAAACGGCCGAGGCGGCCGAAATCGCGCTGCCCAAGCAGCCGGAAAACCCGGCCTATGCGGCGTACAAGCGCCCCGATCCCGCGCTGCAAGTAAAGCCCTTGGCCGAGAACCCCGCGCAGCCGGTGCGCCCGGCCTCCGAGGCGACCGAACCGCCCGCACCTCAGGCAGTCCGCCGCGAAGCGCCCGCGCGCCCACCCCGCGAGAACGCGCAAAAGCGGCAGGGCGTGGTGGACGGAACCGGTCGCGTGCAGCGCCCGCCCGAGCGCAAGGCGCCCGTGGTGCCGCCGCGCAAGGACGCCTACACCGAGCAGGACACGATCATTCCGCGCAAAAAGCGCCGCCGCGCGGACGACGACATGTTCTTTGAGGACATCGACCTGCCGGACGAATACCCCTATGAGGAGGACGACGAGGACGACGAAAACCGCGTGGCCCGCTACATCAAATCGGGCGTCGCGGCGCTGGTATTGCTCTTGGTGATGGGCGTTCTGTTCTGGCTATGGCTGTTGCCCAGCGGCCAGACCTTCCGCGCGTCGATGGGCTTTGGCGCGCCCGCCGGAGCGTATGCGCTCTTGGGCGATCAGTACATGAACGAGGGCAGCCTCAAGCGCGCGGCCGACGCCTACTACACCGCGCTGCGCCTGGACCCCGCCAGCTACGACTATTCGCTGATGGTGGCGCGCACGCAGTCGCAGTTGGGCAACAAGGACAGGGCGCTCGCCGCCTACGCCAAGTGCATCTCCCTCAAGCCCGATCAGCCCGATCCCTACAAGGAGGTCGGCGAAATCTACCAGCAAAATAGCGAGCCCGACCTCGCCCTCAACGCCTACAAAACCGGCTACGACAAGACCGGCGACCTGGACCTGTTCAAAAAATACCAAGACCTGAACGGCCAGCCCGCCGCGCAATAAAGCAAGCGCCGCCCCTTCATTGGGACGGCGCTTGTCTAATCAGTTGTTTTTAAGCCGATCACGCCGTCGGCATTTGGATCAACATAGTTTAGCTGTTGACATCCGTTCGACATGCAGCGGGAAATGTGTTAAAATGAAAACAACATCAAGCAATTTGAAAAATACAGATTTAACCGATTATGAGGTGCAGAAATGAGCAATCTGAATACTGTAGCGTATAAGCTATTTGAAGACATTAAACATATTAACGAAAACGGCTTGGAGTTCTGGTATGCACGCGAGCTCTCATCTGTATTATCCTATACACAGTGGCGTAATTTTACCAAAGTGATTGATAAAGCCATGTTAGCCTGCCAAAATAGCGAATTTGCACTTTCGGATCATTTTGCTGATGTCAGCAAAATGATAGAAATTGGAAAAGGCGGTAAACGAAAAACCGATGATTACCAGTTATCACGGTATGCTTGCTACTTGATTGTGCAAAATGGCGATCCGCGCTGGGTGCGCTTCGTCGTATCCAAAATACAGCGTGGACGGGCGATGGCCTATGAACGCGTAGGTCATATGTTGCATGGCGATCCTCTTTCATTAAATAATAATCAGACTGTACGCTAATAATATAAGCCATAAACGGCGAACTGTCGATACATCAAATACAATGTACGGTACGCTTGTCATACATAAATAAAAGGATGGCGGCGCACATGAACGAAATTGCGGAAATGATGAAGGATTTGCGGGAGGATCGAGATTTAAAACAGGTCGATGTCGCAAAGGTGATCGGAACGACGCAACAGTATTACTCGAAATATGAAACGGGCGTCTACGCGCTGCCGCTGCGCGCGGCGGTCTTGTTGGCGGATTTTTATGGCGTGTCGGTGGATTACCTGACCGGCCGCACCACCTGCCGCGAGGGCGTGGAAGGGCTCAATAAGCGCCTGACGAGCGACTGCACAAGCGGCAAACTCATCTCCGACGTGCTCTGCCTGAAGGAAGCCAGCCGCCGCGCCGTGATTGAATACGTGCAGCTGCAAAAGCTCAAGGAAGCGGCCAAAAAGAAATAGGGAAGCGCTGATTAAAGAACGTGCGCGATGGCGAGCTGAATTTTCGCCAGATTCGTCCCGCAAAAGCCGAAGGCGTAGCGGAACTACGCCCGTGATTTTGCAGGACGGAGATGACGGAAATGCAGCCGCCAGCGCGTGTGGGATTTAATCAGCGCTTCCCTAGACGAACCGCCGTGTAGCAAAAAGCCACACGGCGGTTCGGGTAAATACGAACATTGTCGGGGAGAAACGCGCGCGGCAAGCGCCTTTTTTTGTTACCGCCTGAATCCGCCGCCGCCGCCACGGGAGCCGCCGCCGCCACCGGAATGGCCACCGCCACCGCCGCCGCCGCCGAAGCCGCCGCCGAACCCGCCACCGGAATGGCCGCCGCCGCCGAACCCGCCACCACCAAAGCCGCCGCCGCCAAAGCCGCCGCCAAAGGGGCCGTCGTCGTCGTGCCGCCGCCGCCGTGACCCGCCGCTTCCGCTAAATAGACCGCCCAAGAACCCGCCCATCATGCTGGGCAGACACCCGCACCCGCCGCGCCCGCGCATCCCGGCAAAGAACGCGAGGATGACGCCGATCACGACGATGGCAATCACAATGTCAAAGAAGCTGAACCCGTCGCTCTCTTCCTTGTGCGAATAGCGGTCGGGCTGGCGTTCGGTGTAGCCGCCGGGGAAGGAGACGTTTGAATCCGACGTGTTCCGGGGCGCTTGGTTTGAGACAGATAGGCCGGTATTGTAGATCGAGGACACCTTGTCAAAAAGCGCGTCAAAGAGCGCGCGGGAGCCGGTGTCGTAGTCCTGACGATTGAAATACGGCATCAGGTACTGATCGACCAGATCGGCCAGATCGCCGCTGGACAGATTGCGTTCGAGGCCGGAGCCCTGCAAGAAATAGCCATCGTCGTCCTGCGTCGCGAGCAAGATCAAGACGCCGTTGTTTTTATCCTTAGCGCCAATGCCCCAGTCGTTAAAGAGCTTGTAGGCATAGTCTTCGCGGCTGGCGGAGCCGGTGGTTTCGATGGCGACGAAGACGATCTGCGCGCCGCAGGCCTTTTCGAGGCGCACGTTGTTGTCGATGATATGCTGTTCAGTTTCGGCGGACAGGACATTTGCGTCATCGAGCACGTAGAACTGAGCGTCGGGTTTAACGACATTAAACGCCAGTGCAGGCGAGCCAAGCATGAGCAGCAAAAGCGCGCAAGCGAGTATTTTTTTCATTATGTCTCCCTCCGGGATCACGTTGTCGATTTTTCGCCCCGCGTGAGCGAGTATGTGGTCAAGGCAGTATAACGTACAGCTCGAGGGGGTGGTGTGGAGGGGGGCGAGTAGCCCCTCCTCCGCATTCAATAACCGCGTGAGCGCAGCACGGCACCGCAGTGCCGGGCTGTCAAGGCTTCAAGCCTTGCGCAGTCCGGCCGCGTAGGCCGGTCGCTTGTCGCAACAAGCGAAATCCCGCCCCGGTCGCTCCCCCGCCTCCCCGTTCCTTAGCCTTAAAAGCGCATTTAGGGGGGACCCGCGTGAGCGGGGGGCTTTTTGCAAGAGAAAAAGCCCACTTCCCGCTCGCAGGCGAAGATCGCCCGCAGGCGTCGTACCACCTGGAGATGTGCGAGAACACCACAGCATTACCGCACAGCTCGAGGGGGTGGTGTGGAGGGGGGCGAGAAGCCCCTCCTCCGCGTTCAATAACCCGCGTGAGCGT
>JAVXNW010000120.1:0-6658 GCA_036645575.1 Clostridia bacterium | reverse complement strand
TCTCTTCCCTTTTTGCCAGATTAAATGCATCCGCTGCATTTAACCTGGCAATACTGCGTTTTCTTTGACGATTGACCTGTGTTTAAGGAAGCGCTGAATAAATCCCGCACGCTGGCGGCTGCATTTCCGCCATCACGCGCGTTCTTTATTCAGCGCTTACCTAATTGCCTGCCGTCACAGCGGCGGGAGGGGTAGGGGTTGCGCCATTAGGGTCATGGCGCGGGGCAGGTCGCAGAGAAATTCGGGGAGGCGAAGGAGTTGGCGCTCGTCCATTGCGGCGAGCATGGTGGGCAGCGCGCGCTCGGAAATGGCGCGGTCGAGCGCGTCTAGGCCGGGGCCGCGACTGCTTTTTTGGACGGAGGCGCAGAAGTTCCACAGTTCGCTCAGCGTCCTGCGGTCGATGGCGTAGTCGATTTCGCTCAGCCTGCGGCGCAACTGGTTCATCCGGTTTTCGACCTCGGGCTCGAGTTCGTCCTGGGGCGCGAAGATGCGCTCAAGCGCGCTCAGCGCCACCGCGCGCTCGGGCGTGGCGGGCGTGAGGGGGCTGGGCTTCCACGCCGCTTCGACGGGCGTCGCGTCCAGGCGGATGAGGAACCCCCGGCTCAACAGGCGCGCGGGCATGGGCTGTCCCTCGGGCGCGTCCTGCACGGTGAGCACGAGGTAGAGCGGCAAATTTTTCACGCGACACGACTCGTGCAGGCGCAAAATGCCGTCCAGCGCCGCCTGATTGTCGGGCAGGTTTACGTCGTCAAACAACACCATGCACGGGGTGAGCCCGTCGCACACGTCCAGCAATTCGCGCACCTTGTCGTCGTCGGCTGAGCGCGCCTCGGCAAAGCGCATCACCTCGCCGCTCAGGCCCAGCGCCGCGGCCAGCTGGCGCACCAATTGCGATTTTCCGCTGCCGGTGGGGCCGGAAATCACCGCAAGCCCGCTTGTGTGAAGCGCGGCCAGCAGCGCGACGGCGTCGTCGTTGTCCATTTTAAACCCCGCGCCCTCCAGTTGAACGCGGATGTCGCTGATCAGTTCGCCGGCGCTTGGCTCGTAGAGTTCGGGATGGCGGGCGGGGTGCGCGTGCTTGTCGTGCATCCGCATGACCATCTCGATGGCACGCTCGGTCATCAAATGATCGAGCACGTGCTTTTCCAGCTGATCGGCGGTCTGCTCCAGCAACTGGCCCGCGGCCTCGGCGGCGAGATGCGCGCCGTTTGCGGCTTCCTCGTTGCGCTTGAGCTCGGCCAGCATGGCGCTGCTCTTCTGCTCGTAGGTGCTCATCTCCTGCTTGTGGCTCTGCCTAAGCGCCTCGAGCAACTGCTCTTTGAGGTCGGTTCGGCGCATTCTGAGCGCGTCTATCTCGTTCATCAGCTTGAGCCGCTCCGCCTCAAGCTCGATCATGTGCTTGTCCGGCTCGGTCTTTTGCCGCTCCATCTCAAACTTGAGGCAATCGGCCAGCGACGCGGCGAGCGACTCGTCCTTGAGCAGGCCTGAGAGCATCTGCGGGCGCGCCTCGGGCAGCTGCCACGCGGCTTCCACCGCGCTCACGGCGCGCTCGATCGGGCTAATGACCGGGTGCCCTGTCGCCTCGGCCGGCACCGGATGGCCCAGCTGCTCGTAGCGAGAGCGCCGCCACTGGTCGTCGACCACCTCGGAGAGGCTGCGCCCCTTGCGGGGATTTATGCCGCTCTGCGCCATGAGCGTCTGATCGCGCAGGCTGAGCCGCCCGCTCATCGCGCGCATCTTGCCAAAATCGGTCTTCTGAATCCAGGGCTTGTCGACCGGCTTGACCGGCTCGGGGCGCGGCTCGGGACGCCGGTCAAATGTCGGTGCGGCAACCGGGGAGGGCGCTTCGCAGACAGCGACCGGCGCGGCCTTAGGCGCGGGCATGGCCTTGGGTTTAGCGCCCGCGCCCTGCCCGGGCTTTCTGGGTAGCACAAGTGGCGCAGGCGCGAGCGCCGGATCGGACGCCAGATCGAGCGCGGGCGCCGGGGTAGACGCAAGCATAGGCGCGGATTCCGGCGCGGGCGCGGACTCCAGCAAAGGCATGAACTCCTGCGCGGGCGCGGACTCCGGCGCGGGCATGGACTCCTGCGCGGGCGCGGATTCCAGCAAAGGCATGGACTCCGGCGCGGGCGCGGACTCCAGCAAAGGCGCGAGTGGCGACGCGGGCAAGGCCTGCGCGTCGATCGCGGCCGCAGAACCCCCCTCAGCCGCCGCTTCACAGCACAGTCCCTCTGGCGGGACGAGCGGATCGCACGCGGTTAAAGGCGCCGCTTGGAAAGCCTCGCCGTCGGGCGACAGCGCAAGCGCCACGGGTGCAGCACTCGCCTCTTCAAGGGTGCTCTCCTCCGGGGCGACAATGCCAAAGAGCGACGGCTCGGTCATCAGCCGGATCACGACCCCGTCGTCCGCCTGCAGCGTCAATTGCTTTCCGTCAAGCTCAGCCTCCGCCTTGATGGCAAAGGGCATACCGGGCGCGTGTTTGAGCAGAATGCAGCCCGCGACGTCGCGCGCCTCGGACCACACCCATGGCCCGGACAGCTTGCCCTCGCGGCTGACCAGCACGAGCGGCGTTCCGGGCTGATCGGCGCGCAGCGTGACCTCTTCGCCGACAAACACATACGTCGCGTCCAGCACCTGAATCGCCACATCCATCGGCACCGCGCCAATTGCGTCAGAATAGACAATCGAGAAATTCCGTTCCGCGCCGCAGCCATAGTTTTTGTTGGGCCGAATTTTTTCGTTTTCGCCGGGAAATTTCCGCAAATCCAACGCACAATACCTGCCCAACGCGCGCATTCTGTTTTTGAAGTTTGCCAGTTCGTTTTTATCGGGTACAATGCGAATACAGCCATCCTCCGGGAACATCTCTTGAAGGGCATCCAGCATCTGGATTTCTTCGGCGTCTATGGTCAACACCGGTTTGATGCGAAAAAATGCCTTGACCGGATTGTCTTCCTGAAGGAACCCAATCGTCAGTTTTCCGGGTAGCGCCATTGCTACGTCCCCCTTATAATTAGATTTTAGGTGATCCCTATTCATTATATCACAAATCTGCCCAAAATCATCCAAAAAATTTCCAAAATAAGATACGATTATTTGAAGTGGATGTGCGATTATGTTATAATGATCCGCAAAGCGGACGAGCGGGAGGGTTTATGATGGGCATTCGGTACATAACGGGGCGGCAAGGCGCGATCCGGGGCGCGATCAAGGCGTGGCTGACCCAGGCAATGGGGGAAGCGGACGAGTCGCCCGTGCTGCTGGTGGTGCCCGCGCAGCTCACCCTGCAGGCGGAGCTGGACGCGCTTTCCGATCTCGCGGTGCCGGGCTCGTTCCGGTTGCAGGTCTTTTCGCCCGCCCGGCTGTGTGCGCGCGTATTTGAGCAGGCAGGTGGCACGGGGCGCACGGTGATTGACGAGCAGGGCCGCGTAATGCTGATGCACACGGCGGCGGTTAAGCTAAGAAAGCAACTGTGCCGGTACCACAACGCGGTGGCGCGGCCGGGTTTTGCCGAGCGCGCGGTGCGGCAGATTGCGGCGTTCAAGCAGTCGGGGATCGACGTGTCCCTTCTCCACGAGGCGGCGCGCGGGCAAGCGGACCCGGCGCTTGCGGGCAAGCTGTCGGATCTGGCAAAGCTCTTTGAGGCGTATGAGCGATCGCTTGAGGGCCTGTTTATGGACGGAGAGGATCAGATTGAGGCAGCGACGGCGCGGATGGGTGGCGCGCCTTTCCTGCGCGGCAGCCGCGTGTGCGTGTACGGATTCGACCTGATCTCCCCCAGCCTCACGCGGCTCATTCTGGGCATGGGCGCGGCTGCGGAATCGGTGACGATCGCGCTTGTCGCGCCGGAAACGTCCGCGCGGGACGCGCACCTGTTCGAGCCGGCGCGGCACACCCTCGAGCGGCTTCGGGCGCAGGGCTTGGCGGCGGGGCTATCGATCTTCGGCGCGCAGGCGGCGGACGATGCGCCCTGCGCGCAGGCGAGCGCGCTGCGCACGCTTGAAAGGGAGCTGTTCTGCGTTCCTCAGCGGCCATTTGAGGGGCAGGCGCGGGACGTACAGATGGTGGTGCTCGAGAACCCGCAGGCGGAGGCGGAGTTTGCGGCGGCGCTGACGCGCAAGCTGGCGCGCACGCGGGGCTGGCGCTACCGCGACGTGGCCATCGCGCTGGCGAGCCCGTCAAAGGTGATGGAGGACGCGCTGAGGCGCGCGTTTGCGCTATATGGCATCCCGCTATTTCTGGCATCGGGGCGTCCGGCGGACCGGCATCCGCTCGCGGTTGCGCTGATGACGGCGCTCAAGTGCGTGCTGCGCGGGTACGCGGCGAGCGACATGGCGCTGTATATCGAGACCGGGTTTGCGGGCGTCGACGGGGCGGCGAGCGATCAATTGGTGAACTACGCGATTGAAAAGGGGCTGCGCGGGCGGCGGTGGTTGCGCCCGTTTGAGGCGGCGGAGCAGGCCGAACTTGAGGCGGCGCGCGCGCGGGTGCTCGCCCCGCTTGAGGCGCTGAAGGCGCGCAGCAAGGCGGCGACCAGCACCCGCGCGGTGCTGGAGGCGGTATATCGCCTGCTTGAGGATGTCGGCGCGTATGAGACGCTTGAAAAGCAGCGCGTGGCCCTTGAGCAGGAGGGGCTTGGCACGTGGGCGATGGAGGGCGCGCAGGTATGGAAGCGGGTACTCGAGGCGCTCGACCAGATGGCGGAGCTGCTGAATGGCGCGGCGCTCGGGCTGGCGGACGTCTACGAGCATTTGCGGCGCGCGCTGTCGGCGGCGACGGTCAAGGCGCTTCCGCAAGCGGGCGACGCGGTGGAGGGCGGCGCGCTGGAGCATTTAAAGGGAAAGCCGGTCAAGGCGCTTTTGCTGGTGGGCGCGTCGGACGCGGGCGGATCGAGCCCCAGCGACCTGCTGAGCGAGCGCGAGATGAGCGAATTGGGCGAGGGCTTTCGCGGCGCGTGGCTAAGCGAGGTGGACAAGGTGCGCATGCGCAAGGCGGGGCTCAAGGCGCTGCTCGCGCTGACGGGCGCGTATCTTGCGGTGACGCGCAGCCAGAGCGACGAGACGGGGCGCGCGGTCAAGGCAAGCGCCTTGTTTGCCGAAATCGAGCGGGTGCTCCCGCGCGTTCCGGTGCACGGGATCACGGACGCGCCGGCACTGCGCGCCATGCGGCTGGAGTCGCCCGAGGCGGCGTTCGCGCGACTGCCCGCGCTGCTGGGATCCGGCGAAGCGGCGGTGTTGACGACGTATGCGGCGCTTCGCGGGATGGACGAGCTGGCGGAGTCCGTCCAAAAGATGCAGCGCTCTTTTTCCCATAAAGTGACGAGCGAGGCATTGCCGGTTCCGCTCAGCCGAAAGTTGCTGGGGCCGCTTGCCGGGGTGAGCGCCTCGCGATTGGAGCGGTTCGCGGCGTGTCCGTTCCGGCATTTTGTGCACTACGCGCTCAGGCCCGATCCATTTGAGCCGTTTGCGCTCTCGCCGCGCGACGCGGGCAGCTTTTATCACGAGGCGCTCGAGGCTTTTGTGCGGGAAAACGGGGCGGAATTGTCCGAGTTGACGCCGGAGGAGAGTCGGGCGCGGATGGACGCGATCACGCAGCGAATGATCGAGCAGGTGCTGGAAACGGCGACGAGCGACAGTGCGGTGGCCAGTGCGCAGGCGCGCAAGATGCGCACGGTCGCGCGGCGGGCGGCGTCGATCATCACGCGGCAGTTTGACGGATCGAAGTTTCGCCCGGTGGGAATCGAGGCGGATATCGACACCTGCGCGCTCAAGGTTTCGCTAGACGAGACGTCTGATTTGGCGGGGCGCATCGACCGCGTGGACGTGTGGGACAGCGCGGCGGGGCCCTACGTGCGGGTGATCGACTACAAGACGGGCGGGCGCACGGTGAGCCTGCAAGAGATCTATTACGGGCTGCAAATCCAGTTAATCGCCTACCTGACGGCGGCGATGAAGGCGCGCAGCGCGCAGCCTGCCGGCGTATTCTACTTCGACGTGTCCGATCCGCTGATTGAGACAGCGGTGCGCGACGCGGCGATCGTGGAGCAGGCGCGGGAGAAAAAGCTGCGGCTAAATGGGCTTGTGCTCCGGGACGCGGAGGTTGTGCGGGCGATGGCCGCGCAGCCGGAGTTGGCAGTCAACGTCGCCTTTAACCAGGATGGGACCCTGCGCGCGGGCGAGCGGGTGATTGAGAAGGCCGACTTCGAGCGGCTGATTGCGCGCACGCTCGAAAACGTGGAGGCGATGCTTGCGCGAATGCGCGCGGGCGACACGCAAATCGCGCCGTTTGAGCTGGGAAACAAGTCGCCGTGCAAGTACTGCGAATACGGAACCATCTGCGCCTACGACGCAAATTTGCCCGGCGCAACGCCGCGCAGGCTCAAGTCGATGAGCGGCAAACAAGTGCTAGCCGCGCTCACCCCCGCGCAAGACGAAGCCCCGTAACCCCCCCGCCGCGTGAGAAACGCCCCGAGCCGCGCCGTGAGGGGAGGTGGCGCCCGCAGGGGGCGAAGGGTGGCTTCGTGGCGCGAGAGAACGCGAGAGAGAGAACGCGAGAGAGAGAACGCGAGAGAGAGAACGCGGGAGAGAGAACGCGGGAGAGAGAACGCGGGAGAGAGAACGCGGGAGAGAGAACGCGGGAGAGAGAACGCGGGAGAGAG
>JAVXNW010000119.1:0-6766 GCA_036645575.1 Clostridia bacterium | reverse complement strand
ATCCGAGTTCACAAACCGGTTTTCAAGCAGCAAACGTGATCTGTTGTCGCTGTTTGAACAGACTGCTGCGGAACTTGGCATCCGCCACAAATTGATCCGACCTTACACCCCTCGCCACAATGGCAAAGTCGAACGCAGCCATCGTCAGGATCAGAAGCGCTTCTACGACAGCCATCATTTCTTTTCTCTCGCTGACTTTGGTGGGCAGCTAGCTGCCCACCAAAGAAGAAGCAATAACCTCCCGATGCGCCCGCTCAACTGGCGTTCACCCTTGGAGTTCCTTCACGACTATCGTGTACAAGATGTTTGACAAACCTACACGCCACGCCTTTGCCACAAGCCGGCCATGCGTAAAATATTTGACCCGCGCTTGACAAACCCGCGCGACCTGTCTATAATAACCCTTGACAACTGAAAAACGTCTTCAGGGCGGGGTGTGATTCCCCACCGGCGGTATAGCCCGCGAGCCGAAAGGCAGATTCCGGTGTAATTCCGGGGCCGACAGTGATACTGACTCAATCCTTTGTGCACAGGGGATTTTTTGTCGGTAAAGTCTGGATGGAAGAAGATTGAGGCGCGAGCCTTTCTCCTTATATCATGAATGGCCCCTGTTGCGTTTGCTTCAGGGGCTAGATTATTGATTGGAGAGATATCATGATGTTGGGTAAAAACAAGGCTGGATATATCACGCGCGTGGGTGTGCTGGGCGCGATTGCCGCGGTGCTGTACTTCTTTCCCGAGATTCCCGTCATTGGCTTTTACAAGCTGGACTTTTCAACGCTCCCCGCGCTGCTGGCGGGCTTTGCGCTGGGCCCGGTCGCCGGACTCATTGTGGTGCTGATCAAAGATGTGATCGGCATGACCCACTCCACCAGCATGATGGTGGGCGAGCTGGCGGATTTCTTGTGCAGCGGCGCCTTTGTCGTGGTCTCGGCGCTCATCTACAAAAAGCACCGGAACTTTAAGGGCGCGCTTATCAGCATGGGCGTGGGCATTGTGGTCATGACCATCGTCGGGGCGCTGGCCAACTACTTCATTATGATCCCGTTCTACATCAACCAGATGAACTTCCCCGAGGAAGCGGTGATCGGCATGATGGCGGCGGTGATTCCCGCGGTGGACAGCGTCTTTAAGCTGGTGCTGATGGTCACCGCGCCCTTCAACGTCCTAAAGGGCGTCGTGCTGTGCGTGCTGACGCTGCTCATGTACAAGCGCCTTTCGCACCTATTGCACGGATAACACAGCCGATGAGGTGAAATTGTGCGATATTTGACCCGTTCTGCGCAGGAGACCGAGCTTTGGGGGCGCGCGCTTGGCGCGTGGCTTCAGGCGGGCGACACGGTATTGTTGACTGGGGAACTGGGCGCGGGCAAGTCAGTGCTTGTCCGCGCCGCGTCGCGTTCACTTGGGGTCGTGGGCGCGATGCCCAGCCCCACTTTTACGCTCATGCAGCCCTACGCGGGGCGCGTGCCCGTCTACCATTACGACCTATACCGGCTGGAGGGCGAGGACGCGTTCTTTGCATCGGGGCTAGACGAGTTTTTGGGCACGGGTGTGGCGTTCATCGAGTGGCCCATGCAAGGGCTATGGATGCCCGAGCCGCTGCTTGAGATCGAGATCGCGCGCGTCGAGCCGGGAAGCGCGCAATTGTCCGCGCGGGGCGATTTGCCGGAATCTTCGCCGGACGAATCGCGCCTGATTACCTTGACCGCGCGCGGCGCCAAGGCGCGAATGCGCGCGCTTTGGCAGGGGCTTTCATTTTGGGAGGTGGGCGAATGATCGTTTTGGCGGTGGACAGCACCGGCCCCGTCGCGGGCGTGGCCGTGGCCGAGGACCGGAAAATTCTGTGCGAGGTGTCGGGCAATCTGGGCCTCACCCACTCTGAGACGCTGCAACCCATGATCGATTGGGTCATGGCGCAGGCGCGCTTGACGGTCGCGCAGGTGGATTTATTCGCCTGCGTCGCGGGGCCGGGCTCCTTTACCGGCGTGCGCATCGGCGTGTGCGCCATCAAGGCGATCGCGCAGGCGACAAGCAAGCCCTGCGTCGCCCTCGACGCGCTCGAGGTGCTCGCGGCGCAGCATTTTGGCTTTGACGGCGTGATCTGCCCGATCCTAGACGCGCGGCGCGGGCAGGTCTACGGCGCGCAGTTTGCCTTTGAAAAGGGAAGCGCGCCCGTGCGCCTTGCCAACGACGACGTGCTCAAGCTCGAGGATTTTGTCGCGCAATTGCCGGAAAAGGGGCGCGTGCTGTTTGTCGGAGACGGCGCGCAGGTGCACGCCCAGGCCATTGGCCAACTGCTGGGCGCGCGCGCGCTGATCGCGCCTGACCACCTGGCGCAGCTGCGCGCCGGCGCGGCCTGCTTTCTCGCGCCCGACAAGCCCGCGTGCGATTACCTGACCCTTGCGCCCATCTACCTGCGCGCGCCGCAGGCCGAGCGCGAGCGCGAACAGAGGCTTGAGCGACATGGCTGACACGATTTCGCTGATGACGATGGAGGACCTGGACGGCATTGAGCGCATCGAGCGCAGCGCCTTTGCGATCCCGTGGTCGCGCGCGGCCTTTGTCGAGGAACTGGGCAATGCCTGCGCGCGCTATCTGGTGCTGCGCGAGGACGGCGTGCCCGTCGCCTATGCCGGCGCGTGGCTGGTGATTGACGAAGGCCACATCACCAACATCGCCGTGCGTGCCGACCGGCGCGCGCGGGGCTATGGCGAGCGCGTTACGCGCGCGCTCATGCAGCTGGCCGCGGATACCGGCATCCGCTACCTGACGCTCGAGGTGCGCGTATCCAACGCCGCCGCGCGCGGCCTTTACGCGAAGATGGGCTTTGTCGAAGTGGGCGTGCGCAAGCGCTACTACGCCGATACCGGCGAGAACGCGCTCATCATGGTGTGCGAGCACCTGCCCGAGGGGCATCCCGAGGACGATCCGTTTCTGACGATCGAGGGAGATGCGCCGGATGAATAGCGCGCGAACCAATTAAGTCGCCGGAAATGGCGACTTTTTTTGCGCTTTCTTTTTTTCATAAAATCTGGTACAATGGTACGACGCTTAGACATAGAGGTGTGTGGATGACCATTGATATAAACGGTGCGCGGATCTACTACGAGGTGCATGGCGCGGGGCGGCCGGTGCTGCTTTTGCACGGCTGGGGCGGCAAGTGCGAAAGCTGGCTTCCGGTATTGCGCGATTTTAAGGCCTCGTTTCGGCTGGTCGCGCTGGACTTCCCGGGGCACGCGCGCTCGAGCGATCCGCCCGAGCCGTGGGGTGTACAGGATTACATGGAGGCGACCGCGTGCTTCATGCGCGAGATGCACATCGAGGGCGCGGACGTTGTCGCGCATTCTTTTGGCGGACGCGTCGCGGTGATGCTGGCGGCGACCCATCCGGAACTGGTGGGCAAGCTGGTGCTGACGGGCGTGCCTGCGATCAAGGGCGCGGCGACATTTGCTCAAAAGGCGCGCGGGACGCTCTACAAGGCGCTGCGCAGTCTTGCGACGGGCGCGCCCGCGCGGGCGATTCTGGGCGAGGAACGGACGAAAGCCGCGCGCGAGGCGTTGGTGCAGAAGTTCGGCTCGGCCGATTACAAGGTGCTTTCCCCCGCCATGCGCAAGACCTTTTCGCTGATCGTCGCGCAGGATTTGGCCGCATATCTGCCCAGGATCAGTGCGCCCACGGTGCTGTTTTGGGGCGCAGACGACACCGCCGCGCCGCTCTGGGTCGGCAAGGGCATGGAAAAGGCGATTCCCGACGCGGGGCTGGTCGTCATGGAAGGCGCGGGGCACTTCGCCTACCTCGATCGATATGCGGATTTCCGCGCGGTACTTGAAAATTTCCTGCGGTAATGGAGGGCTTACAGACAGATGGGATGGCTTAATTGGTTGACGGTCGTGGTGGTGAGCGCGGTTTGCGCGACCTATAGTCGATATTACCTGCATATGCTGCAACTGGAAAGCTATCAGCTGGACGGATACAGGCGGTGGCTCCAGAAAAACCGGGACAAGCTGCTTGGGTGGACGCTCAATCTGGGCGTGCTGGCGACGGTCGCGGTCGTGGCGCTTCAGCTGCTGCTCAACATGTTGATTGGCGGCCGCCCGGCCGAGATCGTCTCGACGCTCTTTGTGCTGGCCGCGTTCAGCGTGGCGGCGTGGCGGCTGGGGCTGCCCTCCAAGACGCCCGAAAAAAAGCCTTTTGCGCTGACGCCGCGCATGAAGCGGCTGTACGCCGCGCTGGTTGTCGTGACGCTGCTGGGCGCGACGCTGTTGAGTGCGCTGTCGGTGCCCGTGTTCCTGATCTTTATCGGGGTGCCCTACCTTGCGCTGATCGCGGGGTACGTCATGCAGCCGATTGAAAAGCGGATCAGCCAATTCTACTTAAGCGAGGCCAAGCAAAAGCTGGCCAATCGGCCGGAGCTCATCAAGGTGGGCATCACCGGCTCCTTTGGCAAGACCTCGACCAAGTTCATACTGGCGGCGATTTTGTCCGAGAAGTACGACGTGCTGGCCACGCCCTCGAGTTTTAACACGCCGATGGGGCTAACGCGCGTGATCCGCGAGCAGCTCGAGGCGCACCACCAGGTGTTTCTGGCGGAGATGGGCGCGCGGCACGTGGGCGACATCAAGGAATTGTGCGACTTGGTCGCGCCCCAATACGGCATTCTGACCAGCGTGGGCGAGCAGCACCTCGAGACATTTGGCACGATTGAGACGGTGGCGAAGACCAAGAACGAGCTGATCGAGGCGCTGCCCAAGGACGGCGTGGCCTTCTTTGCGGCGGACGGCGCGTGGTGCGACAAGCTGTTCAAGGCCTGCGCGTGCGAAAAGTACCGCGCGGGGCTGGCCGGCGGCTATCTTTCGATGTACGCCGAGGACATTGTGGTTGGGCCTAAGGGCAGCGCGTTTACGCTGTGCGACGCCGAGGGCGGGCGCGTCAAGTGCGAGACCAAGCTGCTGGGTCGGCACAACATTCAAAATATCGTCCTGTGCTGCATGGCGGCCAAGCGCCTAGGGCTGACGCTTGACGAGATTGCGCGGGGCGTCAGGCGCGCGCAGCCGGTCGAGCACAGGCTGCAACTGATGCCGGGCGCGAACGGCATGACGATCATCGACGACGCGTTCAACGCCAATCCCGTGGGCGCGGAGGCGGCGCTTGACGTGCTGCGCGCGTTCCCGGGCAGGCGTCTGATCGTCACGCCGGGGCTGGTCGAGCAGGGCGCAAAGGAAGAAGAGCTGAACCGGCGCTTTGGCTATCAGCTGGCGCAAAGCTGCGATCTGGCGATCTTGGTTGGGCACAAGCGCACGGCCCCGATTCGCGAGGGCGCGCTTGACGGGAACATGCCCAAGGAGGCGCTCGTCACGGTGGCGAGCCTTGCCGAGGCGACGGTGGTGCTGGGGCGCGTGGGTCGGCCGGGCGACGTGATCCTGTTTGAAAACGACTTGCCGGACAACTATACCGAATAAGGACAGGGGGACAAAAGAATGAGTGACTTGACGCTGGCGGTGCTGTTTGGCGGCCGCGCATGCGAGCATGACGTATCGATCATATCGGGGCTACAGGCCGCGGACGCGGCGGAAAAGGCGGGCTATCGCGTCGTGCGCACCTACATCGGCCGCGACGGCGCATGGTTTGTGGGCGATGCGCTCAAGGACATAAAGGGCTATGCGCAGTTTGATCCGGCGCGGGTAAGCCGCGTTTTGCCGCTGGGCGAAGGCGGGAAATTGGTGCTGATCAAGTATCCGGAGGCCAAGAAGGCGCTCTTTGGCGCGGGGCGCACGGTGCTTGGCACCTGCGACGTGGCGTTCCCGGTCATGCACGGCATGAACGGCGAGGACGGAACGCTGCAAGGCATGTTTGAGATGATGGATGTGCCCTACACTTCGGCGGGCGTACTAGGCTCGTCCGTGGGCATGGACAAGATCCTGATGAAGCAGCTATTCAAGGGATGCGGGCTAAACGTGCTGCCCGGAGAGTGGGTTTCGCGCGACGAGTGGGAGAAGGATCGCCTTGCGTGTCTTGACAAGATGGAAGAAGCGCTGCCCTACCCGATGTACGCAAAGCCGGCCAACCTGGGTTCGTCCATCGGCATCAGCCGTGCGGACGACCGCGCCGGGCTTGAGCGCGCGATCGACGTGGCGGCGGCATACGACCGGCGCGTCCTGGTTGAAAAGGGCGTGAGCGACCTGCGCGAGGTCAACTGCGCGGTGCTGGGCTATGCCGGGCACATTCGCGCGTCGGTGCTCGAGATGCCGGTGCGCTGGGACAAGTTTTTGACATTTGACGAAAAGTACCTGCGCTCGGCCAAGGGCGGCTCCAAGGGCATGGCGTCGCTTTCGCGCCAGATCCCGGCGCCGATCAGTGCGGAAGCGACGCAGCAGGTCAAGGACATGGCGCTTTCTGCGTTTCGCGCGATGGACTTAAAGGGCGTCGTGCGCGTCGATTTCATTCTGGACGGCGACGAGATCTACCTAAACGAGGTGAACACCATTCCCGGCTCGCTCGCGTTTTACCTATGGGAGGCGACGGGCGTGTCGTTTGGGCAGCTGATCGACACACTGGTCGAGGATGCGCTCAGCGCGTGCGCGGACAAGCGCAAGAGCGTGTTCTCGTTCGATTCGAATATTCTGGCCGCGCAGTGCGCGGGGAGCAAGGGCAGCAAAGCCTGACGCCCCCGCTCCGCGTGAGCGAGGAAAGGGTCAAGGGACTGGTCCCTTGCGGGTGTCCAGAGGGCAGAGCCCTCGGCCGCCGGAGGCCGTACCCACTTCCG
>JAVXNW010000118.1:0-6839 GCA_036645575.1 Clostridia bacterium | reverse complement strand
CTGTACGTCCACGCTGTGGCATTCATGTACAACGCCCTATAGGTTGGCTCTCTCTCTCGTTCTCCTCCCCGCCTCACCCTTCTGCCTTTTGACCGATGCTCGCTGTGCGCGGGACGGCCAAATTTTTTAGGACGTGCAGGCTTGCGGGGAACAGGAACAGGTCGGCGCACAGCCATGCGACGGGGCTGGCAAAGCAGGCGGCGACAAAGCCGAATCGGGGCACCAGGAAAAAGCCGATCAGCGTGCGCGCGACCATCTCGCACACGCCCGCGAACACCGCAAGGGAGGTGCGCCCGACGCCCTGAATCAGTAGCCGCAGCAGATTGACAAACAATAGCGGCACGTAAAACAGCGCGTTGGTCACGAGGAACTGGTACGCGTCTTCGGTCGCCTGAACCTGCGCGACGTCCACAAATAGGCCGATCAGCCCGCGCCCGAAGCACACGATCAGCAAAAGCGCAAAGAGCGCGTACCCAAGCCCGATCGCCGTGCAGCACTTAATGCCCCGCCTGATGCGCCCGATCTCGCCCGCGCCCGCGTTCTGCCCGGCATAGGTCGCGATCGTGGAGCCCAGCGCGTCAAACACGCAGCAGAAGAACATCGACAGCTTGCTGGCCGCCGTGACCGCCGCCACCGCAACCGAGCCCAGGCCGTTGACCGAGGCCGACAGGATCACCGAGCCGATCGCCGTGATCGAAAATTGCAGTCCCATCGGCACGCCCTCCAGCAACAGCGGCTTCATATACCGCCAGTCCGGCGTCCATTCCGCCTTGGCGAACGTGAGCACGTCCATCTTGCGGATCGTGTGCAGGCAGCCCAGCCCCGCGACCAACTGCGAGATGCCGGTCGCCAGCGCCGCGCCGGTCACGCCCAGGTGAAACAGCAGGATGAACACAAAATCCAGCACAATGTTGATGACCGAGGCCACGATCAGGTAGATGACCGGACGGCGGCTGTCGCCCATCGCGCGGATCACGCAGGACAAGAAATTGTAAAATATGGTCACCGGGATGCACGCCAGAATCACCACAATGTATTTATACGCGTCCTCAAAGATGTCGCCCGGCGTCTTGGTCGCGCGCAGCATGTCCCGGCAGAACAGGACCGTCAGAACCGTCAGCACGACCGAAAAGCCGACCGCCAGCCATGCGCCGTTGGTCACATAGCGCCTGAGCGCCTTGTAGTCGCGCGCGCCGAAGCAGCGCGCGACCGAGATGGAAAAGCCGCTGCACACGCCCATGCAAAAGCCGAGGATCAGGAAATTGAGCGAGCTTGTCGAGCCGACCGCCGCCAGCGCGTTCAGCCCCAGCGTCTTTCCGACAATCGCGGTATCCACAAAGTTATAAAACTGCTGAAAGAGAAACCCGAACATCAGCGGAACCGAAAACCCGACAATCAGCTTCATCGGCGACCCCTGCGTCAAATCCTTGGCCATGCCCCACCACGCCTTCCGCGCCGCTCGCGCCCCTTAAATCAAAAAACAACGCGCCACTTGACGCGCCCTACGGTTATATCATAGCGCCCGCCACGGCGCAAGCGCTTTCCGGAAAGCCCCTCAAGAAATTTTGGGCGCCGGGCGCTTCCCTTGCGCTTGACGGCAATCAGGCGTTGCGCGCGGGCGTGTTTTTCTGTATAATAGGGGGAAAAGCGATGGACGAGTCAAGAAAGCGGGGCGTTTCATATGAATTGGATTGAGTTGACCGTGCTGACGACCACGGAGGGCGCGGAGGTCGTGAGCGAGCAGCTGATCGAGGCGGGCTCGGCGGGCACGATGATCGAGGACAGGCAGGATGTCCACGACTACGCGAGCAGCCGTGTCGAGGGCAGATGGGACATATTGGACGAAAACATCTTAAAGAACATGTCTGAGGACGTGCGGGTGACCGGGTACTACCCGCGCGACTTCTGCGCGCCGGACGTGCTGGCGGACGTGCGCGGGCGGCTGGACGAACTCAAGCGGCGCGCGCCCGAGCGCGACTGGGGAAAGCTCGCGTTGGTCACGGGCGACGTGGACGACGAGGACTGGGCGGAAAACTGGAAGAAAAGCTTTGTGCCGTTCCGGCTGGGCGCGCGCATGGTGGTCAAGCCCTCCTGGTGCGACTATCCACGGCGCGAAGGCGACCGCGTCATCGAGATGGACCCCGGCATGGCCTTTGGAACCGGCACCCATGAGACGACCGGGCTGTGCGTGGAGCTGCTCGAGCAGTATTTAAAGCCGGGCGACAGCGTGATCGACGTGGGCACCGGGACGGGGATTCTCGCCATTGCGGCGGCGCTGTGCGGGGCGCGCGACGTGCTGGCGATCGACATCGATCCCTTGGCGGTGCGCGTCGCGGGCGAAAACGTGCTGATCAACCATCAGGCGCCGGTGATCCGCGTGCGCCAGGGCGACCTGCTCGAGGCGGTGGACGAGGTAGCCGACGTGGTGGTCGCCAACATCATTGCGGACGTGGTCGCGATGCTTGCGCAGCCGGTGCGCGCGCACATCAAGGATGGCGGGCTGTTCATCTGCTCCGGCATAGCGCGCGCGAAAAAGCAGGGCGTGCTTTCGGCGCTGGACGAAGCGGGCTATCGCGAAAAGGATATTCGCGAAAAGGGCGAATGGTGCGCGATCTGCGCGCATAAATAACGCCGCTTCCAAGGGAGGAGAGCCATGAATCGATTTATGATTGCGCCCGGCGCGCGCGTGGGCGCGTGCGTGGCGCTGGACGCGGCGGAGGCGCACCACGCGCTCAAGGTGCTGCGCGTGGAAGCGGGCGAACACGTGTGCCTGTCGGACGGCGCGGGGTGCCTGTGGCAGGCCGCGATCGAGCAGGCCGCGCCCGAGGGCGTCGTTGCGCGCATCACGGGCGCACTGCCCGCGTGCGAAAGTCCGCTGCGCGTGACCGTCTATCAGGGCCTGCCCAAGGCGGACAAGCTGGAGACGCTCGCGCAAAAGCTGACCGAGCTTGGCGTGTGCGCGCTGGCGCCGGTGCGCATGGCGCGCTCGGTTGTGAAGCTGGACGCGCGCGAGGGCGAGAAAAAATGCGAGCGCCTGCGCCGGATCGCGCTTGAGGCGGTCAAGCAGTGCGGCCGCGCGCGGGTCATGCAGGTAGAGCGCGTGCTGGGCTGGGACGAGGCGCTTGAGCAAATGCGCGCGCACGCGCTGTTTGTGATGCCGTGGGAGGCCGTGCGCGCGGGCGGGCTTGCGCAAATCGCCGCGCAATACCCAAGCGCCCGCGACATGGCGATCCTGATCGGCCCGGAGGGCGGCATTGCGCCGGAGGAAGCGGCGCAGGCGATCGCGGCGGGCGCGCACGCGGTCACGCTGGGCCCGCGCATATTGCGCACGGAGACCGCGGCGCTGGCGGCCTCGGCGCTCGCGCAGCTGTTGTGGGGGGATATGGGATGAAGACGATCGCCTGTCACACGCTGGGCTGCAAGGTGAATCAATACGACACGCAGGCGATGCTGGAGCAATTCGAGCGTGCCGGCTATCAGTCGGTGGACTTTCACGCGGATGCGGACGTGTACTTGATCAACACCTGCACCGTGACCGGGACCGGCGACCAGAAGTCGCTCAAGCTGATTCGGCGCACGCACCGCGAGCATCCGGACGCGGCGCTCATCGTGTGCGGGTGCCTTGCGCAGCGCGACGCGGCGCGCGTGATGCTGCCGGGCGTGAAGCTCGTTTTGGGGGTCAAGCACCGATCGCAGGTGGTCGAGCTGCTGGCGCGCGCGCTTTCGTCAAACGCGGTGCTGTGCGCGGTCGAGCAGGGCGGGGAATGGGCGTTTGAGTGCCTGTCGGTCGAGCGGCACGAGGGCAAGACGCGCGCGATCATGAAGATTCAGGAGGGGTGCGACCGGTACTGCGCCTACTGCGTGATCCCGTACGTGCGCGGGCCGGTGCGGTCGATGCCCCTTGAGATGGTTGGGCGCGAGGCTGCGCGGCTGGCGGACGCGGGCAAGCGCGAGATCGTGCTGACCGGCATTCACCTGCTGAGCTATGGGCGGGAGCTGGGCTGCACGCTGAGCGACGCGATTGCGCAGGTGCAACAGGTGCCGGGCGTCAGCCGGATCCGCTTGGGCTCGCTCGAGCCGGTGATCGTTACGCAGGACTGGATCGCGCGCGTGAAGCAGCTTGACAAGGTGTGCCCGCAGTTTCACCTGTCGATGCAGTCGGGCAGTGCGGGCGTCCTTTCGCGGATGCGGCGGCGCTATACGCCGGGCGAGTACCGGAACGCGGCGGCGCTGCTCAAGGCGGCGTTTGCGGACTGCGCGATCACGACCGACGTGCTGACCGGCTTTCCCGGCGAGACAGACGAGGAGGCGCTCGAGACCGAGCGCTTTGTCCGGGAGATCGGGTTTGCGCGCATTCATGTGTTCCCGTACTCGCGGCGCAGCGGCACTGTGGCGGACCGAATGCCCGGTCAGGTGCCGGAGTCGGTCAAGCAACTGCGCGCGGCGCGACTGATCGAAATTGGGAACCAATTGGAAGCGCAGTTCGTCGAAAGACTGACAGGAAGCGTTCAGCGGGTACTGTTTGAGACCGCGCTGGCGGATGATATGGCGGAGGGCTATTCGCGCGGATATGTGCGGGTGCGCGCCCATGCGCGGCCCGGCGAAGAGGCCGACGTCCGGATCACCGGCTGTGCGGGCAATGTGCTCTTGGGCGTTCCGGTTCAACATGAGGAGGCGTAATCACCCATGGATTGCTTATTTTGCCAAATCGCGCGCGGCGAAATCCCAAGCGAGAAGGTGTACGAGGACGAGCACGTCTTTGCCTTTCGCGACATTCACCCGCAAGCGCCGGTGCACATCCTGATTGTGCCCAAGGCGCACATGCGCAACATCCTCGAGTGCGAGGAGCGCGAGGATGGGCTGCTGGGCATCTTGTTTGCCACCGCGGCGCAATTGGCCAAGCAAGCGGGGCTGGCGCAGAGCGGATTCCGGGTGGTGACCAACTGTGGCCGCGACGGCGCGCAGTCGGTGGATCATTTTCACCTGCACCTGCTGGGCGGAAAACAGCTGTCAGAGCGCATGTCGTAGGGCTTTTTGCGGGAAATCCGTGAAAACACGGCTCCGCCGGCATGGATGACCCCCCAAATCAAGTTAAAAGAAAGTTGCGCAGTTGACGGATGACAGGCTAATGCGGTATAATAGACTTTGTAGCGACCCCATGCTACAATGGCTGCCATGCCAGCAATCGCGAGGGGAGGGAAAACACGATGTCAGAGGTACATATCCGGGACAATGAGTCCCTCGAGAGCGCGCTGAGAAGGTTTAAGCGCATGACCGCCCGTTCGGGCATTCTTGCCGAAGCCAGAAAAAGAGAGCATTACGAGAAACCCAGCGTAAAGCGTAAGAAGAAGGCCGAAGCCGCCCGCAAGCGCAAATATTAATCCTGCAACACAGGCTCCTTTCCTATGTCTGGGAAGGAGCCTCTTCCATCTTTTACAAACAATTACCGACCGATAACGCGCCAGCTCATGTATATCGCTCATTTTTCGCGCATAAACTGTGCCGTGACGCAGCCGAGTCATTGGGCGCGCAATCGGCATAGACCCTGCCAAGACGCGAAAGCGCATTTGTTTTTTGCGGTTCACCAAAATCAATGAATTGTGCCGCGCGCCGCATGGCGCGGGGGTCTGTGCCCGTTATGCCCGGGTGTTCCGGCGCTTTTGCGGACGCTAGGAGTATAGTAACGTGCAATATGGTCTCTTGTTATGGCCGCACGCCAACAGCCGCTATCAGACGGCGGTGCGGCAGTTGTCCCAAAATGAATTAAATTTGCTGCTGGACATCGCGGGTATCCAGAGCGAGCCCCGCTACGTGAGCATCACGGGTGCGGATTTTCTGTGCTTTGACGCGCCCGAGCTCGACGCGCGCCAGCTCGCGGTGCTCTCGCGACACGCCTCGGCGTACCTGCTGTGCGCCATCAATGGGGGCACGCTGACGCCGCTCATCGCGCGCGTCGCGCCCTATTTAAACGAAGACCTGTCCGGTATTCTCAAATACAAGGGCAAGACCAACGAGGCGTTTACGCGGCTGATGATCAACTTCGCGCTGGCCGCGAGCGACTTTGGCGACAAATTCGACGGGCACCTTGCGCTGCTCGACCCGATGTGCGGGCGCGGCACCACGCTGTTTGAGGCGATCAACCGCGGTTACGACGCGTGCGGCGTGGACGCCGACGGCCGGGAAGTGCAGGAGGGCTGGAAGTTCTTCCGCAAGTACCTCGAATATCACAAGCTCAAGCATGACATTCGCGAGGTGTCGCTCACGCTGCCCGGCAAGAAATCCGCGCGGATGCAGAGCGTCGCCTTTGCGCCCGACGTCGCCCGCTTTCGCGCGGGCGATACGCGCACGCTGTCCTTCCTGACCCAGGACGCGCAGCTCGCCACACGCGCGCTCGGCGCCGCGCGCTTTCATCTGGCCGTGTGCGACCTGCCCTACGGCGTTCAGCACGGCACCGGTAGCGAGGAGCCTTTCGAGGCGCTGCTCGCACGGGTGCTGCCCGACATTCGCCGCGCGCTTAAGCCTGGCGGCGCAATCTGCCTCTCCTTTAATACCTATACCCTGCCCGCACAGCGCGTGCGCGCATTGCTGGACGAGTCCGGGTTCACCGTCATGACCGGCGGCCCCTACGAAAACCTCGCGCACTGGGTCGAACAAGCCATCGTCCGCGACCTCGCCGTAGCGCGGGCATAGCGAGGGGGAGGCGAGGAGGCGGGGAGGCGGGGAGGCGAGGGGAACCAGGAGGCGGGAAGATAATAATGAGAACGGCCTCCGGCGGCCGGGGCGCTGCCCCTGGACCCCGCCAAGGAAGGTCCTTGGATGCCAGCGCGCCTGCGGGCGCA
>JAVXNW010000117.1:0-6892 GCA_036645575.1 Clostridia bacterium | reverse complement strand
CCTCCACGACAAAGACGTCAAAGACGACGAATTTGACGTGGACGCAGAGCTTGCCAAGCCCTGCTTCTCGAGGCCTGGCGATGTCTGGCATCTGGGCAGACATACGGTGATCTGCGGGGATTCCACGCTGCCCGAAACCTATGAGCGGCTGCTGGGCGATGTAAAGGCCAATCTGGTCTGCACCGATCCCCCCTACATGGTTTCTCTGAACAGCGCGTCCGGGAAGATCACCAACGACGATTTGAGCGACGGCGACGCGCTCGTCTTTCTGCAAAGAGCCTTTTCCTGTCTGCACGACGCCATGGCGAAAGACGCCTCGATCTATGTGTTCTATGCGACGGCCAAAGCGCGCATCTTTCACGACGCGTTCGAGGATAGCGGCTTCAAGGTGGGCGCGGGGCTGGTCTGGAAAAAGGATCGGCTGGTGCTGACGCGCACGGACTGGAAATACAATCACGAGCCGCTCATCTGGGGTTGGCGCAAGGGCGGCAAGCACATCTGGTACGGCGATCAGGCACAGACCACGGTGTTTGAGTTCCCGCGCGTGAAGAATTCCAAGGAGGACGGTTTCGGCCATCCGTCCAGCAAGCCCGTCCCCCTGATCGCGTATCTGGTCAAGCAATGCACGATGTCCAATGGAATCGTGCTGGACGCTTTCCTTGGCTCCGCATCCACGCTTATCGCCTGCGAACAATTGGGGCGCGTTTGCTATGGGATCGAGTTGGAGCCGAAGTTTGTGGACGTCGCGGTATCGCGCTTTGTCGGCGCGACGGAAGGCAAGCCGGATGTGTATGTGCTGCGTGACGGTAGAAAGCTGACGCTTGAGGAGGCGAAAGCGTGTATGGAACTGACGGAGGAATTAGACGGCTGAGTGCCACCCTCCGCGTAGGAGGTGATCGTCCATGGCCAAGCGAGGCAGAAAGCCCAAGCCCACGGCGCTGAAGAAGCTGGAAGGAAATCCGGGCAAGCGCCCGCTCGGCGAATTGGAACCGCTGCCGCCCATCTCCGTTCTGCGCTGTCCCAACTGGCTGCTGCCGGAGGCGCGAAAGGAATGGCGGCGGTTGGCTCCGGCGCTGATCGCCATGGGTGTATTGAGCCTGGCGGACGCCGTGCCCTTTGCCGCGTACTGCACGGCATACGCGCGCTGGCGGGAAGCGGAGGACGAGATCACCCAGCACGGTTCCGTATACAAGGACGCGAACGGGAACATCAAGCCGAATCCCTATATCGCCATCTCCGCGAGACAACTGTCGGAAATCAAATCGCTGGCGGCGGAGTTCGGCCTGACGCCCGCGACGCGCACGGCGATCATCGCGAATGCGCTGAGCGTTGTGAACCGAACCCAAGACCCCTTGGAGCAGATTTTGACGTCCGAAAGTTTGGATGATGTGATTGTCGTAGATGCGGAAAGCAATTTCATGGAAGAGGAGAAAATCATGGATGATGAAACCGAGTCATAACGGGTCTGCGAAACAACCGTATGCGCCCACACGCTTTATGCTGCCGTCCTCCCATTATGAAAAACGCCGCGCCGACCGCGCGGTTTCTTTCATCCAGAGCCTCAAGCACACCAAGGGCGTGTGGTCGGGCAAGCCGTTTCTGCTTTTCCCGTGGCAGGAGCAGATCATTCGCGATCTGTTCGGCACGATCAAGGAAAGCGGCTATCGCCAGTTCAACACGTCCTTTGTGGAAATCTGCAAGAAAGCCGGGAAATCCGAACTTGCGGCGGCGGTCGCGCTGTACATGCTCTGCGCGGACAACGAGGAGGGCGCGGAGATCTACGGTTGCGCGAACGACCGGCAACAGGCGGCCATCGTGTTCAACGTCGCGCGGGATATGGTTTTGCAGTCGCCGCTGCTTTTGGAGCGCATCAAGATCGTGGAATCGCAAAAGCGCCTGGTGTATATGCCCACGCGAAGCATCTATCAGGCGCTGTCCTCCGATGTGGCGAGTAAATACGGGTATAACGTCCACGCCTGCATCTTCGACGAGTTGCTCGGCCAGCCCAACCGCAAACTCTACGACGTCATGACCAAAGGTTCGGGTGCGGCGCGCAAGCAGCCGCTCAATTTCGTGATCACCACGGCGGGCAGCGATAAGAATTCCATCTGCTATGAGGTGCATGCCAAGGCGGTGGATCTATTGGAAGGGCGCAAAAAGGACGCGACCTTTTATCCCGTCGTATACAGTGCCCCCGAAAACGCGGACTGGACGGATTCAAAGGTGTGGAAAAAGGCGAATCCTTCGCTGGGCCGGACGGTTGACATAGAATACTATCAGCAGCGGTGCGAGAGCGCGAAGGAGAATCCCGCCGAGGAGATCCAGTTCCGGCAGTTCCACCTTTGCCAATGGACGAATACCACGGTTCGGTGGATGCCCATGGATAAATGGGACGCTTGCCGAAGCAATTTCACGATGGACGATTTGGAAGGCCGAGGCTGTTACGCGGGGCTGGACCTTTCGAGTACGAGCGACTTAACGGCGCTTGCGCTGGTGTTTCCGCCCGCGGGCGAGTCCGATCCGTATTATGTCGTGCCGTTTTTCTGGCTGCCCAAGGAAACGCTCGACTTACGCGTGCGCCGGGATCACGTCATGTACGACATCTGGGAAAAGCAGGGGTTTATCCATACGACGGAAGGCAACGTTGTCCATTATGGGTTTATCGAGCGGTTCATCGTGGAACTGGGCGAGCGGTTCAATATCCGAGAGATTGCCTATGACAGGTGGAACGCCAGCATGATGGTGCAGACGTTGCAGGACGACGGGTTCACGATGATCCCGTTCGGGCAGGGCTTCCGGGATATGAGCAATCCCACAAAAGATCTCATGCGCTTGGTTCTGGACAAAAGCCTTTTGCAGAACGGCCATCCGGTGCTCAGGTGGAACATCGACAACATCCATGTGCGCACCGATCCCGCCGGGAATCTCAAGATCGATAAGGAGAAATCGACCGAGAAGGTGGACGGAGCCGTGGCGCTGGTGATGGCGCTGGATCGGGCGATGAAAAATCAGGGCGGGGGCAGCGTTTACGACACAGATCGGGGCCTATTGTTTATATAGGAGGAGCGAGAATGCCGTATTTACCCATGCGCCCCTGCCGCTATCCGGGCTGCCCGAACCTGTGCGCTCGCGGCGTTTACTGTGAGAAGCACGCGGAGTTTTCCGCCGACCGACTGCGCGGCGGCGCGAATGAGCGCGGATACGACAAGCGCTGGCGAAAAGCGCGCGGGCTGTTCCTGCGCAAGCATCCGCTCTGCGAAGAATGCCGAAAGCGGGGCGCACTCACGCCCGCGACGGTCGTTGACCATATCATCCCCCATCGCGGCGACGAGCTTCTGTTCTGGGACGAGGCCAACTGGCAACCCCACTGTCGCGCATGTCATGACAGAAAGACCGGAAGCGGCCTGTAATCATCACAAAACTTGAAGCGTGCTTTCTACGCATCGAATCCGTATCTACGCTTGATAAGCTCCGCGATAAGAGGGATCATGGACGCAACGAAAAGGCGAAAGGTGGTTTTCACATGACGATTCATTTTGACGGAGCAAGCGAGCGGCGCAAGGAACTGGTGCAGGCCTTAGTTGAGATCACGGGATGCGAGAAGAAATACCTCGGCGCGCCGAGCTTCGATTTCCGGGTGGGCGACTACGTCATTCACAAGGACGCGAGCATGGACGTGAATGAACTGCTCGACGAAAAGGAACTGGGGCTTGCGCTCCACGCCTTGCGCGGTCGGGGATTCATCCCGACCGGCGATACGCTGCTCCCGCACGTGGACGCGCCGACGAAGAAGGAAGTCAAGCCTTGCGAGACTACGAACGACGTGGACGGCATCACGCTTTCCTTCCCCAAGAACGGATTGACCGAGCAAAACGTCGACAACCTGCGCAAGCTCATCGCGGCGAAAAGCCAGCTGATCAAGCTCGCTTTGGAGATTAATGATCTGCCCATCGAGGAAGACGACGAGAAACTCTCCTTCCCGTGGCTGCCGGAAACGGCTTCGAGTGAAATGATGGGTGCGGCGGCAGTTCTGTTGGCGGCGCTGATCAAACTGGCGAAGAAGCTTAAGCGCGTTACGCTCACGCAGCGCGAGACGGACAATCCCCGCTACGCTTTCCGGTGCTTCCTACTGCGGTTGGGCTTCATCGGCGACGAATACAAGGAAGCGCGAAAGCGCCTCATGCGCGGCATCCCCGGCAACGGCTCCCGACGCCACTTCACGGCCATAGAACCCGCGCCCGAGACGGAGCCGGAAAAGACTATCGAGGTGGTGCACTATGAGAAACTGGAAAACCAGCACGACGAAGTGAGCGAGGAGGAGTTTGAAGCGTTAAAAGACGAACCCGCCGAGTAAACCGATGGGCGTTGCAAGATGGGCGATTGTGAGATCGTCCTTTTACCTGTCCTCACATGGCGTTAGCGGCGGAACGAGGTGCAGTCCGATGCGGTTCTCCGGGATCACGCGCGCGTTCTCTTGCAGGAAGTTGCGCGCGCGCAGGAGCTTCATCATGAAGCCAACCATGTTTCCGGGGATCGCGTCGTCGATATAAAGATCGAGATTGTCCTTCAGGTAAAACCCATTCTTGATGACGTCGAATGCGACGGTATCGCCTTCAAACTCGACGATGCCGTCCATGCCGGGATACTGGAATTGGTTTACCGCGTCCTTAACCGCTTTCTTGAGCCGATCCGACACGGCAAAGGCATGTGGAAAACGGAGGATCATATACGTCACGCTCCACAATCAGAATACCGGGATTGTACCATGAAAAGAATCAAAATTCAACCGTGGGAGGCTGATGATGAAAAATCCTACAGGGAGGCTGATTATGAAAAATCCATTGACGTTCCTGTTCCGTTCGCGGGATAAGCCTCGCGACTCCGTCAGTTCCGCGCTCTCGTTCTATTTCGGCTCCAGCCTCGCGGGCAAATCGGTCACGCCACGCAGCGCCATCCAGATGACGGCGGTCTATGCCTGCGTGCGGGTGATCGCGGAAACGGTGGCCAGCCTGCCCCTGCACGTCTATGAATATACCGATCAGGGCAGCAATAAGGCGATACGGCACCCGCTCTACCGCATCCTCCACGACGAGCCGAATCGGGAAATGACCTCGTTCATCCTGCGCGAAGTAATGCTCGCGCATCTCCTCCTGTGGGGCAACGCCTACTGTCAGATCATCCGCAACGGGCGCGGGCATGTGATCGGGCTGTACCCGCTGTTGCCGGATCAGATGAAGGTGGATCGGGATAAAAACGGGGATCTGACCTACGACTACACCACCCGCGACGAGAAAATCGTGCGATTGCGCACGGAGGACGTGCTGCACATCCCCGGCCTCGGCTTTGATGGCGTCATGGGCTACTCGCCCGTCGCGCTTGAGAAAAACGCCATTGGGCTGGGCATCGCCGCCGAGGAATACGGCAGCCGCATCTTCGCCAACGGCGCGACGCCGGCGGGCGTGCTCACGCACCCCAATACGGTGAAGAACCCCACAGCACTCCGCGAGAGCTGGAACGCGGCCTACGGCGGCTCCAACAACGCCGGAAAGGTCGCGATTTTAGAAGAGGGAATGTCGTTTTCAAGAATTTCTATGCCCAACACCGAGGCGCAATTCCTCGAAAGCCGCAAGTTTCAGGTATCGGAAATCTGCCGCATCTATCGCGTGCCCGCGCACCTGGTGGGCGATCTGGAGCACGCGACGTTTAGCAATATCGAGTTTGTGCGCCCGGATAGGGCGTGATTAACAGTAACTTAGGGTATTACCCTGCAAGATACCGCAGGAGTCCGCCTGCCTAACCGAAAGGCGAAAGCTGACACGGGAACATAGCACGGCAGGATGAGCGGCAAGTCACCCAAAGGTAGAAGAGTGCGACTGAGCCGCGCGGACAAGTGGATATGAGGATGAATCTGTATTTGGTGAACGCGAGTTTCGAGTTTCCCTTATGTTGGGACAGCGGAAATTTACCTGAAACCGCTGATACGGCAAACATTGCAAATGGAATTCGTGCAATGGGTGTATCAAAATTGCTGTATGACAGGCTGGAGAACCATGCATAAAGAAACGAAAGCGCATTCCGACAATCCACAAACCCAGTAATCACGCTAACCGGGGATTGCCTAAATTGGAATGTCCATTGGACTATGCGTAATGCCGAACGCACATTGTGCGGTGGGGACAAATCCCGAAGTTAATCAGGGAGATGACGCTGAATATCCAACATGGCAACGGAGCGTCCATAGTAGTCCGCGACGGATAATGACCGTCACATGGCGAAGGGACGCAGTCAATACGTACCAATATTGAAGTTGATTAGGGAGGAATACCTCAATGCAACCAACGACGGAAATTTTGGCAAGCATCAGTCAAAACTCACAAGCGCATCCAGACGAAGTCTTTACCCGACTTTACCGGTACATGCTTAGACCAGATATATATTATCTGGCTTATAAGCATCTGTACGCCAACGACGGCGCTGCTACGCCGGGCGTTAATTCTAATGATACCGCTGATGGATTCAGCGAAGAAAAAATCAAGCGCATTATCGACTGCCTAACCAGCGGAAGCTATGAGCCCCTGCCGGTGCGACGCACCGATATCGACAAAAAGAATGGAAGCAAAAAGGAGCGTCCACTCGGACTACCGGGCTTTACGGACAAGTTAGTGCAGGAAGTCATGCGTATGATCCTTGAATCCATCTATGAACCGATCTTTTCTCCTTATTCCCATGGGTTTCGCCCAAACAGGAGCTGCCACACGGCGCTGAAAATAATTAAATTGGAATTTACGGGATTGGGTTGGTTCATAGAGGGTGACATCAAAGGCTGCTTTGACAATATCGACCACCAAGTTCTGACAGAGATTATTGGTAAGAAAGTCAAAGATGCTCGTTT
>JAVXNW010000116.1:0-7021 GCA_036645575.1 Clostridia bacterium | reverse complement strand
CGGCTGCATTTCCGCCATCTCCGCCCTGCAAAATCCGGGGCGTAGCGCTGCTACGCCTTCGGCTTTTGCAAGACGAATCTGGCGAAAATTCAGCTCGCCATCACGCACGTTCTTTAATCAGCGCTTCCCTAGGGAACAAACGCCGCGCCGATCAGTACGCCTTGGCAAAATACATGATGTGCTTGGCAGGCTTTCCGCAGCACACGCACACGTCGGAGGGGAGGTCCGACTGGTCAAAGGGCATGTTGCGGCTCGAGGCGTTGGTCTTTTCCTTGATCTGGTCCTCGCACGCGCGCTCGCCGCACCAGGCCGCCTTGACAAAGCCGTCCTGCACGCCCTTGGTCAGTTCGTCCATGTCGTGCGCCACGTAGGTGCGCGCCTCCTTAAACGCCTTGGCCTGCTCGTAGAGCGTGCGCCCGATGTCGTCCAGCAGGTTTTTGAGCGCGCCGGCCAAGCCCTCGAGCGGCAAGGTGATTTTCTCGAGCGTGTCGCGGCGCATGCAGGTGACCACGCCGTTTTCAATGTCGCGCGGCCCAAGTTCCAAGCGAACCGGGACGCCCTTCATCTCCCACTCGTTGAACTTCCAACCGGCGGACACGGTGTCGCGGTCGTCCAATTCCACGCGGATGCCCGCGCCCTTGAGCGACTCAAACAGCTCCTGCGCCTTCTCGGTGACGCCCGGCTTGTGCGCGGCGATCGGCAAGATGACCGCCTGAATGGGCGCGATCTTGGGCGGAAGCCGCAGCCCGCGCTCGTCGCCATGGGTCATGATGACCGCGCCGATCATGCGGGTGGAGGTGCCCCAGCTGGTCTCATGGACGTACGTGAGCACGCCGTCCTTGGACAGGTACTGGATGTTGTAGGCCTCGGCGAAGTTGGTGCCGAAGTTGTGGCTCGTGCCCGCCTGAAGCGCTTTGCCGTCCTGCATCATGGCTTCCATGGAATAAGTCGCGCGCGCGCCCGCAAATTTCTCCTTGTCCGATTTGCGCCCGACGAACACCGGAATGCACAGCACGTTTTCGGAGAACTCGCGGTATACGTCCAGCATCTGAAGCGTCTCTTCCTGCGCCTCCTCGGCGGTCGCGTGCACCGTGTGCCCCTCCTGCCACAAAAACTCGCTCGTGCGCAGGAACGGGCGCGTGCTCTTTTCCCAGCGCATGACCGAGCACCACTGGTTGTATTTCATCGGAAGGTCGCGCCAAGACTGCACCCATTTTGCGTACATCGAGCAAAACAGCGTCTCTGAGGTCGGCCGGATCGCCAGGCGCTCGGTCAGCGTCTCGGTGCCGCCCTGCGTCACCCACGCGACTTCCGGCGCAAACCCCTCGACGTGCTCCGCTTCCTTGAGCAGCAGGCTCTCCGGGATCAGCATCGGGAAGTACACGTTTTTGTGGCCGGTCGCCTTGAACCGCCCGTCCATCTCCTGCTGGATCAACTCCCAAATGCCGTAGCCGTAGGGCTTGATCACCATGCAGCCGCGCACCGGCGCGTAGTCCACCAAATCGGTCTTGAGGATGACGTCGGTATACCACTGCGAAAAATCCACGTCGCGCGGGGTGATATGTTCGACAAACGCCTGCTCTTTTTCCTTCTTGCCCATGGAATAAAACCCTCCCTGATGATCATTTTCGCCCCATCCGGCGCCCATACAATCGCATACGATCAAGGTCGATCGGTACAAAAAAAGCCCGCCCCATGCAGGGACGAAGCTTTGCTCCGCGCTACCACCTTGCTTGACGCCCAAGGCGCCCGGCTCTTAGCCCCATAACGCGGGCAAGACGGCGGGGATTAACCGCGGCTCAGGGGTGGGACGATTCCATCTTGCCGCGCGCCCTCTCAGCAACTGACCGCGCTCTCTTAGGCAAAACCCCGAAACCGATTCCCCATCTACGCCAACTGCCCCCCATTATAAGCACCGCGCCAGAAAATTACAACGAATTGCAAGTTAAAGATTTCTCCTTCCCTTTTTCTTCGCAATCGACTATAATGTACACAATGACGGCCGGGGGGCTTAGAGAGGAGCAACACCGCATGAAGGCACGGGAAATATTGGATTTGTTGGGCGCGACACAGCTTTGCGGGGGCGAACTTCCGGAGGATGAGATTCAGACGGCCTGCGGGTCGGACATGATGAGCGACGTGCTCGCCTTTCCCAAGGAGCGGATGGTGCTCTTGACGGGGCTGACCAACACCCACGTCGTGCGCACGTGCGAGATGCTCGACGTGCTGCTGATCGTGTTCGTGCGCGGAAAGATCCCGGGGGACGACGTGCTCGACATGGCAAGCGAGCGCGACATGATCGTGCTGGGTACCCCCTATACGCTCTATGAGGCGTGCGGCATATTATATTCGCACGGCCTGCCTAGCGGCGTACACAACACGCACCTGCTCGGGTAAACGCATTTCCGAAAAGATCATTTCCAGACAAAGGAGTGGCAACATGAGCGATACGGTTATGCTGCGTGAAAGCTATGATATCACCGCGGGGGATTTTACGACCGCCGGTGAAGCCTCTGGGAAAATCAAGCGCATTCTCAAAAAACTGGGCGTGGACAGCGCCATCGTGCGCCGCGTATCGGTCGCGGCCTACGAGGTGGAGCTCAATCTGGTGATCCACTCGCTGGGCGGCGCGATGGAGCTGGTCGTGCGGCCCGACTTTCTCGAACTCAACGTGCGCGACCGTGGGCCAGGCATTCCGGACATCGACCTGGCCATGCGCGAGGGCTATTCGACCGCGTCTGACGACGTGCGCATGATGGGCTTTGGCGCGGGCATGGGCCTGCCCAACATGAAGCGCAACGCAACCAAATTTGCGATCAAGTCGCAATTGGGCGTGGGGACCGAGATAGAAATGGGGTTTAAGCTATGAACACGGAGAAACCTTATTATCATTCGGTTACGCTGGACAAGGACAAGTGCGTGGGCTGCACCAATTGCCTCAAGCGCTGCCCGACCGAGGCGATCCGGGTGCACGGCGGCCGCGCGCACATCATCGACGAGCGCTGCATCGACTGTGGCGAGTGCATTCGCGTGTGCGCCTATCATGCCAAGGTGGCGACCACCGATCCGCTGGCGGCGATCAACCGCTTTCCTTACAAGATTGCGCTGCCCGCGCCCGCGCTGTACGGCCAGTTTAAGTCGCTTCCGCACGTGGGCAGCGTGACAAGGGCGCTGCACCAGATGGGCTTTGACGAGGTGTACGACGTGGCGCGCGGCGCGGATATCGTCTCGCGCGCGGTGCAGGAGCGCCTGCGCAGGCCGGACTGCCCGCGCCCGCTCATCTCGTCGAGCTGTCCGGCGGTCGTTCGGCTGATCCAGACCCGCTTTCCCGAGCTGATTGACAACATCGTCGATGTCAAGTCGCCCATGGAGATGGCGGCGATTCAGGCGCGCCGCGAGTTTTGCCTAAAGCACAACGCCGATCCCAGCGACGTGGGCTGCTTTTTCATTACGCCCTGCGCGGCCAAGGTGACCGCGATCCGAAAGCCGCTCGGGCACGCGCGCTCCGCCGTGGACGGCGCGATCTCCTTTCTCGAGGTGTACGGGCTGATGGCGGGGCTGATTAAGAAGGGCGGCGTGCCCAGTCCCGGCGAGGACGCGGGCTTTCGCGCGACTGCGCTGGGCGTGGGCTGGGCGCGCACCGGCGGCGAGGCGACGGCCGCGGGCATTGAAAACGCGCTGGCGGTGGACGGCATTGAGTCGGTCGCCAAGGTGCTGGAGGAGATCGAGAACAACCGCTTGAGCGGGCTGACCTTCTTTGAGGGGCTGGCGTGCGTGGGCGGGTGCGTGGGCGGGCCGCTGGTGTTTGAAAACGTGTTCATTGCGCGCAACCGCATCCGCGAACTGCTGTTCAGGCTGCCCAAGCTCAGGCCTGAGGAGAACATCTCCGATGGCGAGATGGCGCAAATCGCCGAGCAGGTCGGCCTCGAAACGCAAATCGAGCAGGTGAAGACGCTGCAATTGGACGCCGATCTGCAGACCGCGCTTGAGAAGATGGACCTGATCGAGGAGATCAGGCAGCGCTTGCCCGGGCTTGACTGCGGCTCCTGCGGGTCGCCCTCGTGCCAGGCGCTGGCCGAGGACATCGTGGGCGGCTGGGCCAACGAGACCGACTGCCTGTTCGTGCTCAAGCAGCGCGTGCGCGACATGGCCAAGCAGATGGTGGAGCTGAGCGACAGCACGCGCAGGTGACGCTTGGGTAAGCGCTGAATAAACCGCGCCGCGGCGGGCGGGCTTGAGCCGCGCGGCCGCGACCGAAAATAGGAGGAAAGACCATGACCATTCACGAATTTGCGCAATTGACCGATAGCAAGAACCTCACCCCCACGGTAGACGCTACGCGCGAAATCACCTGCGGCTATGCGTGCGACCTTTTGAGCTGGGTCATGTCGCACGGCGCGTCCGGCATGGCGTGGATCACCGTGCAGACCCACATGAACGTGATCGCGGTCGCGACGCTCATGGACATGGCGGCGGTGATCGCGCCGGAGGGCATTGTCTTTGAGCAGTCGGTGATTGACAAGGCGGCCGAGGAGGGCGTGGCGCTGTTGACCAGCGAAAAGACCGCCTACCAGCTGTGCGGCATGATGTACGCATCGGGCGTTCGGGCCAACTGAGATGGCGGGCGTGGCGGTCGATCTGCACATCCACTCGTGTCTGTCGCCCTGCGGCGACGAGCTGATGACGCCAAACAACATCGTGCGCATGAGCGCGCTCAAGGGGCTTGAGTTGATCGCGGTGACCGACCACAACACCGCGCGGCAGCTGCCGGCGGTCGAGAAGGTGTGTAGAAAGGTGGGCATGGGGCTCTTGCCGGGACTTGAGCTCACGACGCGCGAGGAGGCGCACTTGCTCGCCTACTTTCTGACCGTCGCGGACGCGCTCGCCTTCTCGGAGTACATCTATCCGCACCTGCCCAAGCTCAAAAACAAGCCGGATTTTTTCGGCGAGCAGTGGGTGCTAGACGATCAGGACGAGCGGGTAGGCGGCGAGGAGCTGCTGCTCATCAACGCGCTTGACCTGTCGATCGACCAATTGACCCAGCAGATCCGCGCCTTTCACGGCCTGCCCGTGCCCGCGCACATCAATCGCGGCGGAAACGGCCTGCTCAACGCGCTGGGCTTTCTGCCGCCCAACCTCCAGTTTGCGGCGCTCGAGGTGACGCGCGGCATTGCGTGCCCGCACACGCCCGACATCGCCGCCTACCGGCACCTGCACGCCTCCGACGCGCATCAGCTGGACGCGATCGCCGAGCGCGAGTATTTCCTGCCGCTTGCCGAGCCGAGCGCGGCGGCTTTCTTTCAATATTTGACCAACCAATGACCCGCGTGGCCACAGCGCCACTGCGGGGCTACGCAAGAGGGAGGGAAGAACATGAATGACTTTTGGACAAATCCAATCGTGATCCTGGTGCTGCTGATCGCGCTGGTCGCGATCAGCGCGCTGTTCATGGCGCTGCGCGCCGCGTACAAAAAGGAGAACGGCCTAGGCGAGCGCTTGGGCGACGTCGAAAAAAAGCTGACCGACCAGATGCAGCTGACGCGCGAGCAGGCGGGCGAAGAGGCCGGGCGCGACCGCGAGGCGCTCTCGAGCAATCTGCGCGGCATGGGCGACTCGGTCACCCGCGTGATGGGCGAGATGGCGCGCACGCAGCAGGGCCAGCTCGACGCGTTCTCCGGGCAATTGCGCGACATGGGCCGCATAGACGAGGCGCGCATGGGCGATATGCGCAAGGTGGTCGAGGAGCGCCTCGCCGACTACGAGGTGCGCATTGGCCGGATCGGGCAGTCGCTCGACGAGAAGCTCGACCGGGACGACCAGCGCCTCGAGCGCATTCGCCAGACCGTCGAAAGCCAGATGGGCAAATTGCGCGAGTCCAACGAGATGCGCCTGGAAAAGATCGAGCACACGGTGGATGCCAAGCTGGACAAGACGCTCGACCGGCATCTGGGCGAGCGCTTTCAGGCGGTCAGCGACCGCCTCGACCGGGTCTACAGGGAATTGGGCGAGATGCAGACGCTCTCTGATGGCGTGGGCGACCTCAAAAAGGTGCTGACCGGCGTGCGCGCGCGCGGGTTGCTCGGCGAAATTCAGTTGGGCGGGCTGCTCTCCCAGCTCATGACCGCCGATCAGTACGAGACCGGCGTCGTCATTGTGCCCGGCGGCGAGGCCGCTGACTTCGCGATTCGCCTGCCCGGCCGCAAGCCCGACGAGCCGACCACGTACCTGCCGATCGACGCGCAGTGCCCGAGCGAGGCCTATTGCAGGCTCCTGGACGCGCAGGATTCGGGCGACGCTGAACTGATCGCGCAGATGACCGACGAGCTTACGCAAAAGCTGCGCAGCGCCGCCGAGCGCGTCGCGCGCCAGTTCATCCACCCGCCCAAGACGACAGACTTCGCCGTGCTGTTTTTGACCAGCGAGGGGCTCTACGCTGAGGCGCTGCGCCAAGGCGAGCTGGTCGAAAAAATGCAGCGCGAGGATCACGTGATGCTCACAGGACCCAATACCCTCGCCGCGCTCATCAATAGCCTCCAAATGGGCTTTAAGACAATTGCCATTGAACGGCATAGCGAGGAGGTCTGGGCATTGCTCGGCGCTGTGCGCGGCGAACTTGCTGACTTCGCCGAGGCGCTCGCCCGCACCCAGAAGCGCATTCGCCAGGCCGGCGAGTCCATTGAGGACGCCTCGCGCAAGTCCCGCGCTATCGAACGTAGACTCAAAGGCGTCGAAAAAATCGACCCCGCGCAAGCCGCCCGCCTCCTCGCCAACGACGACCCCGCCGAAGACGACGACTACGCCGACGGCGACTGGGACTAAGGCGAGGAGGAGGCGGGGGAGGCGGGGGGAACCGGGAGGCGGGAAGTATAGTAAGGGAGGCGGCGAGGAGGAGGCGGGGGGAACCGGGAGGCGGGAAGATATTATAGGGAACGGACGGGGGGCCTCCGGCGGGGGGGGGGGGGGGGGGGGGGGCGCCCCCCCCCCCCCCCCCCCGCCCCCCCCCCCCCCCCCGGCGGCCGGC
>JAVXNW010000115.1:0-7202 GCA_036645575.1 Clostridia bacterium | reverse complement strand
CGCCTTGAGAAGTTTTGCGCAAGGCGTTGCGTTATCACAGCGTGCGGGTATGATTTGAATGTGCTTTTTTACCTCTTTGGACACGGTCGTAGGGTCCTTGCCAATGCGCCGGGCTATGCCTTTGAACGAAACGCCATGGAAAAGGCAGTCCTGAATTTCGATGCGTTCTTCCCGGGTTAGGTGCTTGATTTGTTTGCTGCTTAAGTCTGGCATTTTTCTTGCCCTCCTTTGTTTTTCCCAGACTTAAGTCTACTCCTTTTTACCTTCTCAGACTAACGTCCGCTCCAAAGTCCACTGTGGACGTTACTTTGGGAATTTACTCGCCGAACGGGGGGCTTTTGAAATCTATGGGGAAACAAAATTGTGCTTGACAGGTTGCGGGCGATCCTTTATACTAAGTAAGTTGTCGGTTTATCGGATTTATTTCGTGTAGCCGATAAAAATATGGATTGGCTTGCCGCAGTCATTCAGGCGCTGCGGCGATTCAAGATAAACCTAATAAGAAGAAGGGGTGTTTTCAACATGTTTCGTACTTATCAGCCCAAGAAGCGTCAGCGTTCCAAGGTGCACGGCTTTCGTGCCCGCATGATGACCAAGGCCGGTCGCCAGGTACTCAGGGCTCGTCGCGCCCGTGGCCGCAAGGTGCTTTCCGCCTAATTGTGTTAGATCAAGACGATTGCACCCAAGCCGCAAGGCTTCACCCCTATCGACTGGGCAGGAAATTCAGCTTGGGTCGAAATAAATATTACAAAATCGTCTACCGCCGTGGAAAGTCCTTTCCGGGGCGGTCGATGGTTCTTGTCTATTTAAAAGACCGGCAGTTGCGGGTCGGCTTTTCCGCGTCCGCGAAGGTGGGCGGGGCGGTCACGCGCAACCGACTTAGGCGCTGGATGCGCGAGGATTTCCGGATGGTCAGGGGAGCGCTCAAGTCTGGTCGGTATGTGTTTACCGCGCGAACGGCGGCGGCACGCACCACACACACAGCCATGACGGCCGAGATGGCCCGGCTGCTCAAGCGCGCGGGGCTTTTTTCCGAGGAGGCAAAAGAATGATGAAGCGGATCATGCTCGCCATCATTCGCTTTTACAAACGCCAGATCAGTCCGTCCCTTCCGCCCGCCTGTCGCTTTACGCCTACGTGCTCAGCGTATGCGATGGAGGCCATTGAGCGATACGGCGCGCTGAAGGGTGGCTGGATGGCTTTTTTGCGTATCCTCAGGTGCAATCCCCTGTGCAAGGGCGGCTATGATCCGGTGCCGTAGGGCCGATAGAATCGGCGCGAAAGGCCGGGAGAACCGATAGGGGTCGATTTTCCGGCGTGGCAAACCTTCTTCCCGGCCCGGCGCGGTCGAACCGAAAGAGGTTTTGGAGGAATTCATTGCATGTTTTTTATCAGCGAGTTTTTAAAGCAAATCTTGGAATACATCTTCGCCTTTGTGGGCAACTACGGCTGGTCGGTCGTGCTGTTCACGCTTCTCATCCGCATGGTGCTCTTGCCGCTTGACGTAAAAAGCAAAAAATCCATGCGCCGCGTCACCGACTTGCAGCCCAAGGTCAACGCGCTGCAAGCAAAATACGCAAACGACCGGGACAAGCTCAACCAGAAGATGAGCGAACTGTACCGCAAGGAAAAGGTAAGCCCGATGAGCGGGTGCCTGCCGATGCTTTTGTCAATGCCCATTCTGTTTTGCATGTTCGACGCGATGCGCGTGGTAGCCAACGAGCACACGGTGCAGATGCTGCTCAACATGATGAACGGCACGTTTGACCCCGCGCAGATGCAGTCCTGGCTGTGGATCAAAAACGTCTATCAGCCCGACTCCTTCCTCTCTACGATCATCCCGGCGATCGGCGATCCACTTTCCGCGATCGGGCCGATCAGCGGAACGCTCTTGACCGAGCAAAATCTGACGCTCGTGCGCGAGTTCTTAAAGACGCCCGAGTACGCCGCGATCGCCGCCCAGATGGGCGGAGCGACCTACCTCTATCAGGCGCCGATGCTCTTTTGGACCATCCAAATCCCCGCCCAGTTTAACGGCCTCTTCCTATTGCCGATCCTGGCGGGCGTGACCCAGTTCCTGACCACGCAATTGACCACGCCGGCAAACCAGACCTCCCAGCAGCAGTCGCAAAACGCGATCATGAAGTGGTTCTTCCCGCTGTTCTCCGTGTGGATCTGCGCGACCTACAACGCCGCGTTCTCGATCTACTGGGTGGCGGTCAACATCATCATGATGGTGCAGCAGGTGGTCATCAATTACTTCCTCGACAAAAAATCTAAGAGCTTGAGTGCGCCAGAGGAGGTCACAAAGCCGTGAGTTACATCGAAAAAAGCGGCAAGACGGTGGAAGACGCCGTTCAGGCCGGTTTAAGAGAGCTTGGAAAGACCTCAAGCGACGTCTCAATCGACGTGCTTGAGTACGGAAGCCCCGGGTTGTTTGGCATGTTTGGAAAGTTGGCGCGCGTGCGCCTGACGGTCAGGGAGGCGGAGCCGGACTTCGAAATGCCCATCTTCTCGCTCGACCAGCAGCCCGAGCCGATCAAGAAACCCAAAAAGCCCGAAGTAAAGCCCGAAGTCAAGCCTGAGATAAAGCCCGAAGTCAAGCCCGAGGTCAAGCCCGAAGTAAAGCCGGAGGGAAGACCCGCGCCCAAGGCGGAGCCCAAACTTTCCGCGAAGCCCGAGGGAAGACCCGCGCAAAGGCCGGAAGGCAGACCCGAAGGTAGGCCGGAAGGCAGGCCGGAAGCGCGCCCCATGCCCGCGCGCAAGCCGGAGCAGCCGCTCAAGAACGAGGACGGCACGCTTGCGCAAGTCGCGCGTCCGCCCCGCCCCGCGCGCCCGCCCCGTCCGCGCAAGCCGCGTCCCGAGGAGGCCGGAAGGCCGGAAGGCGGACGTCCGGAGCGCCCGGAGCGCGCGCAGAACCGACCCGCGCCCGAACCGCCCTCGATGGAGGATTTGCCGGCGCTTGACCTGGCGACGCTTTCCGAAGACGGCAAGTGCGCATACGAGTTTTTAAAGCAGCTGACGACGCTCATGCACGTGGACGTCGAGATCCGGCTCAAGGAGACCGAGGGGCATTTGCAGGTGCAGATGATGGGCGACACGCTGGGCGTGCTGATCGGCCGCCGTGGCGAGACGCTCGACGCGATGCAGTATCTCGCCAGCCTCGAGGTCAACAAGGGGCGCGAGGAGTACCTGCGGGTGACGCTGGACACCGAGCACTACCGCGCCAAGCGCGAAGAGGCGCTTAAGCGCCTTGCGGAGCGCATGGCCAACCGCGCGCGCAAGACCGGGCACCGGGTCGCGCTCGAGCCGATGAACCCGAGCGAGCGGCGCGTATTGCACGCGGCGCTTCAGGATAACCCCTATGTCACCACCCATTCAGAGGGCGACGAGCCGTATCGCCGCGTGATCATTACGCTCAAATAGGCCACGGCGGCCATCGCCGCATGACCACGCCGAACCGGATGCGCAGGGGCGCGTCTGGTTCGCCGTGGTCGACTGTATAAGCGGCGAAAAATTGTCAAGCGCACTTTTGATCCCACCCCGCCCAGCGCTTTAGGAGAGGGGAATCATTGATGAGCCCGTGGGAGATCGTTATTCGCATCGTCATCGCCATCCTGATTGGCACGGTGATCGGCGTTGAGCGCGAGCGCAAGAACCGCCCGGCCGGCATGCGCACGCATGTGCTCGTGTGCCTTGGCGCGTGCGTCATTGCGCTGATTGAGTGCAGCATTCGCGACGAGGTGCTGGCCATGGGCGCAGGCTTTCATGGCCTCAACTTCAGCATGGGTCGCATCAGCGCCCAAGTGGTCAGCGGCATAGGTTTCCTGGGCGCGGGCACCATATTCACGGCGCGCAAGAAGATCGCCGGGCTGACGACGGCGGCTTCGCTGTGGAACGCCGCGTGCCTGGGCATAGCGGTCGGCATGGGCTACTACCTGATCGCCATGGTCGGGTGCGTGCTGGTGATGACGGTGCTGCTGGTGCTGCAAAAGATCGTGCACGTCAATGTGAACAAGAAGGTGGAGATCAAGTTCATCCACCGGGTGGAGACGATCGACTTTATCAACCGCTACTTTGACGAGAGCGGCATTCAAGTGCTGGACATCGACTTTAACGTCGAAAGCCTGCCGGGCGGCAACAACCTGTACACGAACATGTACGAATTGCACCTTCCGGCGGGGCTCACCTACCGCGACATCGTGGTGACGCTTTCCGAACACATCAACGTCCAGAGCATCCGCACCACCAATACATAGGGAGGCGGGCGGAGGATATGCGCGAAATATTTGTTTGTGAAGGGAAAGTGCGCGCAAGCGATTGAAACCAGTTGGATGGGTATGCTATAATGGCACCAACGCGACAAGCAAGGGGGCATGCCGACATGGAACATCGAAATCATGAGAGACATTTAAACGACGAAGAAGTGCTGGACGACGAGGATATGCAGCAAGAGCAGGAAGACCAGTATGACGAAGATGTCTTTTCGCTTGAAGAGGATCTGATCCGCGAGCGCAGGAAGCAGTGGATTCAATATATCGTGGTTGCGACGCTGGCGGCACTGGTTGTGGCGGCGGCGCTATATGGCTCCATTGTGTGGACGAACAGCCGACTGGAGCGCGAGAAAAACAGCGTTCAGCCGGTGACGCCGATCGACAACGCGATAAACGGTGCGGCGCCTGACGCGCTGCCGTCCGCCAGCGCGATCCCCAAGCCGGTCAACGCGTGGCCGGCAGACGCGTTCCCCGACGTTCCGGTCTTGGAATCGGAGGCCTACGAGACGCGTTCCGGCAGCGGCTATGCAGACGTGATCGTGCCGTCATCGACCGCCAAGGCGTTTGACGCCTACATCGCGAAGCTTGCGGAGGCGGGCGCGGCCATCTTTGTGCGCACGCCACGGCTGAGCGTAGTGAACCTTGACGGCGTCGAGATTCACTTGGTGACGAGCAACCAGGAAAACCGCGTATCGCTGTACGACGAGCCGCGCTACGACTGGGCGGACCCGACTTACAGCGCGTTTGTGCTGCCCCAAACCGGGAAGCTGGTCTCGGTCGAGGATGGCGTGGGCGCGGGCAGCCGCATCCTGACCTACCGCGACGCGACCACGGTGGACGCGCTCGAGTACGTGAATGCGCTGGAAAGCGCGGGCTGGACGCTCTCGGGCGCCTTTGAGCCCAGCAACAACATCGTTTCCGCCGTCTACAAAAAGAACAACGTGCAGATCACGGTGGACTACTTCTCGACCAGCGACAACTACAAGGTGAAGCTCGACTATCTGGGCTGATCGCGGGCAAGGGGAATCGAGCCCTATCCGCCAAGTGACCAAGCGACCGCGCCAAGCAACAAGGCGCGGTCGCTTTTTGTATCGGGAAGTTGCCCAAAAGCGCTTCTCTAAGGAAGCAAAGCGCGCCTTTTGTGATAGAATCGGCATGTGGATGGGTATAAAGTACAAAGAAGGACACAAGCGCGTTGGGTGTCCGGGAAACATCTGATTGAAGGAGGCCAAGACATGAAGAAGTATGTTTGCAACATCTGCGGATTTGTCTACGACGAAGCCGCAGGCATTCCGTCCGCCGGGATTGCACCCGGCACGAAATGGGAAGACCTGCCGCCCGACTGGGTCTGCCCGCTTTGCGGTGCGGCAAAGTCGAACTTCCGGGAGCAGGCAGCGGAAAAGGTCGCGGACAAGCCCGAGGCCATTGCGCAGGACGACGCGGGGGAGATGCGCGAGCTGTCGGTTGGCGAGATGTCGCTTTTGTGCTCCAACTTGGCAAGGGGCTGCGAAAAGCAGTACCTGAAAGAAGAATCGGCGCTGTTTACGCAGCTGGCGGATTACTTTAAGGCGCGCACGCCCGAAGTGAATGGGGCGGGCACCGACAAGCTGTGGGCGCTTGTGCAAAACGACTTGAGCGAGGGCTTTGCCAAGGCGAACGCGCAGGCAGGCGCGGGCCCCGATCGCGGCGCGCTGCGCGCGCTTGTGTGGAGCGAAAAGGTGAGCCACATCCTCTCGTCGCTGCTCAGCCGCTACAAGAGCGAGGGCAGCGCGTTTATCGAGCGCACGCATGTGTATGTGTGCGAGACGTGCGGGTTTGTCTATGTGGGCGACGTGCCGCCGGCGCTGTGCCCGGTGTGCAAGGTGCCCAGCTGGAAAATTGCCCAGATAGAAAGGAGGTAGCCCAACATGTATGCAGTAAGAACCATCAGGCTGTGCACAAAGGATTGTCTGTGCCTCTACGTCTGCCCCACGGGCGCGACCGATACCGAGAACAGCATCATCGACGTCAAGAAGTGCATTGGCTGCGGCGTGTGCGCGGCCGCCTGCCCGTCGGGCGCGATCTCCATGGTGCCAAGCGAATTTCCGCCGCAGCAGGCCAAGACCGCGCAGGTTGAAAGCGCCATGAAGGCGCTTGCGCGCAGCAAGGCGCAGCAGGAGAAGGTCGCCTTGCAGCTTGCCGAGACGGCGGATGATCCGGCGCTTCGCCAGTTGCTCACCGCCCTTGCGCAGTCCAATCGCCTGATGGGCGAGGACATCCTGCGCGAGGCCGGATACATGCTCCCGCAGAGCGCCAACACGCACGCGTTTTTGCAGGCGCTGGTGGACAATCCCCCCGCGCCGGACTTCCCGATCGACGTCGCCCAAAAACTGCTCGCGCTGATCCCGAACAACGAAGCCGCGCAATTGTAAAAAGATTGAATGGGGCTGTTGCCCAGACGTGATGCTTCAGCGTGCGCTTAGCAACAACGACAATCATCCGCTTTCAAGTAGCCCTTGAAAGCGGATTTTTTGAGCGATGCGGTTCCCTAGGGAAGCGCATCGCTCAAAACCAACCCCATTTCATCCCAAGCATGAGGTGAACCGATTCAATGGATTGTCTTACGCGCCCGGCTTCTGCCGAGCGCGTTTTTTAATGTAGAATTATTTTGCCTACGGCAAAGCAAACGCGTAAAGTCGCCAAATGTGAATAAGTTCCCAAGTGGGTGGCATGAGTGCCTTAAAGTGATTCGATTGTCTGCGCTGGGATCACCGTGCGTTTTAGCGTAGCAGGGTCGATGACCACAAGCTCTTTGCCCTGCTGACGCGCGTATTTCGTCGTGGAAGCCGTTTCTTCGCATCCCAACTCATTGTATACAGACAGTACTGCGGAAGATTTATCGACCATGTAGCGATTGTGGCGATCGTAGCAATCCGGTGTATAGGTGTC
>JAVXNW010000114.1:0-7353 GCA_036645575.1 Clostridia bacterium | reverse complement strand
CCTCCGGCGGCCGAGGGCGCTGCCCTCTGGACACCCGCAAGGGACCAGCCCCTTGACCCCATCAGCGCTCACGCGGGGAGGCGGGGGATGGGCATTGCCTCCGGCGGCCGAGGAGCGCCGCCCCTTGGAGTCCCGCAATGCCCACCCCTTGCCCCATCAACCGCTCACGCGGGGAGGCGCGCGAGGCGGCCGAGCAGCAGCCACATGAGCGCGCTTGCGCACAGCAGCGCGGCGCTCATGCCATAGGCGAGCACCTTTGCATCCACCCACCCGAACACCAGCGGCGCCATCGACGCAAGCGCCAGCAGCATCCCGCACACAATCCCGATGAAGCTACTCACGCTCTGCTTGACCAGCATCGTCTCGCTCTCCCAGTCGTACTTGACCAGCTTTACATTGACCCATATCCCGCTCACCGCGCTAAAGATCGCATAGCTTAGCGGCACCAGCAGCAGCCGCGCCATGAGCTCCGCACCGCCGCCCAGCGCGATCCCGAGCATTCCCCCGCACACGAGCGCCGTCGGACAGGTGAGACTCATGTTGAACAGCGCCTTCGCCCGCAATACCTGCGCGGGCGTGACCGGCAGCGACGCAACCAGCCACACCGACTTCCCCTCGAGCGACAGCGCCACCGATGAAGTCGCACAGGTGCACAGCATGGCCGCTACGACAAACGGCGCGCATCCCGTGACCAGCGGCCCGACCATCGGTACGTGGATGAGCGTCGAGGCGAGCTCGCGGTTAAACAAGAGCACCGCGCACGCCGCCAACGCCATCACCAGCCCAAATGCGGTGTTCATCAGGTACGCGGTCGATGCGACGTACTTTTTCGCTTCCTTTATATACAGCGCAGAGATCGCCGAGCGGCGCTTCTGCGCGCCTACTACGTAGCTTCCGCGCTTGCCTTGCGCCGTCAGAATGCTGTTTAACGGAACGTAGTGCCGCGCGACCGGCACCGCGAACAGCGCATACCCGAGCACCCCGATCAGCGCAAACAGGCCAAGCGCGCCTACCTGCCCGCCCGCAATTGCCTCGCGCGCCAATTGCGCCGGCGGGTAGATCCGCTCAATTGGCGCGCGCAGCGCCTTGGCAAGGTTTAGCAGCATCTCGACGTTTGGCTCGTCGCCCATGCTCAGCTTCATCATCCCCAACAGGTACGCGAGCAGCAGCGCAAACGACAGGATAATCGCCGCCCAGTTCGCGTGCCGGAACCGCGACGAGATCATCAAAAGCGCGCTGCCAATCGCCGCGCCCAGCGCCGTGGGCAACAGCGTCTGCGTCAAAAGCACGATCCCCCACGCGACATACGCCAGCGCACTTGGCTGCACGCCGACCAAATACACGACCGCCATCGGCGCCGTCACCAGCAGCGACAGCCCCCACTCGCCCGCCGACAGGCAGAAAAAACGGCTCGCAACCAGCTGACCCCGCGTGACCGGCAGCGACATCAGCATGTCAAAACCCGCAAACCCGAACACAATGCCCTTCACCTTGAGCACCGTAAATACAAGCGCCATCAGCCCGGTCATCGCGACCGCCAGCGTTGGGATCAGCTCCGGCATTTGCGAAGCCATGAGCCCTACCGCAAGCCCCGTCGCCATCCCTGCGATCAGCCCGCCCAGCAGCAGGTACAATAGCGCCATCAGCGCGAATTTCACCTTTTTTTCGCCGATCTCGCGCAGGTGGTACTGGTTGATCAGCTGCCAGAAGATCAGCAGGCCCAGCTTACGCTTCATCCTGCGCCACCTCCATGAACCGCTCCTCAAGCGACAGCTGACCCTGCACCTTCTCCATGTCGCCCGCCGCGATCAGCTTGCCGTTTTTGATGATCGCCACTTTGTTGCACAATTTTTCCGCTACCTCGAGCACGTGCGTCGAGAAAAAGATCGCGCCGCCCGCCGCGCACAGCTTGCGCATCTCTGATTTTAACTTGCTCGACGCCGACGGGTCCAGCCCGACAAACGGCTCGTCCATCACCATCAATTTCGGCGCGTGCACAAACGCCGCGATCAGCGCCAGCTTTTGCTTCATGCCGTGCGAATACGACTGGATCACGTCGCCCAGCGGCTCCGTCATCTCAAACAGCGCGCTGTAATACGCGATGCGCTCCTTGCGCACTTCCGCCGCTACGCCAAACAGGTCCGCGACAAAGTGAATGAAGTCGATGCCGCGCAGGTGGTCGTACAGGTCGGGGTTGTCCGGCAAATACGCGGTCAATTGCTTGCACGCGAGCGGCTCGCGCTTGACCGAATGCCCGCAGATCGCGATCTCGCCCGCCTCAAAGTCCAATACGCCCACCACCGCGCGGATGGTCGTGCTCTTGCCCGCGCCGTTGTGGCCGATAAAGCCGTAGATGTCGCCCGGCTCAATCGTCAGGCTCAGGTCGTCCACCGCGCGCTTGTCGCCCTTGTAGGTCTTGGAAAAATGGCTGATTTCAAGTAGACTCATTTTTTTCTTGCTCCTTTTTCGTGCGTGTCTTTTCGCGCTGCGCCCTGTCCGCCTCGCGGGGCGAACTGATCCAAGTGATGCGCCGCGCCGCGCGATCGGGCGACGGCGCGTTTTCCAGATAATCGTTGACCAGCGCGCCCATCTTGGCGAGCAGTTCGGTAAATTCCGCGTCCGACAGCATCAGCGTGGACGTCGAGATGAACAGCATGTCCTTTTCGGGCGCGGGCGCGGGCTGGGAAAAATAAACCGAAAACGTGCCAATCAGGTGCAAAAGCATCTGCTGAATGCCGGATGCCGCGTCCCCCGCGCCCGCGCCCAGTTCCTGGTTCAGGCGATAGGTCTTTTCCACCGCGCCGCGCACTCGTCGCTCGGCGTCCACCAGCAAAATGCCGGCCTGCTCCAGCATCTTTACGTGCCGGTACAGGCTGGCCGGCGCAATGTCGCTCAAATCCCGCCCGATTTCCGACGTCGTCGCCGTCGGGTGCAAGAGCAAGTGCTGAATAATGCGCAGCCGCGCCGGGTTCATCATGAGCCGCGTAAGCTCGCTTGGCGTCATAGCGGGCGCCTCCCCTCATAACGTTATCAAAGGTGATTATGATATCAAGCATGATAACATTCGGGGCGGACGTTGTCAAGAAAAATTTTGGCGGATTGATTGCTCGGTTTAAAAAAGGCGCCGGACAAGACGGCGGTGGCGTCATAGAACCGTTGCGCTTCCCAAGAAGTGTGCCGCGCTTGCGCAATCCTCAATATTATGATAAAATCATTCAAAATAGACTCGATGAGATTTATGGGAGGTTATGCGCGATGGAGAAGAATTACCGCGCTCAGCTGCTGGGCGTGCTGGGATGTCCGGTCGACGAAAACCCGACCGTCGTCATGCAGGAGGCCGCGTTTCGCGAGGACGGCCTCAATTGGCGATACCTGAACCTGCTGGTGAAGCCCAACGACTTGGCGGACGCCTTTAAGGGGCTGCGCGCCATGAACTTTGCTGGGATCAATTTGACGGTGCCGCACAAGGTCGAGGCGCTCAAGTACGTCGATGAGGTCAGCCAAGAAGTGGCGCTGATCGGCGCGACCAACACCGTCGTCAACAAAAACGGACGCCTTGTCGCCTACAACACCGACGGCAAGGGCTTTGTCGAGGGAATCCGCAAGCGCGGCGTGGACCTTGCGGGCAAGCACATCGTCTTGCTGGGCGCGGGCGGCGCGGCGCGCGCCATCTGCGTGGAGTGCGCGCTGGCCGGAGCCGGCGAGATCATCCTGATCAACCGCAACATCGAGCGCGGCGAGGGACTGGCCAGCCTCATCAACGAAAAGACCGAGTGCCGCGCCTCCTTTATTCCTTGGAACGGAACCGCGGAGATTCCGCGCTGCGACATCCTGATCAACGCGACCTCGATCGGCCTGTATCCCGACGAAAACTGCCCCGACATCAACTACGACGCCATCACCGCCGACATGATCGTGCAGGACGTGATCCCCAATCCCGCCGACACGCTCTTTTTGCGCAACGCCCGCGCGCGCGGCGCCACGACGTTTGACGGGCTGAGCATGCTCGTCTACCAAGGCGCGATCGGCTACAAGCTGTGGACTGGCCGCGAGGCGCCCGTCGCCGTCATGCTGGCCGCGCTCGAAAAAGAAAATTGAATGGGCGCCTCCGATTTGCGCTGAAAGGCTGGTGTCTTAGATGAACAAGCGACCTTTTATCCCCCAAAGCGGCATTGAGCGCGCCTTTGCGACCATTGCCGCGATTCCCCACGCCTCTAAAGACGAACGGGCGCTGAGCGATTTCCTGCTAAGCCGCTATCGCGCAAGGGGGCTATGGGCGGAGCAGGACGATATGGGCAATCTTTTGGTGAAAAAGCCGGGCGTCGCGGCGGGCGCTGAGCGACCTGCCGTGCTGCTTTGCGCGCATTTGGACATGGTTTCCGCCAAGGAAAAGGAAAGCACGCATGACTTTGCGACCGATCCGCTCGCGCTGTACGTGGACGAGGCGGGCTGGCTGCGCGCGGACGGCACGACATTGGGCGCCGACGACGGCTATGGCGTCGCCTACATGATGGACCTGCTCGACCGGGACGACGTGGTGCACCCGCCCCTCGAGTGCCTGTTTACCGTTCAGGAGGAGATTGGCCTGTGCGGCGCCGCCGGATACGACTACAAAGACATCTGCGCGCGCCGCGTGATCTCAATGGACTCGGGCGAACTGTGCACGACCACGATCGCCTCCGCGGGCGGGGAGCGCCTTGCGTTCGCGCTGCCGCTTGAAAAAGCGGAGACCAACGGCCTTGCGCCGCTCGCGATCACGATTGAGGGCTTGGCAGGCGGGCATTCCGGCGGGGAGATCGACAAGGGGCGCGCAAACGCGCTTTTGATATTGGGCGAAATGCTCTCGCGCATTGCGGAAAACGAACAGGCGATATTGCTGTCGCTCGACGGCGGATGCGCGCACAACGCGATTGCGCGTGCGGCCGAGGCGGTGATCGCGGTTTCACCAAAGCGCGTGCAGGCGGTTTACGCGCAGGTGGCCGAGGCGACCGCGCGCTGCCGCGCGACGTTTGAACAGGAATCCGAGATGCAAATTTCGATCCATCCAGCAAAATGCGCGCAGGAAACCGGGTATTTACTCCGCGCGGCCGCCGATTTCCTCTGCGCGCTGCCAAGCGGCGTCTACCGGATGAGCGAAAGCCGGCACGGCATGGTGATGACGAGCGCGAATCTGGGCGTGGCGTCGCTTGCCGAGGGTACGCTTCACGTGCTCGTGATGATGCGCAGCGTCAAGCGCGAGACCGCGCTTTTCTGGGAGAGCACGTATCGCGCGATTGCGCGCGCCTTTCGGGCGGAGCTGGTGGTGGACAGCGTCTATCCCGGATGGACGTACCGGCCCGAGTCGCCCATGCGCGAGGCCGTTGCGCGGGTATTAAAGGAAGTAACCGGAAACACCCTGCGGATGAAGCCCACGCACGGCGGGCTTGAAGTGGGCTATTTTGCGGACAACTTGCCGGGCGCGGACATCGTCACGCTGGGCTGCGACCTTGAAAAGTTGCACGCGCCCGGCGAAAAGATGGACCTCGCCTCGTTTGAGACCGGCTATCGCGTGCTCCTTGGGGTGCTCAAGTCGCTTGCGGAGGAAAAATAAATGAAGCCTATCTATGAGGACATGCTGCTCAAGATCAACGACTCGATGATGCCCTCTACGGGCTGCACCGAGCCGGTCGCCATTGCGCTCAACACCGCGACCGCGCGCAAGCACGCGGCGGGCGCAGTCAAGAAGCTGACCGTCACGATGGATTCCTTTCTATATAAGAACGCCATGGGCGTGGGCATTCCCGGCTCCGACGAGCGCGGCGTCGCGCTGTGCGCGGCGTTGGGCGTCACGGCGGGCAATGCGGACGCGCTGCTTCGGGTGCTCGAGCAGGTTACGAGCCAGGCGCTTGCCGAAGCCAAGAAAATGGTCGCCGAGGGACTGGTCGAGGTGAGGACGCTGCCCGGCATTGAGGACTTGCTGATCGAATCGGTGCTTGAGACCGAGCGGGACACGGTGCGGGTCGTGACCAGGCGCGAGCATACGGGGATCACGCGGATCGATCACGCGCCGTTTGAAAAGCTCGACTACGCGGGCGATCCCGCTGTTCCAAGCGGCATTCAGGACGATACGCTCGAGCAGTTCATCGACTTTGCCGACCATGTGCCCATCGAGTCGCTGCACATCCTCAAAAGCGGCATTGAGATGAACCGCGCGGTCGCCGAGAAGGGCAAGGGCTTTGGCCTGGGCAAGGCGCTCGATCAGATGATCCGAACGGGCGTCATCGGCACTTCGGTCGTCTCAGAGGCGCAACTCATGTGCGCCAGCGCCTCCTTTGCGCGCATGAGCGGCATCAGCATGCCGGTGATGACCGCGACCGGCAGCGGCAATCAGGGCATCACGCTGCTGCTCAGCATCGACGCGGTCGCGCAGCGGCTCAAGGTGCCCGAGGAAAAGAAGCTTCGCGCGGTGGCGCTGGGCAGCCTCATCAACATCTACGTGAAGAGCTACATCGGCGCGCTCTCCGCCGCCTGCGCCTGCGGCGTCGCCTCCGGGCTGGGCGCGTCGGTCGGCATCGTCTATATGATGGACGGAACGCCCGAACAGATGCTGTACGCGATGAAGAACATTCTGGGCTCTATCTCCGGCATGATCTGCGACGGGGCCAAGGAGGGCTGCGCGAGCAAGGTGGAGCTGGCGTGCGGGCTGGCGGTCGAGGCGGCGTTTCTGGCGCTGGGCGGCATGGGCGTGAGCGCGGGCGACGGAATCGTCGGAAACAGCTTAAAGAGCATGTTTGAAAACCTGGGCACGCTGGTCAAAGAGGGCATGTTTGACACCAATCGCGTGATTGTGGAGATCATGCAGGGCGAAAAGGCGCAATAACGGGGGAAAAACGGGGGACATCTTGCCTGTATGGGCAAAATGGCCCCCGTTTTTGTGTGAAGATTCGAGGCAAAACGACCTCGATTGGGGAGAATGCGCCCAAGAATCGTGGAAAACCCCGATTTTTCGCGGATTTTCCCTGTTAAGGTTCTGATTTAAAACGCGGAGCTGGTTGGGAAAAACTGGCTTGAACCACATCATGTGTTGGTGATGATCCTTAAACACCACTACATATAGCGGTTTTTGCGGTGTAAAGCGAGATATAAAAAGCGACAAAAAAAGTGTTGACAAAGTGGGTGCGATTTGGTATAATCCTTTTTGTTGCCGCATGAAACACAGCAAAGCAAACAAAGCAAGCAAGCAGACAAACGAGCGAGCGAGCGAGGGGGCAAGCGAGGGAAACAAGCAGCGGCGCACACGATCCTTGAAAACGATACAGCGAGAGCGAGAGAGATAAGAACAGTCAGATTCAATTGAGTTAGGAATCGTAAGGG
>JAVXNW010000113.1:0-7382 GCA_036645575.1 Clostridia bacterium | reverse complement strand
CGCTGGCATCCAAGGACCTTCCTTGGCGGGGTCCAGGGGCAGCGCCCCGGCCGCCGGAGGCCCCCCGTCCGCCTCCCTAAATATACTTCCCGCCTCCCGGTTCCCCCCGCCTCCTCCTCGCCGCCTCCTCCCCGTCTCCTCCTCGCCTCCCCGCCTCAGCGCTGCTTTTTGTTTTCGGTGAAGTAGTTGAGCACCATGACGAGCACCAGCACGGAGCCCCAGATGAGGGGGATCAGGAACGCGTTGAGCTCGCGGAAGCGTGTGAGGCCGGAGGAGAGCATCTGCAATACGCAGATCGAGAGCAGCACGCCCGACAGCTTGCCCTTACCGCCCGCGGGGCTTACGCCGCCCAGCACGACGATCAGAATGCACTGGAGCGTATAGACCGCGCCATAATCCGAGCGCGCGGAGTTGTAGTTTGCCAGCATGATCAGCCCGCCCAGCGCCGCGCACACGCCCGACAGCAGGTAGGTCTTAATGAGCAGCCGGTCGTTGCGCAGGCCTGAAAAGTGCGACGCGCGCTCGCTTGTGCCCAGCATATACAGCCTTGGCCCATACGTCGTGCGCGTGAGCAAAAGCCCGATAAACACCGCCACCACAATGAAGATCAGCAGCTGCACCGGGAAGACCCCGAACAGCTTGCCCGAGACGATCTCGGCGTAGTGGGTCGGGAGCTTTGAAACCGCCTTGCCCTGCGTCAGCACAATGCCGATGCCGGTAAACAGCTGCGAGGAGCCAAGCGTCGCCAGGATCGGCGGAATGTGCACCTTGGACACCAGAACTCCGTTGAACGCGCCCGCCGCCGCGCCCAACAAAAGGCCCAGCACGAACACGACCGGTATGCCGATCGGAAGCAGTACGCCATCCGCGTCCACCAGCACCTTGAGCAAAAGCCCCATCGATATGCCGGTGAAGTTCGCAATGCCGACCACCGACAGGTCGATGCCGCCCGATATCATGCACAGCATGACGCCCAGCGCCATCAGCCCGAACTCGGGGAACTGCGCGCCCATCGTCTGGAACGAGACCACCGTATAGAATTTGCTGAACTTGGTCACCGCCATGAACACAAGCCAGATCACCATGATGCCGATCAGGCGGCTGATGTGCACGTCTTTGTTATACAGCTTCTTGAGCGCGTTCATTTTACCGCCTCCCTTATCGCGTTTTTACCGTGCGACTTGCGGCCCGCCCGCGCGACTTGCCACGCGCTCACGCCGGTTCCCACAATGATCAAAAGACCCAGCGCGAAATCCTGCCAGAACGTCGGAATGCCCATCAGAATGAGCGAGTTCTGCACCATGACGATCAGCACTGTGCCCAGCATACACCCGCTGAGCGAGCCCGCGCCGCCGGTGATCGACGTACCGCCCAGCACCACGCCCGCAATGATCATCATCTCCATGCCCAGCATGTTGGTCGGATGGCACTGCGACATCATGCACACGCGGATCAGCCCCGCCAGGCTCGCAATCACGCCTACCGCGACGTACAGCAGGAACTTGATCAGCTTGACGTTGAAGCCCGCGCGGTGCGCGCTCACTTCGTTTCCGCCGATCGCGTACAGCCCGCGCCCGTACATCGTGTACCGGAGCACAAACCAGCACAGCAGCAGCACCGCCACCAGCACCAGCATCGCCGTCGGCATTCTGCTGGTCAGTCCGGACTGCGCGTTGGCCGCGGTGAACAGCGAGGCCTTGCCAAACTCGGCCATGCCCACCGGGATCACCGCCAGCTGCTTGGAATTGAGCGCGCCCTGCATGAACCCCTTGAAGATGGACGATGTGCCCAGCGTCACGATCATGGCGTTCAACTTGAAAAAGGAGATGAGCGCGCCGTTGACCGCGCCCAGCACCGCGCCCAACACGATGCACAGCAAGATCGGCAGCCAGATGCCGCCCTGATAATTGCTGTCCAGCAGGATCTTGGTCGTCGCGAAGATGCTCAGCGACGCCAGCGCCGGGAACGACACGTCAATGCCGCCCGAGACAAGCACCATGAACGCGCCCAGCGCGAACAGCCCGGGCACGATCAGCGCCGAGGCGATGTCGACCAGGTTGTTGGGCGTGTAGAACTGACCGGAACGCACTTGAATCACGAAGCTGATGAGGAGGACGGCCAGCGCGATGTACGTCTCATTTCGCTGCGCAAGTTTCTTTAGGATCTTTGCCATGCTCTGTCCCTCCTTACATCATGTGAGCGGACAACGTTCGCTCGTCGGTCTCGCGCGGATTGAGCTCGGAGACAATGCGCCCCGCGCGCATCACCAGCACGCGCGAGCAGTTGCCCAGCACCTCCGGCAGGTCGTCTGAGATGATGATGATCGCCATGCCTTGGTCGGCAAGCTTGCGCAGAATCGCGTGAATGTCATGCTTGGAGCCGATGTCTACGCCCACCGTCGGCCCGTTTAGAATCAGCACCTGCGGATCGCACGCCAGCCACTTGGCCAGCACCACCCGCTGTTGATTGCCGCCCGACAGCGTCTGACAGGCGTTGTCCGGGTTGGGCGTCGCAATGGTCAATTCCTTCACCCACCGCTCGATCTCCGCCTTGCGCTTCGCGCGGTCGATCACGCCCAGCTTGCTGGCCAAGTTGTCCAGCTCCGAGATCACGACGTTTTCGCCGATCGAGCGGGTGAGGCACAGCCCTTCAGACAGGCGATCCTCCGGGACATACCCGATCTTTGCCGCAATCGCCGCCGTCGGACTGCTGAGCGTCACTTGCTGTCCGTTGACCGTTACACTTCCGCTGTCCGCTTGCTTGACGCCGAAAAGCGCCAGCGCAAGCTCGCTGCGCCCCGAGTCGAGCAGCCCTGTGATCCCGAGAATCTCGCCCTTCGCAAGCGAGAACGATACGTCGGCAAAGTGCCCGTCCAGCCCCAGCTGGCTCACCGCCATGACGGGCGCTTCGGCCTTAAACGAGGGGATGAACGGCGTATCGACAAACTCGCGCCCGGTCATGTAGAAGGTGAACTTCTTCTCGTCCAGGTCCTTGGTCGATCCGGATACCACGGTCTCGCCGTTTCGGAAGATGGTAAACCGCTCGGAGATCTCAAACACCTCGTCCAGCTTGTGGCTGACAAAGAGGATCGCAATGCCCTGCGCCTTGAGATCCAATATAATCTTGAAAAGCGCATTTACCTCTTTCTTGGTAAGCGCCGTGGTTGGCTCGTCCATGATGATGAGCTTTGCGCCAAACATGAGCGCGCGGCTGATCGCGACCAGCTGCTTTTCCGCAACCGACAGATCGCCCAACCGCGCGTCCAGGTCCACTTGGAAGTTGATCTTGGCGACCGCTTCCTTCGCAATGGTGCGCAGGCGCTTCCAATTGACCAGCTTATGCCCCTGCGCAAGCTCGGTGTTAAACGCCAGATTCTCCATCACCGTCAGGTTCGGAAAGATGGAAAAATCCTGATAGATGACCTGCAGGCCCGCGTTGATCGCGTCGATGGGCGTGATCTTCTCGTAGGACTTGCCGTCAAACTCGATGTGACCGGCGTCGGGCGTGTAGACGCCGGAGATGATCTTGATGAGCGTGGATTTGCCGCAGCCGTTCTCGCCGGCCAAGCAATGGATCTCACCGGGTGCGATATCGAGGGTTACCCCCTTGAGCGCATGCACACCGGCAAAGGACTTGTGAATATCTACCGCTTTTAATAGGCTCTTTGCCATCCTGGCGACCACCCTTCACTGTGTCTAATCGATGGGGTCTATAGCGGCAGGGCAACCGCCCGCAAAGGCCGCAAGCAGCCGTCGTGAGCGATTGCCCTGCATCCGGGCGGGTTCACCTCGCACATTGCGCAATGAACCCGCTCGAAACGAAGATGAGCTTAGAAGCCGAAGCCGTCCACGTTCTCGGCGTTGATGACGATCCAGCCCTGGCCCTCAAATACCTTGTCGCTGCCAGCCTTGAACTGAAGCGCATGGTAGCCCTCGACGCCCAGGTCGAGCGGCGTGGTGATTTCTTTCTTTTCAAGCAGCTGCACGGACAGCGCGATCATGGCCTTGCCAGCCAGCGCGGGATCCCACAGCGTCAGGGACTGCACGGCGCCGCCCTTGAGGAGCGCTGCGTTGTCGCCAGGCATGCCGGTGCCGGAGGTGAAGACCTTGCCGGAGAGGCCCAGCTCTTCGATTGCGCGGGCAACGCCGGGCGCGTCGAAGCTGGAGGTGCCCATGATGCCCTTGAGCTCGGGGTACTTCTTGAACATTTCCTTGGCGGTGTTGTAGGCGATGTCGCCGTTGTCTTCGGACTCAACGCGCGGCTCGGCCTCGAGCAGGGTCATCTTGGGGTAGGCTTCCTTCTGGTGCTTCACGCCGCCGTCCGCCCACTCGTTGTGCGAGGCGTTGGTCACGTGCGCGACCATCGTGGTGTAGACGCCCTCTTCGCCCATTGCGGCGGCCAGGTTGTCCATGATGAAGGCGCCGTACATCTCGTTGTTGAAGGCTTCGATGTCGTAATCGACATTTTCAAGGGACGCGCCCTCGTGCGATACGACGACGATGCCGGCATCGCGCGCCTGCTTGAGCACCGGCTCAAGGGAGGCGGGATCGACCGGGACGACGCAGATCGCGTCCACGCCAGAGGCGACCAGCTCCTGAATGAGCTGATACTGAAGCGTCGCGTCGATTTCGGGCGTGCCGCGCTGATAGACGTTCAGGCCGGTCTCGGCTGCGTATTCCTTAACGCCGGTGTCCATGCGGACGAACCACGGGTTAGACGCGTCCTTCGGGACGACGACGATCTCCCAGTCTTCGGCGGCAAACGCCACGCCGGCCATCGAGACGACCAGAACCAGTGCCAGAACCAGAGCTAAAATCTTTTTCATTGGAAAGCCTCCTGATGTTTATTTGTTCTCCGCTTGCGCGGGAAAAACCGAATAAAACCATAACATATTATACCTTCAAACTGATAAACTGTCAATACGCATGGGCAAAGATGATCCCATGCGCACGATTATCGAAAGAATTTGGTGAAGAACGGGGCGTTTTCCGGGGCTTGGCAAAAAGCAAGCCGCAACGCGCAAGACAAGAACCGGCCTAGCGCGCCCGCTTCTTCCGAAACCCCAGTCGCCCGCGCGCTAGCCCCACAGCCGCTCGGGGTACGCGCCGGCCAACTTCATGCGCGCGATGGCGGCTTGCAGTTCCGGCATGTCCTCTTTGTAGGTGACACCGTACCATTTCGCGTCGGAGGGCAGCACTTGCACGGTGGCAGTGCCCTCCTCGATCAATTGGTTCGGGATGAGCGGCAGGAAGTACTCGCACTTGAGCGGGTTGAGCGGCAGGTTTTCCGTGAGATAGCCGGAAAAGCGCTGCTCGATTTCGTCCAGCATGGCGTGCTGAAAGCCCCAGAAGTTGAGCGATACCGTGGTCCCGGCGGGCAGGAACGTCCAGTTTTGCCCGTCCTCGGTGTACGCCGCGCCGCCGGCGCGCGGCTCAATGCGCGTGCGTTCGACGATGCCGGTCAGCATGCCGCGCGCGTTCACGGCGCACACGCCGCGCGCGACGGTGCCGTTGTCGGTGAGCGTATTTTCAATGGCGTAGCCCACCATGGCGTGCGCGCTTTCCGGGTGCGGCTGGCTCAGGTAGTCGTAGAGCACCTGGTAGGCGTCGCGGCCGTAGAAGTCGTCGGCATTGATGACCGCGAACGGGCCGTCGATCAGGTGCTTGGCGCACAGCACGGCGTGCGCGGTGCCCCACGGCTTGGTTCGGCCGTCCGGCACGCAAAATCCGTCGGGCAATTGCTCGAGCGTCTGGTGCGCGTAGCGAATGCGCGCATAGCCGCCGACCCGGCTTCCGATGGTCTGGCGAAAATCCGCCTCGTGTTCAGGCTTGACCACGCAGACGACCTCGTCAAACCCGGCCCGCACGGCGTCGAAGATCGAGTAATCCATGATGATGTGACCGGCGTCGTCCACCGGCGCGATCTGCTTGAGCCCGCCGTAGCGGCTGCCCAGCCCTGCCGCCATAATGACCAGCACGGGTTTTTTCATAACGTAACGCCTCCCGATTCAAAAATAGGCGCGCAGTGGGAAATGCCGATCGGCGCCCACGCGCATGAACCATCGATTTCCATCATAGCCACATAGTCTAGCCCCTTGCGCGGCCGCGGAAGCCAAGCCCGAACGCACGCCGCCATGGATGGGGCTTCGTGGACTACCAGTGTAACCGCGCCCCACTATTTTGTCAATTGGTTCATCTGCGAAAATACGTCTTCCATGCAGGCAACCAGCTTAAACTGGGTGCGGCAGCGGTCCAGGTTGTGCTGCGGGCGGTGGATGTGGAAGTAGGTGTCGCCCGCCAGGTAGTCGGTCAGGAACCGCACCCCGCACTCGAGCGTCATGAGCTTGGCCCCAATCGGCAGCGTCTCGCGCTCAAGCCGCGTCAGGTTCTGCCCGCACGCGCCCCAGAATCCCGCGAGATAGGTCTCGTACAGCTGCATCGAGAAGTTGACCCGCGCAAGATCCACCTCGTCCTCCGCGCCCGTGCTCGCGCCAAACCGGATCGAATCGCCAAAGTCGTTCGCCGCAAGCCCCGGCATGACCGTGTCCAGGTCGATCACGCACAGCGGCTTATGCGTGTGCTCGTCGAGCAGGACGTTGTTGAGCTTCGTGTCGTTGTGCGTGACGCGCAGCGGCAGTTCGCCGTCCTTTAACAGCTGCATGAGCGTGCCCGCCTCCGCCTCGCGCCCGAGCGCAAAGTCCACCTCGCGCCCGACCGTCGCAAGCCTGCCCACCGCGTCCGCCGCGATCGCTTCCTTCAATTTGCGGTAGCGGTCGGGCGTGTCGTGAAAGTGCGGAATGGTCTCGTAGAGCGTGTCCGCTGGAAAATCGGACAGCTGATCCTGAAATGTGCCAAACGCCACCGCGCTCTGGTGGAAATCCTCCGGCGAGCGCGCTTGGTCCAGGCACACGCTGCCCTCGACAAAGTCGTATACCCGGAAAAAATCGCCCGCCTCGTCCAGCAGGTAGTCCTGCCCGTCGATCGTCTCGATCAGGCGCAACACGTGCCGCGGCTCCGCGTCCTTTTCACGCAGGTGCGCCGTCACGCGCGATATGTTGTCCATCAGTCGCGCGACGTCTCGAAAGATGAAGCGATTGACCTTCTGCAGGATGTAGCGGTGCCCCGCGTCGGTCACCACAAGGCTGGTCTGATTGATGTGCCCGCTGCCATAGGGCGCAACCGATATCGGCGCGCCACACAGCTTGAATTGCGCTAGTTGCATAGGCGTATTCCTCGTTTCGTTTGGTATAGAATGCGGACCGAGCCGCCCGTTGGGGGAGGGGACGCCCCTCCCCGCGTGAGCGCATGTGGTCAAGGCTTCAAGCCTTGCGCAGTCCGGCCGCGTAGGCCGGTCGCTCGCCGCAGCGAGCGAAATCCCCCGGT
>JAVXNW010000112.1:0-7387 GCA_036645575.1 Clostridia bacterium | reverse complement strand
ACCTGCGCATCATCCCGCGCGTCGCCTTGTCGCCCGGATAGGCGTCCACGCACTGAAACCAGTAAGGCCCTTCGTAAGCCGTCATGCTATCGCTCCTCAATATCCGAAATGCGGATGTAGATCCCGGGGATGTCGTTCCAGAACTTCTCCGCGGTCTCGGAGCACACCAGCGCGTCATCTGTCCAGAACCGTAAGTCGGTCAAAACGTCCTTGAGCATTTTTTGCAGGTTGTCCGTGTCGGGCTTTGTGATCCGGTAGGTTCCGGCAAGGCGCTTGGCCGTCGCCGGGAACAGCCACTTGACCACGAGCCTCACACCGCCCGTGTACGGGGTTTCAGGCGCGTACCTGCCCAGATGTGCCATCAGCCCCGCACGCGCCGCCTTGAGGGCGTCCGGTTCGTACAGGCGCGGCTTCCCGCAAACGATCGCGATTTTCTTTTGCTGATGCGTGATGGTCGGCGGAATCATGCCGGCGAAAAACTCTGTAACCATTTGGTTCACTGCCTTTCTTTTGTTTTTTTTTTCGGGGGTCACGTCATGTGGTTGGGGGTAGGGGAGGCCGCGCTCCATGAGCGGCCTCCTACCGTACCCCGAACACGTGACTGCGCGGACTGCGGCGACTATACCCCTTTAGGGGTAGTCCCCGCCGCCATAGCGGAGACCATAAAAACCTAGTCCCCGCCGCCATAGCGGAGACCATAAAAACATGGTTGCCGCCGCCATAGCGGAGACCATGAAAAACTACTCCCCGCCGCATGAAGTCGGCACGATGACATAGCCATTGTTTTTGTCAATTGCGTATCCTCCGTAGTTTTTTAGTCGGTCTGCGACCGTCCTTTCCGACACGTCCAGGTACTGCGCGACTTCTTTTTTGGTTGGCGGACTCCCGAAATTGGCGTTTTGGATGGCCTCTTCAAACGCCGTTTTGGCGTCTTTTTGTGCTGATTTGGCGCCTTCTTTTCTGGCCTTTAGCGCCTTTTGCCAAGGCGGAACCGCGCTCTCGCCGTCCGCGTCCACGTCCTTCAGGCACCCGATATCGTCCACGTGATGCACCGGGTGATCGAACCATAGGTCAATCGGTTCGAACCGCTCAAACTCGCGCAGCGTGCCCTCTATGCGCCACGCGGTGCGCTTCTCGGCGCTTTCTCGCGCGCTGTCTGCGGCGGCCAGCATGGCCGCGTAGGTGGCAGGCTGCATGATCCGCCGGCACATCTCAAGCATCTGTGGGGCGCTGCAGCGCGCGTCCTGCGACATCTGCGACGTCCATTCATCGTTCCATTCCATCCACTTTGCGCACGTCGCGCATACCGCACGGTCGCCCAGCAGCTTCAGGGTGGATTCGTTGGGGGCAAGCTGGATCATGTCCATCATCGCGTCGGGATCGCGCGCGAATACGCCTGATCCGCTGGCCCTGTCCATGGATCGCTTTGCGCCCTGCTGCCCCTTGGAATGATGGTGGCAGTAGATGACGGCGCACCCAAGTTCGGTGCAGACCTTGTCGAACTGGTTGCAGAAATTAGCCATCTGGTCGGCGCTGTTTTCGTCGCCCGTGATGATCTTGTAGATGGGATCGATCACGATGGCAATGTAGTGCTTTTTGGCCGCTCTGCGAATCAACTTGGGGGCGAGCTTGTCCATGGGAATTGCCTTGCCGCGCAGGTTCCACACGTCCAGATTCTCGGTGTGATCCGGCGCGTAGCCCAGCGCCTTGTACACGCTTTTAATGCGGTTCCAGCAGCTGGCTTCGTCGAGTTCGAGGTTCACGTACAACACGCGCCCCTGCGCGCAGGGCCATGTAAGCCACTTTTTGCCCTCTGCAATGGCGCAGCACAGTTCGATCAACGCGTAGCTTTTGCCCGCCTTGCTGGGTCCGGCCAGCAGCATCTTGTGTCCCTGCCTGAGCACGCCGCTAATCAGCGTCGGCGCAAGTGGCGGCATGTTGTCCCACATTTCGGCCAAACATTTGGGATCGGGCAGATCGTCGTTGACGCTTTCGATCCAGTCGTGCCACTGGTTGTAATCAGCCTTTCCGATGTTTTCCGCAACGATAAATTGCTTGCGCCCGCCCCGCATAACGCCCGGCATACGGCTGAGTCTTGATGGGTTTCGGTTCTGCGGATCCACCTTAAGCCCGTTTTTCTGGCACACGCTGTATAGGTAGTCGACGCGCTTGCGGTATTCGTTGTAATCCGTCGCGCCGATGCGGACAATGGCGTGCAGCGAGCGGCCGCCCGAATGCACCAGCACCGCGACGGGCAGTTCCATTTCGTGAATAATCGCGTGTTGCCGCTCGATGTCCAGTTCGTCCGATTCCACCAGCGCGTAGCGGTATTCGGTGACGTTTTCGTTTTTGATCCCTTGCCCGTCCAATGGGTTGAACCGGATCCACGCCCCCGCTTCGGGCTTGTAGTCGCCCAGCACGCGCCCGATATCCCCGCCGCACTTGTTCAGCTGCTCAATCAATTCGCCCGCCGTCCGGCTGTAGCTGCCCTTGGTTGTTGGCAGGTATTTGATGGGCTTTCCGTCCTCTTCCTTTGCCCGCGATTCGGTCACATACCCCACCATATCGCTTGCCTCGAATAGATTTTCAAGGTACCGAACCAATTGCCCTGCAGGGTTCCAGTCGTCCGGCTGGGCGACTTCGCGCTGTTCGATCCAGTTCCGGTCAACCACCACCAGATCCCCCAGATGGCTATTGCCGATCACGTCGTCCCATTCGAGCTCGCGCCCCTCGTCCTGCGCGGGCGTCCATCCTGATGCCATCGCCATATGCACGATGGTTCCCGCCGTTACCGGGTTGGCCGATCCGTTAAACCCGGCCCACTTCCGGTCGCACTCGCCCGCGTGATAGCGCTTTGAGTCCATGCGGCTCCACGCGTCCCAGTCCGAGGCTTGCAACCCTTCGTCCTTTAACGCCATCCCGACATTTACCCAGTCTTGGTAGTTCAATCGCGCGGGGTCTATGTGCGCAAGCGCTTCCCGCACGTCAATCTTTGATTCCGTCATGCCCTTTACCCCTCGCATTCCTGCATAACAAACCGCAGTCTGTTATTGATCGTTTAAAGACTTTGGTCTGTAATCTGCCGGATTGATGTCGCGCGGTACCGTCCATCCGTTGCCGGCGATGCGGTCGATCAACTTGCGCGTCGCGTCAAATGTCCATGTTCCCACATGCTTAAACCCCTTTTGCTCTAGGAACCTAATCTGCTTGGGCGTTGTAAGCCCGGCCTCGCGCCGCTTGTCCAGCCGGTCGAGGATCTTGGCGGCCTTGCCGGAACAGGTGATTTCGTCCGGGAAAATGCCCAGTTTTTCAAGCGTTGCGCGTTGTTTGTCCGACGCCGGGCCCATTTCCCAGCCGAATGCCGGGACGTACCCGCTCAAATCCTCGGCCTGTATGCTCATCTCAAATTGCAGCGGATCGACCAACTTGCGCTTCCGGTGCTTCATTTCGCGCAGTGCTTCCGCCAACGCGTCCTCGCGCGACGCGACCACGTCGTCTGTCGCTACCTGTTTTGCGTCTTCGATATCGACCGCGCCCGCGCCCGGCATCGTAGACGCGGCTTCTAGGTTTTGCGTCATCCGATCTGCGACATCGTCGCTGTCGCAGATCAAATGCGCCGGCCGGCACAGCTCGTGCTTTTCCGTATGCCACAAAAAATCCAATAACAGAAGATGGTCTTTTCCGGGGCATAGGCGGGTGCCGCGTCCCACCATCTGGCAATACAAACTGCGGACTTTGGTCGGTCTTAGCACGACGACGCAGTCAACGCTCGGGCAATCCCATCCTTCGGTCAGCAGCATGGAGTTGCACAGCACATCGTAGTCGCCGCGGCCAAAGGCGGCGATCACGTCCGCGCGGTCGGCGCTCTTGCCGTTCACCTCGGCGGCGCGCAGCCCCTTGTCGTTTAGAATGGCGCACATCTTTTGACTGGTCGCGACCAGCGGCAGGAATACAACCGACTTGCGCCCGGTGCAGTTGCTGACCATTTCGTCCGCGATCCGGTAGAGGTATGGGTCAAGCGCGGTGCCGAGTTCCGAGCACTTGTAGTCGCCGGACTGCGTGCCGACGCCTGTAATGTCCAGCGTGAGCGGTATGGTCAGCGCCTTGATCGGCGCAAGGAACCCCTCCTTGATCGCGCGGGGAAGCGTGTACTCGTAGGCAAGCGATTCGAAGTATTGGCCGAGATTGCGCATGTCGCCGCGGTCGGGCGTCGCGGTGACGCCCAGCACCTTAGCCCCGTCAAAATGAGACAGCACGCGCTGGTATCCGCTAGATAGACAGTGATGCGCTTCATCCACAACGATGGTATCGAAATAATCCGGCGGGAATTGGCTCAGGCGCTTTTCCTGCATCAGCGTCTGAACCGATCCCACCACCACCCGGAACCAGCTGCCTTGGCACGACTGATCCGCCTTTTCAACCGCGCAGCCTAGACCGGTAACCATCTGCAACTTGTCGGCGGCTTGCTCGAGCAGTTCGCCACGGTGTGCCAGCACCAGCACCCGCTCGCCGTTTCTCACACAGTTCTCGATCACCTTGGCGAAAATAATGGTCTTCCCGCCGCCGGTCACCAGCACAAGCAGCGTCTTCTTGACGCCTGATTGCCATTGCGCTTCAATTGCCGTCCGCGCCGCGTCCTGATACTGTCTAAGCGCGATCATGGTTAGAACCTACCTTGCTGGTAGGTGGGCGCCGTAGCCTCCGGAAGCTCCGCCGGATAGAATTTGGCGATTTCGTTTGATTGGCCGGGCGTTCCGTCCTTCTTGATCCAGTCGCGCACCCCAACCCGGCAGCGCCCCTTTTGGCCTATGACGTTGCTCCAATTCATCTTGTAGGTGTCGCCGTCTTTGCACGCGCCGATGGCCGCGAAAAACGCGGACAACAGCCGTTGCGTCTTCTCGTGCAGGAACAGGTTGTGCTTGATGGTCGTTGCGGCCTCGTCGCCGCCAACGGCTAGCGTAAGGATTGCCTGCCAGCACGCGGGCAACTTGGGGCTGCTCTCGTGCCGCGCCCGTTCGAAATTGATCACCTCGAAGTCGTAGTCGCCCGCCGCAAGAAGTTGATAGTCCCCGCCCACGCTTACTGAAATTTCATCGTCCCAATCGTAGGATTTCCCCATGGTTTCTTGCATTTTTCACGCCCTCCTTAAAATGAGTAGGGTGACAAAAGCACATTTTTACATCTTTTCCCCGCAATGGGCGGTACGTTATACGCCCCCAATGTGCTTTTGGCATCCGTATCTTAAAATGGTAATTCGTCCCGGTTTTTCAATATGATGTCGAATACGGTGTCCCATCCGCCGACCAAGCAGCCGTTGATAAAATCAATTGGATAATCTGAGATTGGCATGTCCTCGGGGAAGTATCCGCGCGTGTGCCCCACGGCGTACTGGATCTCATGTGGCGCGACCTTGTTGGCCAGCATCAACTCCGCCAGCGCCCGAGGGATCTCGCTCATGCCGTCCTCCGCCTTTGCCGGCGCGGGCTTTGCGGGTTCCGCCGCAGCCGCGGGGGACGCGTGTTCCGGCGGCGTGCGCGGTGCAGGCGTGGAGGCGCGAGGGGTAGGGGGAGCGGAAGCGGGGGCGGGATTGATAGCCTGTGCGGGCAAAGCCTCCACCGGGGCGCGCAGGGGCGCAGGCGCGGTGCTTTGAAACAGGCTTGCAATGCCCGCGAAGTCGAAGGACATTTCATCCGCCAGCCCGAACCGGTTTTTTGCGTCCCAGCACGGGTGATGGGTTGTATACATCACGCGCGCTCCGCCGGACGCCTTGTTTTTCCCCTTTTCCGCGCCTTGCTTGTCCACATTGATCACGTATGTCTTGTAGGTCGCGAACAACAGGATATCGGCCCATTCCTTCACCAGCGGCGCGCAGGTCTTCGAAAGCTTCATCTCCCACCGGTCATAGGCGCCCATTTCGTCGGGCTGTTCGAACTTGCGCATCTTGGCGTGCGCCGTAATGACGACGTTGACGCCCCGATCCACCAGCGTTCCAAGCAGGTCAAGCAGCCGGCCAAACTCCTCGCCAAGGTACGTATAGCCCTTGCCGTAGCCGAAGTCTTCAATGCCGTTGAGCTGCGCCTTGGCAAGGATGTGGTTTGTGCACAACCGCTCCGCCCAGTCGGCCGTGTCCAAGACGAACGTGCCCAGCTCGTCGGGACGGCCGATGAAGTACTTTACCTGTTCGATGATGGATACCCACGATAGCGGCGTCGGCGTTCGGGCGACGTCCATGTGCTTGGTCGATCCTTCGGTGTCGCAGAATACCGCGCGGGGAAATTTCGACGCAAACGTCGATTTGCCGATCCCTTCGACGCCATACAGACAAACCTTTATGGCACTACGCTGCTTTCCTTTTATAAGTTCCATCTTGATCCCTCCTGACGCTTTCAGTCCGTCGGTTGTGTGCCTGGGCTTTCATAATCAGAACGCACCCGCTTTCCATGTCGGTTGAATGCTTGCACCGGCTTCTGACGCGTACCCGTCCTCGATGACGATCGCGCATTCGCTCCCGGTCGATACGCGTGTCGCAATGGCCTGAAGCCCTTCGCCTTCCAGCCACGCCCCAAACTCGCGCAGCGTGTCAATGTCCATTTGTTCCAATTTATCCAGCAGCACGAACCCGCACTGCGGGTTCAATTTGCGCACAATCGCCGTGGCGACACGCAGCTGATCGGCGCCCGAAAGGTTGTCCCACGCGTACCCGTTGTAAAAAAGCGATCCGTCGTCCACAGTCAGTCCGGGGAGCGGAAGCGGCGCACCTAAGAGCAGCTTGCTTTTTTGTGCGCGTATGTCGTCGATGGCGATAGACAGGGCGTTGTATTGTTCCGTATACAGGCGCGCGTCATCCGCGGCCTTGTCGCGGTCAAGATTTGCCCGCACTTTTCGGTTGATTTCTTCCACGTCTTCGATGTTGCGCTTGAGCGCTTCGGTCGATTCGTCGTGCAGGTCAAGGGCTGACTTGCGCGCGAGCTCGAGGTCTGCTTTGAGCGCGGCAGCGCGCTGCATAAGCTCGGACAATTCGCCATTGACCCTCACCGACTCGGCCTCCAACTGCGCCAGACGCTCGCGCTTGCGCTGGTTTTCGCCATTGCGCGTGAGGATGTCCTGTTGCGCCCGGATTAGGTCGGAAGCGCTCACGATGTCACTCGGCGCGTCGGGGAAGTGTGGACACTCCTTTGCGAACGCGCCTTTCTGCTCGGCGATTCGCCCGATGACCAGCCGTTCGTTATAGGCTCGTTTTTCGTCGGTCTCCAATTGCTGTAACTGCCCGCCTACCCCGATGATCTTTAGCAGCGTTGCGGCTTTCTCCCCGCTGCTTGCCCGCATAAACCTTGGCAGGTCAAGTGCCAGCTGTTCGACGAATCCGTTTAACAATTGCTGCCCGGAC
>JAVXNW010000111.1:0-7417 GCA_036645575.1 Clostridia bacterium | reverse complement strand
AGCGCGCCTGCGGGCGCAGGTTGGCGACTGCTTAACGGCGCTTAGCGGCTCCTAACGCCTCTTGCGCCTCTTAACGCCTCTTTCGCCTCCTCGCCACCTCGAACCTCGACCTTCGAACCTAACGCCTCCTAACGCCTCCCTCGAACCTTGTCCTTCGAACCAACGCCTCTTACGCCTCTTCGCCTCTTTCGCCACCTCGTCACCTCGTCCCAACCTTTGCGTGAGCAAGGATGTCGTCAAGGCTTCAAGCCTTGTGCGAGTAAACCGTCCGTCTTGCCGCAGCAAGGCGCAGGAATGCTCGCAGCGCTAGAACACTCACACTAACTCAAGAGATCGCCCGACCGAACTCGGGCTATCTCGCGGTCTCTCTCGCCCCATCGTCTAACCCCCAAAGCCCACCCTTTCGACCCTTGCGGGTGATGCCGCCCTTGGGTGGGCACGATTGTGAAATTCATAACGCTTGACAAGGGAGGGGGATCGATGTAAAATGTTGTTAAATGGAAGAGGGCGTTTTGGGGACGCAAATGGGATGAAAGCGGGCGTATAATGGCGTAAACTATTGTTAATGGCGCGGGGCGTTTGAGGGACGCGCCGGGGGGAAGGACGGAGCGGGGCAATGCGTTGCCGACCAGAGAGGGGGCTAGGGGCATGAATCTGACACACGATGAGCTGCAAGCGTTGATCGTCGAAGGCGCGTTTGAACTGTATGGACAGCCGAAGTGGACGTTTGGCAAAAACACCTGCAACACGTACGAAGTCTTTGCCGAGGTGCTGCATCTTCCCGGAGGGGAGACGGTTCCGGGCTATGACACCATTCGCCAGATCGTGACCAACGAACAGACGACCCGACTTTTTTCCGACTGGTTTCTCAAGGCGTCCCTTAACATGATGCGGCGGCTGATCGATCAGGCGGGCTGCGACCTGATCACCGCCATCAACGTGTGGAATCACACGATCAACCAGCCCGATTTTGTGGAAGTGGTCAGGACGGAGCTCAACCGCTGCGGCCTCGCACCGCGCAACCTCGAGTTTGAACTGACCGACGTGGATCGACTGACGAGCGTGGGCGTGGAGAACCTCAAGGCGCTCAAGGCGCTGGGCGTGCGCCTGCTGCTGGACAATTTCGGCATCGGACACAACAACCTCTTCGTGCTCAAGAGCCTGCCCTTTGACGGCATCAAGCTCGCCAAGTGCTTTGCCGCCGGGGTGCCCAGCGACGAGAAACTGGTTCAAATTCTCGTCTCTATCGCGCAGCTGGCCGACACATTGGGCCTGAGCGTATGCGCCAAGGGCATCGAAAACGGCGACCAGTTCGAATATTTTAGCGATCTGGGCTTCTTAAAGGGTCAGGGCTACATGATCGGCGCGCCGATGGCCGAAAAAAAGCTGCATGAGTTTATCGTGCAGTTCGCCAAAAAGGATTAGGGAACCGCCAACGTGGGCGGCTCGCGCGATGACGCGGGTCGCCTTTTTGCGCGCCCGAAAGCCTCGCGCCGCGCGGGGGCTTGCTACGCGGGGGCTTGTCGCGCGGGCACTTGTCGCGCGGGCACTTGTCGCACGGGGGGCTTGTCGCGGGGGCGGACAATCGTAAAAAGCGCGCAAAGTGCGGCTAGATCCCTAATTTATGCAAAAACAGGCGCGATATCGCGGGTGTATTCAAAGAAAATAGCCAATAAATGCCCAAAAAGCCGCCGCAATCCCACGTATTTAGGCGCGCATCCCCACTTTTCCAAATCAAGGGCTGCCCCGCGTGTTGCGGGACAGCCCTTGAAGCAGGGTGGTGCGTGGGATTTAGCAGGCCGGCGCCACTTCTTCAAACGTCAGCGTCTGAAGGCCCATCATCGAGGGGAAGTCGGTGGGCAGGTAGGTAAATACGCCGTAATAGGTGTGCACCTGCTCCTTGCCCGCATCGTCCCAATCGGTGATGGTGCAGGTCATCTGAACCTTCTTCTCGGACGGCTCAACCGCGGTCGGGGCCTCTATGATCGGGAAGGGCTCGCCTTCGTAGACGGCGGTCAGGCGCGGGTCTTCCTGCTGCGGGACATAATAGGCGTGCGCGTTGTAGATGAGCTGCGTGCCGTCGGGCACAAGTTCCGCCACGCCAAAGCGCGTGTCAAACGCCATCGTCAACAACTCCGCCATCTCATCCTCGGTAAAGGAAATGTAGGGCGTTTCGAGTTGCTCATACGTCGCCGCGCGATCCGCGAAGGAATTGTTGGCCACGAGCGACAGGTACTTGATCGCATAGTCGTTGGTGACGGGCGCGTCGTTGGGATAGGGCAATTCATAGTAGTAATTGACGCCCGCAAGCGCCGCGACAGCCTGCGCAAACGCGTCCGGAACGCCCTCCTCCTGCGCAAACGCCACCGGAACGCCGGCCAACAGCAGGACGACCAACAAGATCGACAGCAATTTCTTCATGGAAACAGCCTCCCTTTCCTTTTGTGTCGGCTTAAAGCCGATCCCATCCAATGGGATTCATTGGATACCCCATTATACCACCCATGGCGCGGGCGGATCAACCGCATAAGCAGACTTATTTCAAGGGGTTTTTGTGGCAACGTCGTGGCTTTGGGGCAGGCGATGCGCGCCTTTGCGCGGGTCGCCTGCGCGAATGGCGCCGGTCAGGGGTTGTCCTTTTGGCGAATCGACTTGCGCTGGATCTTGCCCGACGCGGTCTTGGGCAGCTCCTCAACGAACTCGATGAGCCTGGGGTATTTGTAGGGCGCGGTGACGCGCTTTACGTGCTGCTGAAGCTCTTTGATGAGCTTGTCGCTGGGGACATAGCCCTTCGCCAGCACGATGGTCGCCTTGACCGCCTGGCCGCGATCGGGATCGGGCACGCCGGTGATGGCGCATTCGATGACGGCGGGGTGCGCGATCAGCGCGCTCTCGACCTCGAACGGGCCGATGCGGTACCCGCTCGACTTGATCACGTCGTCGCCGCGGCCGATGAACCAGAAATAGCCGTCCTCGTCGCGCCACGCCATGTCGCCGGTGTGGTATACGCCGCCCGCAAACGCGGCCTTGGTGGCGTCCGCGTCGTGGTAGTAGCCGATGAATAGGCCTGCCGGATGCCCCTTTGAGACATCCACGCAGATCTCGCCCTCCTCGCCGACCTCGACGTCGCGCCCGTCCTCGCCCAGCAGGCGAATGTCGTAGTGCGGCGACGGCACGCCCACCGAACCGGGCTTGGGGCGCATAAAGCAGCTGGTGAGCAAAAGCGGCGTGGTCTCGGTCTGGCCAAATCCCTCGCGCAGCTCCACGCCGGTCGCCTTGTAAAACTGCTTAAACACCTCGGGGTTCAGCGGCTCGCCCGCGACGGTGCCCCACTTGAGCGCGCTCAGGTCGTACTGGCTTAGGTCCTCCTTGATCATGTACCGGAGGATGGTCGGCGGCGCGCAGAACGAGCTGACGCGGTATTTCTCGAGCATCTTGAGCAGCATGCCCGCGTTAAAGCGGTCAAAATCGTACACAAACAGCGTCGCGCCGGCCAGCCATTGCCCGTAGAGCTTGCCCCAGCCGCACTTCGCCCAGCCGGAATCGGCGGTCGTCAGGTGGATTGAGCGCTCGTTCAGGTTGTGCCAGAACCGGCCGGTGATCAGGTGCCCCAGCGGATAGGTGAAGTCGTGCGCGACCATCTTGGGCAGGCCGGTCGTGCCGCTGGTAAAGTACATGAGCATGACGTCCTGATTGAGCGCGCGCGGCTCGATCGGCAAGAAGATCTCGCTGGCCGCCTCGAGCAGATTCGAGAAATTCTCAAACCCCTCCGCCTCGCCCAGGCACGCCAGCGTGTGTACCGTGCCAGCCTCGCCCGCCGCCGCCAACACGTGCGCGCGCGTATCGGGGTCGCCCACGCAGATGACCGCCTTGGCCTCCGCCGCGTTCATGCGATAGACCAGGTCTTTTTTTTGCAGCTGCGCGGTCGCGGGGATCTGGATGCAGCCGATTTTCATGAGCGCCAGCGCGAGGAACCAGTACTCGTATCTCCGCTTCATCAAAAGCAGCACCGGGTCGCCCTTGCGAAGCCCCCAGTCGAGCAGCACGTTGGCGGCCTTGTCGGAGTAGCGCTTCATGTCGCCAAAGGTGAACATGTGGCGCTCGGTGTCGTCGTCGTTTACCCAGATCATCGCGCGCTGGCCGGGCGCGAAGTGGGCGTATTCGTCCACCACATCGTAGGCGAAATTAAAGGAACTGGGGATGGTCACGCGATAGTTCTCCTGAAAATCGGGGAGCGACGCGTAATCCGCATAGGTATAGCGTTCAATCAGGCGCATGGCTTTACTCCTTATTGGCGCCTACAGGAATTACCATCGCAAGCAGCTTGCACGGCTTGTCCCCCGCCGCCTGCATCGCGTGCGGGTAGATCGAGTCGTAATATGCCGAATCGCCGGGCTCGAGCAGCATGTCATGGCTGCCCACCTTGAGGTGCAGAACGCCCTCCAGCACATAGTCAAACTCGTGCCCCGAGTGGCGCTCAGGCTCCATGGTGCGGTTGACGTCCGGGTTGACCGTCACCAGCAGCGGCTCAATCTTGCGTCCGGTAAAATTGTAGGCCAAATTTTTGTAGATGTAGTGGTGCTCGCGCAGGATCTCCACGCCCATGTCGCGCCTTGTCAGCGCGCACACCGAAAGGCGTGGCGTCTGGCCGGTCAATATGGTGGTGGTATCCACATCGTAGAGCTTGGACAGCTTCAAAAGAAAGCTGATCGGAATGTCCACCTCGCCGCTTTCGTAGGAGAGGTAATCGTGCAGATCGATTTTGGTCTCGCGCGCGACCGATTCGGCGTTCTTGTCATAGACCTCGCGCAGCTCTTTGATGCGCATACCAACCTGCTTAACCTGTTCGGTCAATGCTATCAGCCCCCCGCCTCAATATGATAGCCTTCAGTATAGCGTTCCCGCGCGCGTTTGGCAAGGTGCGCACGGGGAATTTACAGGGAAAAAAGCGGGTCAACGCGCGCGGCGCGCCGCCATTTACACAATGCTCGATTGAAAAAGCGCGCGGTTTCTGCTATACTGGAGGGCATCATGAGGAGGCGAGGCCATGACGCTTGAGGAGGCGCGCGCGCGCTGCTGGGCGGAGGTAGACGTAGGGCAAGTGCGCGCAAATTACCGGCGGGCGAAGGAATGGGCGCGGGGCGCGCGCGTGATTCCGGTGCTCAAGGCGGACGCCTACGGGCTGGGCGCGCGCGCATTGGGTCGCGCGCTATACGAAGAGGGCGCGCGGTTGATGGCGGTCGCCACGGTGAGCGAGGCGCTTGACTTAAAGGAAGCGCTTGCGCGCGACGCGGACGTGCTGGTGATGGGCGCGGCGGGCGCGGACGCGGCGCGGGCGATGCGCTCGGGCGTGATCCTGTGCGGATCGAGCGCGCAAGCGGTTGCGGAACTCGACCAAGTGGCGGGGAAATTGGGCGTGCGCTGCCGCGTTCATTTGAAGGTCGATACGGGGCTGCACCGGCTGGGCTTTTCCTGGCAGGACGCCGAGGGGCTGCGCGCGGCGCAGGCGTGCGCGCACCTCGCGGTCGAGGGCGTGTTTACGCACTTGGCGCTTCACACGCGCGAAATGGACGAGGCGCAGTTTGCGCGCTTTGACGAAGCAACGCGTGAAATTCATGGGCCGATGCGCCACGTGCTCGACTCGATCGGGCTGACCGAATATCCGCTGCGCGCCTATGACGCGGTGCGCGTGGGCGCGTTTTTATATGGCGTGCATCCGCGCGCGCTCACCCAGGCGGAGGACCCGCTTGCCGTGCGCCTCTTTGCGCGCGTCGCGCAGGTGCGCTGGCTGGACGCGGGCGAACTGGTCGGCTATGACGACGATCACCCGGTTGCGCGGCGCACCAAGGTGGCGACGCTCACCTGCGGGTATGTGGACGGGCTGCCCCGGCAGGCCGGTGGAAGCGTGCTGATCCGCGAAAGGCCCGCGAAGGTGCTGGGTCGCGCGTGCATGGACCAGATGATGGTAGACGTGACGGAGGTGCCGGGCGTGCGGGAAAACGATGTCGCGACGCTGCTTGGCGGCGCGATCGGGCTGGATCAGTACGCGCAAGTGGCGGGACTTAACCGCAACGAGGCGCTGAGCCGGCTGGGCAAGCGCGTCTTGCGCGTGTATATCGACGGGGCGCGCACCTATTGGGACGAGGGGAGTTGTGATCGGGCATGAACGTAGCGGAGATAAGCGCCGCGGTGGCGGCGATTGAGCCATGGATGATCGAGACGCGCAGGCAGCTGCACCAGATCCCGGAGCTGGGGTTTGAGGAGTTTGAGACGCAGAAGTTGATCATGGGCAAGCTGGAGGCGCTGGGCATTCCCTTTACGACCGAGCGCACATGGGTGATCGGGCTGATCGAGGGCGGAAAGCCGGGCAAGACGGTGGCGTTTCGCGCCGACATGGACGCGCTGCCGCTGGACGAGCAGAGCAGCACGCCCTATTGTTCGCGCAATCCCGGGCGGATGCACGCCTGCGGGCACGACGCGCACACCGCCATACAGTTAGGCGCGGCGAAGGTGCTCTTTGAGCATCGCGCGGAATTGGCGGGCAATGTGAAGCTGCTGTTTCAGCCCGCCGAGGAGACGGTAGGCGGCGCGCTGCCCATGGTGCAGGCGGGGTGCCTTGAAAACCCGCACGTAGACGGGGTGTTCGGGCTGCACGTCGCGCCCACGCTGCCGCTGGGCGTGATTGAGACGCGGCTGGGCGCGATGAACGCCTCGACCGACGATCTGGACATCATCGTGCACGGCAAATCCGGGCACGGCGCGCATCCGGAGGGTGGCGTGGACGCGATCGTGTGCGCGGCGCAGCTGATTACGGCGCTGCAGACGCTGATTTCGCGCGGCATATCGCCCACGCAAGCGGCGGTGATTCACATCGGCAAGATTCAGGGCGGCGTCGCGCCCAACGTGTTATGCGACAAGGTGACCCTGACCGGCACGGTGCGCACGACGGACGCCAATTTGCGCGCCAACATCAAGCGGCGCATTCGCGAGGTGTCGGGCGGCATTTGTCAGGCGCTGGGGTGCGCGGTCGAGGTCAATCTGACGCCCGACTATTGCGCGCTGATCAACGACGTGGGCGCGGCGAAGCTGGTGCTGGCGACTGCGGAGCAGGTATTTGGCGCGCACGCCGTGATCGAGGGCGAGGCGCCGAGCATGGGCGCGGAGGATTTTGGCTATCTGTGCGAGCACACGCCGGGCGCGTTTTACATGATCGGCTGCGCCGATCCCGGGCGCATGCCCGCCCAGCCGCTCCACTCGCGCGGCTTTTCGCTGGATGAGCGCTGCCTGGCCGTCGGCGCCAAGATGCAGGTCGCCCTGGCGAACGCCTTTTTGCGGGGGTAGTGTAGCCCGGCACTGCGGTGCCGTGCTACGCTCACGCGGGTTATTGAACGCGGAGGTGGGGCTTCTCGCCCCCCTC
>JAVXNW010000110.1:0-7440 GCA_036645575.1 Clostridia bacterium | reverse complement strand
GGCGTACAGCTCGAGGGGATAGTGTGAAAGGGGGCGAGCAGCCCACCTTTCGCGTTCAATCACCGCGTGAGCGCAGCCCGGCACCGCAGTGCCGTGCTGCCTTGACCACAGCTCGCCTACGGGCGAGAGCGAGAAGCGTAACGACATCATATGAGGAGGTTTTCCGATGGACGCATTTGATTTAAACATCCTGGAAGTGCTTTCCGAGGACGCGCGCACACCCATTGACCGGATCGCGCTGATGACTGACCGCGAACCCAGCGAGGTCGCGGAGGCTATTGCACGCATGGAACAACAGAAGATCATCGTCCGCTATCCCGCGATGATCAATTGGGACGCGGTGGACAAAGAACAGGTCGAGGCGCTCATCGAGGTGCGCGTCACCCCCCAGCGCGGCGAGGGCTTTGACACCATCGCTGAACAGATCTATCGCTTCGAAGAGGTCTCTAGTGTCTACCTCATGTCCGGCGCCTATGACCTCATGGTGCTTGTGCGCGGGAAAAGCCTCAAGGAATTGGCTCAGTTCGTCTCCGAAAAATTGTCCACACTCGAACACGTGCTCTCGACCGCGACTCACTTCGTCCTCAAACGATACAAGGAGAGCGGCGTCATGCTCGAGGGCGATCTGCCCGACGACAGACTGGCGGTGAGCCCGTGAACTACGACAATATCCTCTGCCGACGCGTAAATGATGTGCCGCCTAGCGGCATCCGCAAGTTCTTTGACATCGTCTCCGAAATGAAGGACGCGATCTCACTGGGCGTGGGCGAGCCTGACTTCACCACCCCTTGGGCCTACAACGACGCCGCCATCTACTCGCTCAGGCAGGGCAAGACCCACTACACCAGCAATTGGGGCCTGATCGAGCTGCGCCGCGCCATCGCCCAATACGAGGAAAAGCGCTTTGGCGCAAGCTATGATCCCGCCAAGCAGATCCTCGTGACCGTGGGCGCGTCCGAGGGCATTGACCTCGCCCTGCGCGCGCTCATCGAGCCGGGCGACGAGGTGCTCGCACCCGACCCCACCTATGTGAGCTATAAGCCCGGCATCGTCTTCGCCGGCGGCGTCTGCGTCACCGTGCCGACCTACGCAAAAGATCAGTTCCGCATGACACCCGAGGCGATTCGCGCCGCAATCACGCCCAAGACCAAGGCGCTCGTCTTTCCCTACCCGAACAACCCGACCGGCGGCGTCATGCGCCGGGCCGACATGGAGCAGATCGCCGACGTGCTGCGCGGAACCGACATCATCGTGATCGCCGACGAAATCTACGCGGAGCTCACCTATGGAGCCGAAAAGCACTGCGCCTTTGCCGCCATTCCTGGCATGTGGGAGCGCACAATCACGCTCAACGGCTTCTCTAAGGCCTTTGCCATGACTGGCTGGCGCATGGGCTACGCGTGCGGGCCTACCGAATTGCTCGCGGTCATGTGCAAAATTCACCAGTTTACCATGCTCTGCGCGCCGACCGCCGGGCAATACGCCGCGATCGAGGCGCTCGAAAGCGGACTTGCCAACGGCTATCAGGACGTGAGCCACATGGTGCGCGCCTACGATCGGCGCAGGCGAATCGTCGTGGATGCGCTCAACCGATCCGGCCTTGACTGCTTTGAGCCGCTCGGCGCGTTCTACGCGTTTCCCTCAATTGCCAAGACCGGGCTCACCTCCCAAGACTTCTGCAAGCGCCTACTCGAGCGCGAGAAGGTGGCCTGCGTGCCCGGCGACGCCTTTGGCGTGCTGGGCAACGGACACATCCGCATCTCCTACGCGACCGCGACCGAAAAGCTGGTCGAGGCGATGAAGCGCATCGACCAATTTGTGCAGGAATTGGGGGCGTAATCATGCCGATTTACGACTGCGCCGCGCAGCTGATCGGGCATACCCCGGTCGTGCGCCTGCGCGCGCTCGAGCGCGCCCGGGGGCTGGACGGGCAGCTGCTTGCCAAGCTTGAGTCGTTCAATCCTGCGGGCAGCGCCAAGGATCGCGTGGGCCTTTACCTGATTGAAGACGCCGAAAAGCGGGGGCTGCTCAAGCCGGGCGGCGTGATCGTCGAGCCGACCAGCGGCAATACGGGCATCGGCCTGGCCTCGGTCGCCGCGGCGCGCGGGTACCGCGTGATCTTGACCATGCCGGACACGATGAGCCGGGAGCGCATCGGCCTATTGCGCGCCTATGGCGCGGAAGTGGTACTGACCGAGGGCAAAAGGGGCATGGCGGGCGCGATCGCCAAAGCCGAGGCGCTACGAGATGAGATACCGGGCGCGTTTCTGCCCGGCCAATTCACAAACCCCGCCAACCCGCGCGCGCACTACGAGACGACCGGGCCGGAACTGTACGAGCAGGTCGCCGGGCGGATCGACTGTTTCGTCGCGGGCGTGGGGACGGGCGGCACCATTACCGGTGTGGGTCGATACCTCAAACAGCGCAATCCTGCGATTTTCATCCTCGCGGTCGAGCCTGCGCGCTCGCCCGTGCTGTCGGGCGGCGCGCCCGGCCCGCACGGCCTACAGGGGATCGGCGCGGGCTTTGTGCCCGAGGTGCTCGACCGCGCCGTGATCGACGAGATCGCGCGGGTTTCCGACGAGGACGCGCGGGACATGGCGCGCCTGATCGCGCGCCGCGAGGGCGTGCTGGCCGGCATCAGCGGCGGCGCGGCGCTATGGGCGGCGTGCGCGTGGCTGGAGGCGCGACCCGGGAAGGTCGTCGCGGCGCTGCTTCCCGACAGCGGCGAGCGCTACCTATCCAGCGGGCTATACGAGGGATAGCAAGCGACCCTGAGCCAACTTGGCCGCCAGTTCGGGACAAGGGCAATGCGCGGAGAAATTCTTGACCGATCGCGCCATGTGCGCCATCGGTACGCGGGAGAATGGGACGAAAAGGAGGCGCTCTTTATGAATCAGACGCTCAACGACATCAAGACCAGGCGCTCCGTCAAGGCATTTCGGCCGGAAATCGTGGATGACCAACTGCTCGATCAGGTGCTCGAGGCGGGCACATGGGCGGCGAGCGGCATGGGCAAGCAGTCCTCGGTGATCGTCGTGGTCAAGGACAAGCAGACGATCTGCCAGCTTTCGCAGATGAACGCGCGGATCATGGGCACCGTGGGCGATCCGTTTTACGGCGCGCCGGTGGTGCTGATTGTGCTGGCCGACCGGACGCGCCCCACTGCGGTGGAGGACGGGGCGCTGGTGCTGGGCAACATGATGCTGGCCGCGCACGCGCTGGGCTTGGGCGCCTGCTGGATTCACCGCGCGCGCGAGGAATTTGACAGCCCCGAGGGCAAGGCGCTTCTGGAAAAATGGGGCGTGCACGGAAGCCTCGTCGGCATTGGGCACTTGGTCATTGGCTACGCCGAAGGCGAAATTCCCGCGCCCAAGCCGCGCAAGCCCGACTACATCGTCAGGACATAGCCTGAATGACGCACACGCAGGACAAGTACACTTATCTCAAGGCCGCGTTCGGCTTTGACGAATTTCGGCCCGGCCAAGAGGCGTTGATTGACGCCATCCTGGCCGGGCGCGACGTATTGGGCGTCATGCCGACCGGCGCGGGCAAGTCGATCTGCTACGAACTTCCGGCGCTCATGCTGCCCGGGATGACGCTGGTCATCTCCCCGCTCATCTCGCTCATGATCGATCAGGTGGCGGCGCTCAAGCAGGCGGGCGTTCCGGCGGGCTACATCAACAGCGCGCTCACCCAGAGCCAGACCGTTCTCGCGCTGGCGCGCGCGGCGCGCGGCGCTTACAAGGTGCTCTACGTCGCGCCGGAGCGGCTCGAGACCAATGCTTTTTTGGATTTTGCGATGGCAGCGGACATCTCCATGGTGACGGTCGACGAGGCGCACTGCGTGTCCCAGTGGGGGCAGGACTTTCGCCCGAGCTACCGAAGGATCGCCGCGTTCATCGGCAATCTGCGCGTGCGCCCGGTCGTGAGCGCGTTCACCGCCACCGCGACGCCGGCGGTCAAGCGCGACATCGTCCTGGGGCTGGAGCTTCGCGCGCCGCTCGTCATGGCGACCGCGCTCGACCGACCCAACCTGCACTTTGCGGTCTTTAAGCCCCAAGACCGCGACGCCTTGCTGGTGGAGTTGGTGCTTTCGCGCGCCCAGCAGAGCGGCATTGTCTACTGCGGCACCCGCAAGGCGGTGGACAAGGTGTGCGATATGCTGGCGGATGAGGGCTTGCCGGTCGCGAAATACCATGCGGGCATGGACGAGCGCGCGCGGCAGGAGAGCCAGGACGACTTTCAGTTCGACCGGAGTTCGGTGATGGTGGCGACAAACGCGTTCGGCATGGGCATCGACAAGTCCAACGTCGGCTACGTGATCCACTACAATATGCCAAGGTCGCTCGAGGCGTACTATCAGGAGGCGGGGCGCGCCGGGCGCGACGGCGAAAAGGCGGACTGCATATTGCTCTACAGCGGCCAAGACGTGATGCTGGGCAGGTACCTGATCGAGCACTCCGCGCCGAACCCGGAACTCACGCCGATCGAGCAGATCGAGCTTAAGCAGCGCGAGTATGAAAAGCTCAAGCAGATGACCTTTTACGCGACGATCAAGGACTGTCTGCGCGTGTTTATGCTGAACTACTTTGGCGAAGCGGCGGGCGCGCCGTGCGGGAACTGTTCGCGCTGTCAAGGCGAGGAAATGCCGGAAGTCCGCCGCGCACAGCCGGTTTCGCGCGCGGCGCGCGCGCCGAAGCGTGAAAAAGCGGCGGCGAAGCGCGAAAAGGCGGCCAAGCCCAAGCGCGTGGCGCCGTGCCCGCGCGCCCAGGACGCGCCGCTTGTGGCGCTGCTCAAAAAGGCGCGCGCGGAGCTGGCCGGCGCGGCGCGCGTGCCCGCGTATGTGGTGTTTTCCGACGCGTCGCTTGGCGTCATGGCGGAAAAGCGGCCGCGCACCAAGGCTGAATTTCTGGCGCTGCCGGGCGTGGGTCAGTACAAGTGCGACAAATACGCGCAGGTCTTTTTGGACGTGATCGCCCAAGCCGCGCCCCCGCGCAGCGAGCAAGACCAATTCCCGCCGGAATAGCGCGGAGCGCTGCCCGAAAAATCCCGCCCACGCGCGTCGGGCAAGGCAATTAAAAGGGACTGTTGCAGATGCTACTTTCTGCAACAGCCCCTAGATTTTCAGTCCTTCTCGTATTCTACCGGCTCGTTACCGGCATGAATGGCTAAGAGAATATCGGTCAATGCGCCCATAAGCGGCGCGTTGTGTCTTGCTGTCGCTCAAAAAGGAATCAAAGCAATAGCCCGTCACGTCACTTTGCAGCGCGGTACAGTGTTCAAGCATCCTTTGCAGGAGGTATTTGACGTTGACCATAGACGATTTTCAACCCCCTTCTGATTTCATCGGCCATCTCGCCGGTGGCGCTGTTTAGGCTGCTGAAGGTGATCACGTCGCATTCCCGGTCAAACGCCGCCTCCAGATCCGCCTTTAGTTGACCAAGCCGGATGAGCGACGGCCTGCCGCTCATCTCGATGACGAAATCCACATCGCTGCGCGGAGAGGCGGTTTGCTTGGCGTGGGAGCCGAACACGCCCGCGCACAGAACCGCGTTTTGAAAAAAGACGGGCAGGGCACGCCGGATGATGTCGCTTATGGAGTAAATCTGTTCCATCGTTTCGCCCCCTCTGCGGCCATTATAGCATATTGCCCTTGAGATTTTCAACCCCCCTGATTGCTCAGCGCCACTGGCCGCTTTGGTCGAAGCGTTCGGCGAGCGCGCGGGCTTGCTGGATTAGGGCGCTTGGGAAGGCCATGACGTCAAGCAGCTTGATGGCGTTGCGCGTCGTACACGGCCCATCCATCAGCTTATAGGGAAAGGTCATGCCGGCCTCGGTCATCTCCTCCCTAAAATGGCGCTGGAGGTAGCCCGGCGTAAGATACGTCAGCTCGATATCGTGCGTAGCGGCCATCAAAAGCGCGTTTAATCCGCACAGGTAATTGAGCAGTGCCGCCGACGTCGCGATGCGCTCCACCGTATTGGTGCCGCGCAGGATCTCATCGACGAACACGAGCGTCGGGAGCGCCGGCCCGATCGCGCCCACAATGCGCCGGAGGCTGCGCACCTCCACAATGAAATAGCTCTCCCCGCTCGCCAGGTCGTCCCTGAGCGCCATGGAGCTCATCACCTGCGCGCGCGGCATGACGAATTTATCCGCCCAGCAGGTGAGGACGCTCTGCGCCAAGATCGCATTGACCGCCATGGCCTTGATAAAGGTGGATTTGCCCGACGCGTTTGAGCCGGTGATCAGCGCGTTTTGCGACCAGATGAGGTCGTTTTTGACCGGCTTGCGCACCAGTGGATGCGCAAGGCCGACCGCGGTGACCGTGCGCGATGCGCAAAATTCGGGCGCGACGCATTGCGGGTTCGCGGTGCGCACCGATGCGACGGCGCAGCACGCGTCCAATTCGCCGACCAGCGCGTACAGGCGCGCGACCGCCTGCGCGTGCCCGCTCAAAAACCGCGACAGCCGGGTCAAGCTGATCATGTCCAGTTGCAGCATGATGCGCAGGTAATCGGTCAGAAAGTCCATCTCGCTTGTGCGCTGCATGGCGTAGAGCGCGTTCCAGCGTGCAATGGGCTTGAGAAGCGCGCACAGCGGGCGCACCTCGTCCAGCCAGTCGGCCATGCCGGGCAGTTTGAGTGTGCTCAAGCGATTTGCGCAGTGGAGCACTGCGGCCAAGTGGCGGATTGCGGACTGCTCGCTTTTCCACAGGGTGTGGGTGCGGTAGTAGACGAGCGCGTTTACGAGGAAGCTGATGGGCAGCATAAAAAAGCAGGCAGGCCAGATAAAGCCGAGCGCGGTCAGGACAAGGGGCAGCGCGGCGAGCACGAAAAAGGGATAGGCGCGGCGCGGCGCGCGGTATTGGGGGTTAAACAAATAGGGATAAGCGCCGTGAAAGCGGGTGCGCCCGAGCGCGTGCAGCGCGCCCTGCGCCTGTTCCCGGGCGGGCGTGTGCGCCGCGAGCCACGCGATCCATTTTCCGCGCAGCGCAAGGGCCGTATCGGGCGTGCCGACGTCGCGGAGCATGGCGTAGAGCGCCTCCGCGCCGACGCTAGCGTGCGTATGGTTGAGTTTTTGAAAGACCGCGTCCATGCCCAGGTCGTTCCAAGTGATGTCATCTACGCTGCACGCGTCAAGGTGCGCGGCCTGTTTTTCGCGCCAATAGCGCGCGACGTCCAAGAGCGATTCGGCGTCGAGCGATTCGCTGGGGGCGTGCCCCCACTGTGCGCGGACGGCCGCGCAGGCATTGCGCGCGGTGATTTTGCGGGCGAGCACGCGCGAAGCGAGGAGAAAGGCGAGAATGGAGAGGACGATGAGAAGGGACGGCATAGGCTTCACCTCGTAGGGTAGGATAGCACATTTGGCGCGCGTTGGCAACCCCATCCGCGTGAGCGCTGATGGGGGCGGTGGGCTGCGGGGGTTCAGGGGGGC
>JAVXNW010000109.1:0-7652 GCA_036645575.1 Clostridia bacterium | reverse complement strand
TGGACGGGGCCGCGCACCTGCCCGCAGTTGAGCGCTGCCTTCACAAAGGTGGTCATCACCGCGCCAAAGGTGCGAACATCGAAGAAATTGTCGCACATGAAGTCCCGCAGCTTGCGGTCCAATTCGGGATCATCTTTTTTCGCCGCCTTCACGGCATTCACGTCCACCGCAAGGGCGGTATAGGCCTCGGCATCGGTGCGGTTGAGGGGCACTTGATCCTTGATATAGATGCGGTAGCCGGTCGCGCCCTCTTTTACCGTTTCCACATAGTTGCGGATTTTCCGTTTGAGGCAGACGTCGGTCACCAAGCCCAAGTTGGTTTCCGGGTCAATGCGGGGCATATTGCCCGCGTCGGGGTCGCCGTTGGGGTTGCCGTTTTCCACGTCGAACAAAATGGCAAATTCATAGCGGTGCTGAATGGGATTATACATGCTCGTTCTCCTCCTCTTTCTTTTTGGGTTCATAGCGCTTCTGGTTTTGATGGTAATAGCCAAGCTGGAAAATGCCCTGATCCTCGAGTGTGTGGTGTTTGGGATAGCTCTTGGTGAGCTTGTCGGTCAGCGCGAGCAATTGCTTCTCATAGTAAATCGAGGAGCCGACGTTCAGCTTGCGCAGGTGCTTATTCGCTAGGTCAATCAGATGGGGAAAGACGACCATGGGCGTCGCGCAGGCGGAGGAGAAAAACTTGTCCCGAATGGTGGTGTTGATGTCGGGGTTTGCGGCCTGCTGGATGGCCTCCAGCACAGAGAACAGCCGCCCCAATACATAGGGCTGATAAGTGGTCTGCTCGTTTAGATCCACAGTGGCTACCTCCTCGTATTTTGTCCTGTATTTCTTGAGTAGATATGCCTTGATGATCGCCGCGCGCCCCCTTGTAATCTCCCGCTCGGCGCGAATGCGCAGCTCAACGGCATTGTAGAGCGTCGCGGGATAATCGCTTCCGGTCAGAATGGCGCGCAGCACATCCCCCGCCATTTGAGGCGACGGCGTCTGATCCCTTGAATTTGGGTTCACCGTCTCCTCTAAAAGCTGCCGGATGGAGAGGGTTTCCCGCGAGTCCTTTGCGGACTTTACAATCCGCAGCCGCTCGTAGTGCGCCCGCAGATGCTCCAGCATCGCGCCAAAGCTGTCCCGCAAAAAGAAGCGGACGGAGAGCCGCCCGACGTTGGGGGAAAGCCCCAGCACGAAAAACGGCACGTCCGGCGAAAGCGCCAGCATGGACCAGTCGATGGCCTCCCCTCGGGAAATGGCGTGGAATATGCGGGCAATATCGCCTTTGTCGAAGGTTCCGCCCGAATTCGGCTCCGTCGCGTCGGTCAAAAAGCTGTCGAAAGCCGCTTGGTAGGTGCGCTCTCCCCCATCGGACCAGCACACCGCCGTGGCGTCTCCGATCTTCTGGGCGTGCTCGCCGTCCAACAATTGGTTCAGCGCGGCGCTGTAGGCGAAGGCCGCCGACTCGCTGACCGGCGCATTGGCGCCCTGCTCCCGGTTATAAGACTCAAATGCGTTTTCATTAAACGCCACCAAGGGCCCTTTTTTGGATTGAGCGCCGCGAACCCCTTTGATGGACGGGTGCAGCGTGGCGGGAACGGCCATCTCCCCGGTGACCAGGCACTGCATTTGAGCGCCCTTGTCCAGGGTATCGTAGTGCTTCTGCCACACGGCGCGAAGGGCGTCCTCATCATGTGCATAGGCAAGGTTCAGCATGAAAATCAGGTTGCCACCGGCGGCCAAATCCTTGCGGCAATCGCTCAGCAGCGGATGATTGGCCGAAGCGCGAGGGTCCCATGTCTCAAAAAAGCCACAGATGGCGCGGGCGGCGGGGCTGTCCACCGCCTGCAAGAACGCAAGGTGATGGTCGCGACAGGCCTCAAAGCATCGCAGTGCCCGCGCAGGCTTTCCCTTGCTGTCCAATCCCAGAAAATAGGTGGCGTCGCCCCAGAGGAAATTGGGGGCCACGTTCGAAGTGAGCGTTACCGGCGCGGGCAGCGCCATCGACTGGGGAACCAGCTTTTTCCCGGCCTCATCCGGAACCTTCAGCGGAATCACCTGCAGGAGCTTTCCGTCGGCATTAAGTCGCAGGCCATAGGAGATTTTGCTCGGCACCCAGCCCGGCCGGTCAATTTCCCCCTTGGCGACAAGCGCCTGATAATAGGCGTAAAGCGACTGCAAAATCATCGAACCACCTCACAATGTGCCATGTCCAGCACGCCATTTTCAAGGCTTGCGCGAAAGAACATGGGCTGAATGTCCTTGGGATTGGAAAAATCCATGTCGTAGAGCATGTAGCCCAAATCCCGGACGCCGTCGGGGTAGGCGGTGGGAACATGATCCCCTTGGTATGCGCGGAAATTGGCGGGAAATTCGCGGCAGCCCAGTACCGGCTGCGAAAAACACTGGCCGCGCGCCAAGCGACGCCGCATCGTGTCTTGAAATTTTCCCGCGTTGTCACTTGGCCCCGCTTTCTCCGTGAGGGTAAAGTGCGCCTCGATGACATAGCGCACATCCCGCAGCACCATGGCGGCCCGCTGGGCAATGGCGTCGGACGCGATCAGCTCCAATGGGGCTTTCCCGCCCAGCATGGCCTTCTTGACCAATGTTGCCGGGAGCTTGGCGGACACTTCGTTGCGGCGAATATTCGTGAAGGCAATGGGGTTCATCACGTGAATTTTGTCGATGTGCCACGCAAGCCCCGGGTGCCAATAGATGGCATCCAAAATCCCCCGAGCCGCCGATGGGGTCATCACATCGTAGGATACCCGCTCCACCTTCATCTCCGGCCGGGAGAAGCAGGCGTAATCCCCCCAGACCTCTACCTTAATCGACATAGGCATCGCCCCTTTCTTGTCTTGATTGGATAAAAGAACGCCGCCGCCAGCGCGCGCGGGATTGATTCAGCGGTTCCCTAGCCTGCGCATCATAAAATAAACCCCTGACCCGCTTGCTCCGCCAACGTTAAGCCGATCTGCTCGCTGTAAAGGCGCTCATCCCGCAAGGCAAACAGGCCGTTACCGATTTCTTCCGCGCCCCCGGTGGCCAGCAGCGCCTTGAGATGCGCCGGGTAGCAGGTGACGCCATAGGGGCCCAGCTGTCTGAGCAGGTCGCGGGAGGGGCCGTTTTGCCCAAGCGCCTCCACCAGCGCCGCGCCCTTCCCTTGGGGAATGTACAGCGTGACGGCGTCGGTCTCGATCAGCTTAAAGGCAGCGGCCACCGCCGCAAAGGGAAATAATCCAGCGTGCGATTTGCCTTCCAGCGCGGGGAGGATTTGCTTTTGATCCAGTGCCGCCTGACCCTTAAAGCGAAACAGCGCCTCAAAATAGGCCTTTTGCGTTTCCGGCGCGTCGGGCAATCCGCCCATCTCAAGCGCCATCTTCGCGGCGGCAATATTCTGCGCCAGCATGGTGGGCGCCGCCTGCTCCATGCGGAAGGCGTACACCACACTGGTCTCGACCGGCCGCTTGTTCTCCCGGTTGCAGCGCCCGGCGGCCTGCGCCAAGGAATCCAGCCCGCTTTCCGCCCGATAGACGGTCGGGAAATCCACATCGACGCCCGCCTCGATGAGGCTGGTTGCCACGGTGCGGCAGGGCAGGCCGTCCGCGAGGCGCTTGCGGATGGTTGCAAGCGTGCGCTGCCGATGCGCGGGGGTCATCAGGGTGGTCAGGCAGAAGGCGCCCTCCGGGGGAAGCCTCGCAAAAATATCCTGCGCATCCTGACGGCGGTTCACAATGCAAAGCACTTCCTCCGCCTTCCCAAGGCGCTCCGCCAGCGCCTCAACGGAGATGGTGCCAAGCGCCTCATAGCGCACCCGGCGAAATTTTGCGAATATTTCCGCCCCATTGGGACAAAGCTCCGGAATCACTTGCCCCAAAGCCACTTGCTCCGGCAAAAATTCCGCCAGCAGCGCATCCAGCGCAGGCTGGGTGGCGCTTAAGAGAACCGCCGTGACGCCGTAGCGGCGCACCAACTCCCCGATGGCGGCAAGGCACGGCCGCAGGTAGGGGACGGGCAGCATCTGCGCCTCGTCAAAAATCACCACACTGTCTACAATATTGTGGAGCTTTCGGCAGCGGGCGGTTTGATTGGCAAAGAGGGACTCGAAAAATTGAACTGCGGTGGTGACAATGATCGGCGCATCCCAGTTTTCCGTGGCCAGTCGGCGGGCGATTTCGGAAGATGTCACCGCGTCATCGCCCTCGCTTGGCATTGTGCCGGCATAATGCGCCACCACCTGCGCCTCCCCGAAAATCTCGCGGAAGACGCTGACCGTCTGTTCGATGATGCTCACATAGGGGATGACATAGATCACCCGTTTTTTCTGATGCGCCACGGCGTGACGCAGCGCAAATGCCGCGGAGCTGACGGTCTTGCCGCCGCCGGTTGGGACGGTGAGCTTAAACAGTCCGGGGGCGTCCGCCCCTTTTTCCAGACACGCGCGCAGCACGTCGCAGCGCATCCGGTTGAGCGCTCCGCTGGGCGGAAACCACGCCGCCACATGGCATTCCAGCCGCTTGAGCAGCGCCTGAAGCGGCAAGTAGTCGCCGCGTGTCACGCCATCGGGGCGCATAAATTGTTCGGTGTCCAAAAAATCGGCGTCGACCAGACAGGAAAACAGCATCCGAATAAAAAAGCAATCTGCAAACCCATTTACCGCCATGCAACCTTGCGCCGATGGCCTTGTTCCCTCGAGCAACCATGGGGAATAGTCCTCCAATGGCCGCTTTAGTCGGCCCCTGAGCGTGGGGCTGTCGATCCCGTCTACCTTGCTTCCGCCGTCCGGCAGACCGCCGTGGTGCCCCGCAATGCAAAATGCGGCAAACAGATCATTTAGCTTTGCCGCCTCTTGGGCGCCGGCCGTGGCATGGTCGGTCCTTTCCTTGCTGCCCCGAATGCGCCGCTGGAAGGCCGCCGAATATTTGCCCAAATCGTGGAGCCTTCCACAGCGATCACCCGCGTCGCCCGCGCCAAACGCGGCGGCGAACGCCCGCGCCCGCTGGGCGGTGTTTGTGAGATGCGCTAAAATGCTTTGCTCCGCGCCGTCCGATTCACGGCGATGCGCAATGTACGCGTCCACCGTATCGCCTCCTTTGTCTTGCGGTTTCGGTGCGCCGATGGCGTTTCAAGCCGCAATATCGCGGCAAATGCGCACTTCATCCGATGATGCTATCATTATAGCACAAACCTCGCGCAAAAAGATAGGTGCATTCGCGAAATGATAAAATTTTGTGTGTAGATGAAACGAGCACCGGGCGCGCGGCCCGGTGTCACTTTGGGGTGAATGAGCCTTTTTGAAAGGGAGCCTGCATGAATTGATCCAGCTGCCTTTGGTTTTTGAGCACGACGCACTTGTCTTTGTATTGCCTCGCAATGTCCGCATTGTGCGCGCGGCGGCGCTTTGTGCGGCCGTCATGCAGTATCCAGCGCGCAAATTCCCAATCGAATTTCTCCGCGCACCCTGCCGCCATGCTCTCGCGGGTGGTGTTGCGGCAGGCGCGATACCTGCGCAGCGCGCGAATGAGGCAGGCGCACCGGGAGAAATTCAAATAGACGATGTGGTCGGCCTGTGCCAATCGCTCCTGCTCAAAAAAAGCCGGGTAGTTGCCATCGATGACCCAGTCGTCCCCGCGCATAAATTCAGCTACCATGGCGCGCGCGGCCTCCCGGTTTCGCTCCTGCCAATTGGGCAGAAACTGCACCGTGTCCAAATAGAGCACCGGAAGGTGCTCGCGCGCGCCCAACCACTTGGCCAAGGTGGATTTCCCGCTTCCGCTGTAGCCCATGACGGCAATCTTCATCGGTAACCTCCTCCCCATCGCCTTGCGCAAAAAGGCTCATGCACGAAAAATTTCCATGAAAAAGCCCCGATCCTTCCGGATCGAGGCTTGGTGCGGGAAACAGGACTTGAACCTGCATGAGCGTATTGCTCACTAGAACCTGAATCTAGCGCGTCTGCCAATTCCGCCATTCCCGCATGTGGTGGATGGGGGTGGATTCGAACCACCGAAGTCTGAGACGGCAGATTTACAGTCTGCTCCCTTTGGCCGCTCGGGAACCCATCCATATCGCGATCCATGAAAACGCCTCGCGCCCTCTACCAGTTCAAAAGAAGTGGAGCTGGCGATGGGACTTGAACCCGCAACCTGCTGATTACAAATCAGCTGCTCTGCCAATTGAGCTACGCCAGCTTGCTGGCTGCGACTGCGTTTCGCCGGATTGCGTCAAATTTCGAACCCGTATGTTTTCGAACTGACAGGCGTTATTATATACCAGACGCGCATCAAATGTCAATAGCGTATCCGTTTCTTAACAATCATCCCGTGGAATAGGGGTGCCCGCGGGGTAAGCGCGGCGGGTGGCTTTCACTTGATGCGCTGTAGCGCGATCAGCACGGGCGCCTGCGGGGGCTGGTTCCAGTAGCGCTTGACGACCACCTGCCATGTTCTCGCGTCGAGCGCAGCAGCCCAATCGAGGAGGCAAGCCAGCTCGCGCGCGCCCTCGTCGTGGCCGGGATAGGCGCACACCGTCACGAGGCCGCCCTTCTTTAGCAGGGACTGCGCGGCGGCGAGCGCCTGCAAGGTGGTCTGCGCGCGCGTGGTCAGCGTCTTGTCCGGGACGCCGGGCAGCCAGCCCAGGTTGAAGACGATCAGGTCGAGCGGCTCGCGCACCACCTCGGCCATGTGCTCATGCCCCAGCAGGAACAGCTGGGCGCGCTCAGCAAAACCCTGCGCCGCCAGCCGCGCCCGGGTGCTTTCGAGCGCCTCGGGCTGCACATCGAAGGCGTATACCCGCCCGGATGGGCCTACAAGGCGGCAGAGCGCCTCCGTATCGCCTCCGTTGCCCATCGTGGCATCGAGGCATGTGCTGCCCGTTCCAGCGGCTTCAAGCTGCAACGCGCGCGCCCAGTGCCGCGCGCCGCCCAAATCCAACGCCATTTTCGATCCTCCTGTTTTTGTCTATTATCGTAAATTATGCGCATAATGGAAAGGCGGTTTCGGTGAATCTTTCCATATATTTCCGAAGTTGGCGATGTGTTAATATTTAGGGTGACTCTTTGCCTAGAATCAATTGGAAATCCCGCGACGCTGGCGGCTGCATTTCCACCATCTCCGCCCCGCAAAATCCCGGGTGTAGTTCCGCTATGGTCAAGTGGCTTGAGCGCCATTTGAAGCACACCGATCCGGGGTTCACGGTGATCATCTATTGAGGATCGCTTGAAGCTCGGGCGGCAGGGGCGCATCGAAGGTGAGGCGCGCGCCGGTCGTGGGGTGATCGAGGGCCAAGTGCGCGCAGTGGAGCGCAAAGCGTCGGGGGAGCAACTCACTCTCCCGGCCGTATAGGAAATCGCCAAAGACCGGGCAGCCGATCGCCGCCATGTGAACGCGGATCTGATGGGTGCGCCCGGTCTCCAATTGCAATTGGACGAGGGCGTGCGCGCCCGATACCGCGAGGACGCGGTAGTGCGTGCGGGCGGGTTTTCCGTCGGGATGCACCTCGCGGCGCACGGTGGGTCCGTCCGATTTGCGAATGGGCAGATCGACGACGCCAGATGGGGGATCAGGCACGCCGCAGAGGATCGCGAGGTACTGGCGGACGAAGGCGTCGGTGTGTAGTTGGCGGCCGATGAGCAGCTGGGCGTGGGCGTGGCGCGCGACGAC
>JAVXNW010000108.1:0-7776 GCA_036645575.1 Clostridia bacterium | reverse complement strand
GGATAGCGTCTTGATCCACCGCCACGCAAGCGGCAAAAGGCTGGCAGGCAGTGCGGCGTGCGACTCGTCGACAAAAATAGCGCTGCCCGGTAACTCGTGCAGGCGCCGCAGCGTCGCGGGAGAATTGGAAGAGAGGGTTTCAAAGAATGCCGCCGCTGTGGTTACGACGATTGGAGCCCGCCAAAGCGCGGTCAAATGCCTAACTTCCTCACTTTCAAAATCAACGCGGTAATGCAGTTCCGCCACCACGTTCTCAGCGTTCTCGCCCGGCAGCGTCAGTGCCTTGCGATAGGTTTCGACCGACTGTCTAATGATGTTTGTAAAGGGCAAAACAACGAAAATGCGCCGCAGGCCACGCCGTTTTGCCTGCGCTAGCAGATGCGCCATCAGCGCCAGCGTCTTGCCGATGCCGACAGGGCCGTCGCAGGAAGCGATATTGATCGGTATATTGGCATTCCGGCAAGCCGTGTACATTTCTTGCCGTAAGGCGTTCCGGTCGCTGGCGGGATTCGCTTGTTGCAACTGCGCCACATATACATCCAAACGGGCAAGTCGCTCCTCGGGCCTCAATGGCACCCTTTCGTCCACAGCTGGATACTTGCCATAGTGCAGGGCGGCGTCAGTATGATCGGCATCTGTAAGGCAGGACAGGAGCATACGCAAGAACACCGAGGGATCTCCATGGATGGTTTCATCTCCCGGCGCGGCGACGGATTCGCCAACGAGCTTCTTGTGAATCACCTCGAGCACCGGCAATTCCGCATCCACATAAGAGGCGATTTTCCGGTCACGGAAAGCCAGGTCGCCTTTGTTTGCCTCCACCGAAAAATCCGGAAAGCCAATGTGGTGTGCTTGAATCACGGCGGCGCATAGTGGCGAAAAACTAGCATCCCGCAGAAAATGCGCCGCTCCGGCGTCAACATGGTTTACAGGCAAGATCCTAGCCGCGGTTTCACCGCTCAACACGTTTTGGTTTTTGCCGTCGAGCTTGCCCAAATCGTGCCGATCCGCTGCGTTTTTCGCCGCGCACAAAAGAAGTTCGCGATCCCATTCGGCATATTTTCCCGCTTCCGCCGCGTATCGTGCCGCCAACGCGCTTACGCCGCGTATGTGCGCGGCGTAAGGCTGAGCGGAGAATCCATTCTTTGGGCTGTGAGCGAAACACATCATATCTGCATCAAGTCTACGACCGAATCCACCTTCTCCGCCAGCGCCTCGGGCAAAGCGACCTTGTCTTCATAGTCGGCCCAGCTCGTCGAAGAATCATCGACATTGCCGATGCGCGTGGGCGTCAGCGCCTCAAGCAGCATATAATCCGGGCAACTCCCAAGCGGGTTTTTGTGCTCAATATACCACGCGTGCCGGATGCGGACATCCGGTCGAATGGCCGAACGGTTCAGATCGTAAGCCTTGGGAATCAGCAACTTCATCAGATCTATGTCTTCCGCCGTGCAGCCATTGGGCAATGTGGCTCCCCGCCTGCGCGGGGGCGTCGCCGACCTGCACGCGCTGCCCGTCGCCAATCACCAGCCGCGCGCCCTCTGCGAGCGTCACCTTGTCTGCCGTCAGGTCGTAGCCGTTTAGGTTGAGCGACACGCCCGATCCGACGGTCACTTCGCCCGCCGCCTGATCGGTGTTCATCTCCACGCCCTGCCCGGCCTTTGCCGCGTCCAGTGCCTGCGCAAGCGACTCATGCGCCGTGCGGTTGCCCTGCTCGTCCACCACGTAAGCCGCCGTGGGCGGCGCGGGCGGCGTATAGGGGACGCCCGCCGCCGTGATGGTGATCGCGCCGTCGACCTTCTTTCCCAATAGGTTGATCACGCCGCCAACATATGTGTATTCCGTTCCGGCGGTCAATGCCGTACCATCCACCGTGACCTCGACCGTCCCCGGCAGCGTATAGCCCGAATTTGGCGTAAGCGTGGTGGTATAATCCTCGTTATACGCCGCGTTGTCCTGATTGCTGGACGTTAGGTTGGTGAGCTGATAGGTCACCGTGTGCGCCAGACTCAGGGATACCACCTGCGCCTCACCTGATTTTTTGTTGATTACGACGCAATTGTGCCCATCAGATCGGAAATACTGGCTGTAATCCTTGTCGCTTTCTCCCGTAATGGCGACAGTGGGGTTTTCTGCTGAAAGGGGTACCCCGGTGGTCACGCTGATCGAAGCGTTCCCCGTCAGCTCACCCACAACCGTGATGGTCTTTCCGGCGTTCAGGTAGACGTTGCACGCCGCGCTCACGCCACTCATTGTTTCGGTGTTTCCGCTCACCTTTGCCGCGCCGGAGACGTTGAACGTGCCATCTACGTACACCCCGCCACCGATGCCAGCGGTATTGCCCGCAATGCTTCCGCCCTCCATCGTGAACGTGCCACCGGCAGAATCCTCACCCGCTACGTATACCCCGCCGCCGTCGGAGTTATTCCCGCCGGTGATCGTGCCCTTTTTGCCCGCGCTGGTATCCTTGAGCGTCAGGTTGCCGCTGACGGTGATGACGTTGCCGTATTCCACTGCACTTGTCAGTCCCCGGTCGATGGTCTGTCCGTTTAGGTCGAGGATGATGGTTTTTTCGCTGGGGACGAGGATATAGCCGGTGCTTTCCGCTGTGCCGTCGCCGAAGCCCGCGCCGGTTCCAAAGGAGGTGGTGGTGCTACCGCTGGGCATGGTCGCCGTCCAGTTGTCCAGCAGCTTGACCGTGGCGGTGGTGCTTGAACTTCCGGCAACCGCCGCGTTCCACGCGTCCGCAAAGGATGTGTACGACGTCGTCGCGTCGCCAATGCTCACCTCCGCGGCTGCGCCTACGGGCGTAGCGGACGCGGACGCGCTTGCCGCGCTGTCAATCTGTTGATTGACGGCCTTTACCCAGAAATAATAGGGCACGCCGTTTTTTAAGCCGGTCACGGTATATTGGACGTCGGCGGTTCCGGTTTCCACCCAGTCCTCGCGCTGCATGGGCGCGGTGTCAACCGTATTGTATGCCACTTTGTATCCGGTGATTTCCGCGCCTCCGGAATTTGAAGGAGCAGTCCAGCTTAGCGCGACCTGTCGATCCCCGGGCGTCGCGGTTACGTCCGTTGGCGGTTCGAGAATTGACAGCGCGCCGCTGTTGGTTGGCGCTTGGGCGTTCTCAGCTTTCCAGCCGACGATCGCCAGTCCGCTATTGATATTTTCCGCCTGTGAGTACCAGCATGCATCAATCGCTTTCCCATGAAACGCCCCGACAATGCCGCCGCGAACGGAAGACTCGCCGCCGCCGACGTTCGCGTAGTTGTTGCAGTTTGTGACGTCTGTATCGTTGCAATACCCGACAATGCCACCCGCCGGACCCTTCGCATCGGTGGCGGTAACGCGACCGGAATTTTCACAACGGGCGATTTCGCCGGGTACCAGTTCCGTCCTCCAGATTTCGCTATAGCCGACGATGCCGCCCACCGCATCTGTTCCGGTGATGCTGCCCGTGTTTACGCAGTCCAGCACTTTGCCGTCGAAGGCTTTTTCACCATACTTCTTGTCGTTATCGCTCGTATTCAGCGGAATGTTTGAGCCAACGATGCCGCCGACTTTATCGACCGATGCGGTGACCGAACCGCTATTCGCGCAGCGCTTCACATATCCCTTAAAATTTTGCCCGACAATGCCGCCCACATAGGGCGCTGCCCCACTTGCCGTCACGTCGCCCGTAAAGGTACAGTTTTTCGTAACGGCCCAATAATTGTTATTGCTCCCAACGACGCCGCCGATGCCGCCAACCGCGCCCTGCTGAGCGTCTACCCGGACAAATGCGCTGGATTTGCAGTTTTCAACCGTGCCGCAATTCACGCCCGCCACGCTGCCAGTTACGTGACTCTTGCTGCCGATGTACGAATTTTTTATCGTGAGGTTTTTAACGGTTCCGGTCAAATTGTAGCTGTCCACATAGCGGAATAAGCCGGTGGCTCCGGTTGCGCCCGTATCGCTTGTTTCGTTGATGTACACGCCGCTGATCGAATGTCCGTTGCCGTCAAATACGCCCCAAAATGCGTGTGGTTCTGTCACGCTCACGCCGATTGGCGTCCATTGCACGGGCGTGCCATTCCCGGTGTAGCCACCTTTCGCAAAGGTAAACCCCGGGTTCAGGTCGATGTCGGCGGTTAGCCGCACGTATATTTCCCCAACCGAAACATTGGCGAGATTGCTCCCCCCAAAATCCAGCGAATTGTACCATTGGGCAAAATCATAGAGCGTTTGCGCCGTTCCAATCCGGTAGGGATCTTCTTTTGTCCCTGCGCCTTGGGTTGGCGGGGCTTCCGCCAGCGCCAGCGCCCCAATTTGCAGCGCCAGGCAGGCTGCGCACAGCGCAAGCAGTGTGGCGAAAAGCCGTAAGGCGCGCGCTGATTTGACCTTTTTTGTGTTTGACATAGAGATGTCCTCCTCCGCGTATATTGATGTGTCTCATTGACCGATCCGGCGCGAAGCCCGCCCTGATGTTAGCCGGCGACGCCCACGCTAGGCGCGCTATTCTTCGCGAAAAAGCCCCAGACGCTGGGCGATCTCGCGTGCCTCGCTTCGCCGTTTTGCGCCCAGCTTGGCCAAGATGCGGTTTACATGGGTCTTGACGGTGCAAACTTTGACGCCCAACGTTTCGGCGATCTCGGCGTTGCTCTTGTTGTGGCACAAGAGCTTGAGCACCTGCGTCTCCGCCGCAGAGAGCGGCTGTGTCTGCGCGGCGGGGCGGGAAAGAAAATTCGGATAATGGACCGCCTGCGCGCGCGTGGCGCTGGTCAGTTTTGCCAGATACGCCGCGTCCCCCTGCCAGCCGCACGCCGGAAGCAGGGGCAGCACCGCCGCGCCGTGCTGGGCGATGGGCGTGATAAAGGCGTAGAAGTGGCAAACGTCGAGCGCCGCGCACAGGGACGCCTTCCATCCCTCGTCCTTCAGGGCGAACAGGCAGATCGCCATCAGCACGCGGATATACACGCCGTCCATGACGCGCCCGCAGCGCTCGCAATAGGGCAGCAGGCGTGCAAGCACCAGCAGCGCCTCGTCGCAGCGGTTGTTCGCGATTTGCGCCATCGCCCGGGTAAGGTACTGATAGCGCCACATCGTGCGCAGCTTCGCCTCATCCCTTGGCGCGCTCGCGCTCAGCCACCTTTGCGCGGCGTTCGCGTTGCCCAGCCGCAGCCAGATGCGGCAGCGCAGGGCGTCGAGATTGGGCAGGAAGCGGCCCTGGCCGGTCTGGGCATATTTGTCGCGCAGGCTTTCCAACATTTTGAGCGCTTCGGCGGCCTTGCCCCGCATGGTTTGCATCCGCACCCACAGTCCCATCACGGCGAACTCGATGTCCGGCGTGCCCCGTGCCTGAATTTCGCCCAGCCGCCCCATCAGCGTCAGCATTTGCGGGGCGACATCCTTGCCCTTTTCAAACTTGCTCTCGCATATGGCCAGATCCGCAAGCCCCACGCCGTCCTTGCCCAAGATGCCCTCCACGCTCGCGCGCATGGTGTGATAGAGCAGGTCGTCCTTCGCGCTCCACGCGCAAAAATCCTTGCCGCCGTTCATGACGCTGGGCAGCGTGCTGGTGACGGAGAACGCGGGGGGCGTGAGCTGCCCGTCCAGGAACGCGCGGAACACGCTTTTGATTCGCTCGATCAACCCTTGGCTTGGGCGCTGGGGCAGCGCAATATCCAGATACGCGATCTTCTCCCGCGCAATGCGATATTCCGCGTCGCTTTTCTTGAACGTCGACAGGTAGTCGGCGAGCGCCGCGTACCAACCATCGGAGGTGTCAAAGTCCATATTCATGGCGCAGAGCATGCTCATGGCACACATGAGCGAGGGGGAGCGGCGAACCTCCGGCTCCGGGATGGCGTAGTAGTACCGCTCCATTTCGTAGTAATGGCCGGAGCCGGGGTGTTGCTGGGCGTTCCGCTCGAGCAGCGCCGACACCTTGCGGTGCTCGCCCGCTTGGGCGTAGCAATCAAGCGCGCGGTCATACTCGCCGTGCAGCTCATAATACAGCGCCGCGCGGGCGTAGAGCGCGGGCGCATCGTCACCGGGGAGCAGCCGCTCCCGCTCCCACAAAAGAAACGCGCGGAAAGCCGGCCAGAAGCGATACGAAGCCTCGCCCGCGTACAGGATCATTGTGGTGTCCGCCAAGAGTTGCTCGAGCAGTTCCCCCGCGCGGGCATCGCCGCTGAGCATGCGCGCAAGATCAGCGTGGAACGGCTCAAAGAGCGCAAGGCACATCAGCAGCGAACGAAGCGGCGCTGACAGGCCGCGAAAGACGCTTTGGTCAAAATAGACGAACAGGTCGCGCTTCGCCGCGCCCAGCACCGACGGGGAATAGCCGCCGCTTTGCCGCATTTGGCGCAGCAGCAATGCGAGCGCGACCGGATAGCCGCGCGTGTCCTCGTGGATGGTGGCCACCTCGTCCGGGGCGACGCTTGCGCCACCCGCCGCGAGCAATTTTTGACTGCTCGCGCGATCCAGCAAAAACAGCGGTCCTTCCAGCACGCGCAACGTGCCCGCGAGCTGGAAGGGCATCAGATAGCCCGGAAGGCGACCCCGACTGAGCAGCACAAAGCGCAAATCGCGCCGGGCGCGGATCGCATCGCACAGCGCCTGCTGGCGCGCGGGGCTATATAGCGCCTGCAAATTATCCACCAGCACTACGCCGCAGCTGCTGGCGATCGGGCGCGCGAGGGAGGCTTCTTCCGCCCCATCGGCGCGGAAGACCATATGCCCCTGCAAAAGGATGTCCGCCGTCGCGCTTTTGCCAAAGCCGCAGGGCGCGCTGAATAAAATCACGCGGCACTCGTCCCACGCACTCGAAAACGCCTGCTCGAGCGCCGGCGGGATGATGATGTCAGTTCTTTGACGCATTCGTAAGCCCCCTTCCCCGAGCGTTTGAGTATGGCAGTCATTATACCAGCATTGGAATGATTTGTAATCCACCCAAAGTTTGATTCGAATGCCAAATCGCCCGCTTAATGCGGATTGCAGGTTAACTCTACGCACTGCGCAGTCACTGCGGCGCTGTCGCCATAGCGCGCGCTGTCGAGACTGGGTGCGTCACGGCTGAATAGCTGATCTTTGATCGCCGCGTGCGAACTGAGGCGGACGCAGGCAAGCTCGTAGCTGAATAAATAACGGATACGCAAGCGCATAATCCGTTTCAATGGCGTAATTCAACCTATTTCCCCCTGTTTTGCCGAAAAACAGAACAAGATCCGTCATTTTTAGACGGCTCTCATTCTATCAACTGCCCAGTTGAAATATGTATCTGCATGAAACTATTGATACAAACAAACGATAGCTTGTGATGGATAGTAGGGGATGCAAATTAGGGGCTATTCGAGAACGATTGGAAAGCTATCGTTTTTGAATAAGGGGGCTATCGTTTTTCCATTGACATTACTTGTGCACACAGGGGGCGCGGTTTTTGCTTATGCCTTCACGTCCGCATTGGTAAAGCCAATGTCATGCAGCGTCATAATCATGCTCAGCCGCCTTTCTGAGCATTCCTTGGGTTTATTCTTCCACGTTGTTCTCCATCCAGTCTGTATGGGTTGGCACAAATATGCACTTAGGATGCGGCAAACACCTGCGCGATAGTCGCAACCATTTGGGCGGGTTCAATGGGCTTGGCAAGGTGGGCGTTCATCCCAGCAGCCATGGCATTGCTGATATCCTCTGCATAGGCGTTTGCGGTCAAAGCAACGATGGGCGTGCTTTTCGCATCCTCGCGCTGCGGGGCGCGGATGGCTTGCGTGGCTTCCAAGCCATTCATGTTTG
>JAVXNW010000107.1:0-7785 GCA_036645575.1 Clostridia bacterium | reverse complement strand
GGCGCGCTGGCATCCAAGGACCTTCCTTGGCGGGGTCCAGGGGCAGCGCCCCGGCCGCCGGAGGCACGTCTCCCTTACTATACTTCCCGCCTCCTGGTTCCCCCCGCCTCCCCTTAATTATCTTCCCGCCTCCCGGTTCCCCCCGCCTCCTCGTCTCCTCCTCCTCCTCGCCTCCGCGCTACGCGCGGCGGAGGGTGAAGTAGAACGCGGTGCCTTTGTTTTCCTGGCTTTCGAGCCAGATTTTTTCGCCCATGAGGCCGAGCAGCTCGCTCGCGATGGACAGGCCAAGTCCGCTACCCAGTCCGGTATGCGCCTTATCGACCTTATAGAACCGATCGAACACATAGGGCTGATCCTTGGGGTCTATGCCGATACCGGTATCGCGCACGCACATGGTCACCTGCGCGTCGTTCCATTTGGCCTCAATGGTCACGCGGCCGCCCTCGGGCGTATACTTCATCGCGTTGTCCAAGAGGATCACGAGCACCTGCTCGAGGCGGTCAGCATTGGTCAGCACCATGGGGCAGTCCGGCACCCGCGCCTCAAACGTGAGCGCGTGGTCATCGGCAATGGCGCTATATTTCCCAGACAATTCCGCGACGATGTCGCGCATGGACACCAGCTGCATGGTCATCATCAGCTTGCCGCTCTGCAGCCGCGACAGCTCCATCAGGTCGTCAATCAGCCGCGACAGGCGCAGCGTCTCGCGCAGCATGATCGAATAGTAGCGCTGGCGCGCCGTCTCGTCGGTCACCATGCCCTCGCCCAGCGGCTCGAGCAGTGCGCGCATGGCGGTCAGCGGCGTGCGCATCTCATGGGATACGTTGGCCACATAATCGCGGCGGGTACGCTCCAGCCGTTCGGACTCGGTCACGTCGCTGAACAGGCCGACCGCGCCCGCGATCACCTGATCCTCGCCCATCAGCGGCGTCACGCGCGCCTGAATCGTGCGCTCGCCCATCGGAAGCAGGTGCGTCACGTCCTCTTTTTGCTCGATGGCGCGCTTGAAATCCGCCCACACTTGCTCAGATGGGATCAGCCGGAGCCGCGGATCGGGCTGCGCGGGGTCGGACATCGTGCGCATCATCGAAAACAGCTCGATGACCGCCGGGTTGCGGTGCGTGATGTTGAGCGATTGATCGACCGCGACAATGCCCTCGCGCAGTCCGTCCAGCGTCTGTTGCAGGCGATTGCGCTCGAGCGTCAGCGCGGAAATAGACTTGCACAATTCCTGCGACAGGTAGTTGAGCGACCGCCCCAACTGCCCGATCTCGCCGCGCTGCGACGAGTCCGCCCGCGCCTCAAAGTTGCCGCCCGCCATGCCGACCGCCACGTCCCGCATCTGCCGAAGCGGCCATACCAGCCTGCCCACGACGTAATACACCATCGCCGCGACGACCGGCAGGGACAAAAGCAGCGACATGGCCAGCGCGCCGTTCAGGCTGCCCATGGCGACCATCGCCTCATACAGCGGCACCAGCATCAGCACCACGCCCGCCACGCCGCCGGTGCTCTCAATCGGCACGCCTACGCCCACCATGTTGTTGCGGGTCAGCGCGCGGATCTGGCTGGTGCGCAGTTCCCCGCCCGCCAGCACGTCCTTGGCCGCCTCCGTCATGATGGCCAGATACTCGCTGGGCATTCCGGTGCTCGACAGCATCGCCTTGCCCGACGTATCGGTCACCACCACATACGCGCCCATCAGCATCTCGCCCTGGGCATTGACGCTCATGCTGTCGTGGAGAATGCCCAGCACCGACGCGCTATCCAGCTGCCCGCGATACTTGACCAGCATCTGCCCCAGCGCGCGCGCGCGCGGCAGCAGCTCGTTTTCCTTGATCTGCGTAAAGATCGAGCGCGAGATATAGGTATAGATCATCGTGGTAAACAGCGCGGTAATCAAGATGGTCAAGATCACCACGCTAAATACGCGCGTGAACAGGAAACTGCGTCTCATCCCTCGACCTCGAATTTATAGCCCACGCCATATACGGTCTTGAGCGACCACGGAACGCCCTCCTGCGGCAGCTTTTGGCGGATGCGCTTGATGTGCGTGTCCACCGTGCGCGTGTCGCCAAAGTAGTCGTAGCCCCACACCCGGCTCAGAATCTGCTCGCGCGTGAACACCTGCCCCGCGCTCGCGGTCAGCATGTGCAGAATCTCGACCTCCTTGGGCGTGCAGGGGATCACCTGACCCAGCGCCTTTACCTGGTAGTTCGATAGGTTGATCTCCAGCTGCGCAAACCGGATCACCGTCTCGTCCTCGCTGGCCGGCTCCGAAAAGCGGCGCAGCACCGCGCGAATGCGCGCCAGCACCTCGCGCGGGCTGAACGGCTTGACAATGTAGTCGTCCGCGCCCAGCTCCAGCCCCAGAATGCGGTCTATTTCCTCGCCCTTGGCCGTCAGCATGATGATCGGCAGCTTGCTCGTCTTTCGGATCATCCGGCACACGTCGGTGCCCGGCATGCGCGGCATCATCAGGTCCAAGATCATCAGGTCCGGTTGTTCCGACTGCGCCATGGAATACGCCTGTTCGCCGTCATAGGCGGACACATGCCCGAACCCCTCGGCGTCCAGATACAACCCCAGCGATTCATGGACGACCGGATCGTCGTCCGCAATCAAAATAAGGGGGCAGTTTGCCATAAAACACTCACCTCCCCTTCATTATACCCAGCCCAAGATATTTGCGCAACAGGCATTTGAGAGATGTCACAATAATGTACGAAAGCACGACGTCTTAATTTTCCGGTTCTTGACGCGGGCGCGCGTTGGGCATACAATGGTTGCATCAGACTTGGGAGGAACAAACATGCTGTATTTGGCGGAGGATTGGCAGGATTACCGGGTGCTGGACGCGGGTGGCGGCGAAAAACTGGAGAACTGGAAGGGCGTCGTGCTGCGTCGGCCCGATCCGCAGGCCATCTGGCCCAAGCAGGACATCGCGCGCTGGCCCACCGCCGACGCGCATTACCACCGCTCAAGCGGCGGCGGCGGCGAATGGGAGTTTTTGCGGCCGCTGCCGCCGCGCTGGACGGTCGATTACAAGGGGCTGTCCTTTTACGTGCGCCCGACCGGCTTTAAGCACACCGGGCTCTTTCCCGAGCAGGCGGTCAATTGGGACTGGATGAGCGGCTTGATCGCGCGGGCGAACCGGCCGGTGCGCGTGCTCAACCTCTTTGGCTACACCGGCGGCGCGACGATCGCGTGCGCGCTGGCCGGGGCGAGCGTCACGCACGTGGACGCGGCCAAGGGCATGGTTCAGTGGGCGGGCGAGAACCGCGAGCTGTCCGGGGTAGACCCCAATCGCACGCGCTGGATCGTGGATGACGCGCTCAAGTTCGTCGCGCGCGAGGCGCGGCGCGGCAGCTTCTATCAGGGCGTGCTGATGGACCCGCCGTCCTACGGGCGCGGCCCCGGCGGCGAGGTGTGGAAGCTTGAGGACGAGCTGTTCGGGCTCATCTCTGCGTGCGAAAAGGTGCTCGCGCCCGACGCGCTGTTCATGCTGGTCAACAGCTACACGACCGGGCTCCAGCCCGCGGTGCTCTCCAATATGCTCCTGCTCACGGCGGGCAAGGCGCGCGGCGGCGTGGTCGAGGCGGGCGAAGTCGCGCTGCCGATCGAGACGGGCGGGGTGCTGCCGTGCGGCGCGTCCGGGCGCTGGAGCAGGGAATGATGGATTGTGTGAGGGCGGGTCGCTACGAGGTGGGCGTGTTGTACCTGGACAACCACCTGCTCGTGGTCAGAAAGCCGGTCAACATGCCGGTTCAGGAAGACGCGTCGGGCGATTTGGATCTGCTGACCGCCATGAAGGCCTACATCGGCGAAAAATTCCAGAAGCCGGGCAGCGTGTACCTCGGCCTCGTGCACAGGCTCGACCGCCCGGTCGGCGGCGTCATGGTGCTGGCGCGCACCTCCAAGGCGGCGGCGCGGCTGTGCGCGGCCTTTGCCGAGCATGCGGTCGCCAAGCGCTACCTCGCGATCCTCGAGGGCGTGCTTGGCGAGCAGGTCACCTTGACCGACTACCTGCTCAAGGGAACGGACGGCATGGTGCGCGTCGTGGGCGAACAGGCGCCGGGCGCCAAGCGCGCCAGCCTCACCTCGCGCCCGCTCGCGGTCAACGCAGGCCGGACGCTTGCCCAGATCGAACTCATGACCGGGCGCTCGCACCAGATTCGCGTGCAGCACGCAGCAGCGCACCTGCCGCTGTGGGGCGATCAGCGCTACGGGCACGGCGTTCCGGGCGAGCAATTGGCGCTGTGGGCCTATTCGCTCGCGTTTGCGCACCCGACGACCAAGCAAGAAATGGCCTTTATCGACCTGCCGAGCGGCGGCGCGTGGCAGGCGTTTGCAGGGGAGATAGAGGCGCTAGATGGGCACGCGTAAGGGTTTGGCGTTTTTGAGCTGCCTTGTGACCGTGCCGCTCAGCGTCAAGATGCTGGACGGCGTGACCGCTACGCCCCTGCGCGCGGCGGTGCTGGCGGGCGCGCTGCTGGGCGTGGCGTACCTGCTGATCCGCCCCGTCTTGCGGCTGTTGACCTTTCCGATCGGATGCCTGACGCTGGGTCTTTCCGGGTTCTTGATCGACTGCGCGCTGATTATGGCGCTGCCGCGCTTCGTGCCCGGCTTTGCGGTCGCGGGGTTCGAGTGGGCGGCCTTGTGCGCGCTGCTCGTAAATGGCGTGTGCCTGATCGCCGGCGGAACCCGGTGAGCGACGCCGCTTGCGCGAAAGGAATCAATTAGATGGACGAAAAGACGCAACTTATGACGCTGCGCATGTGCGACTGCGACGCGAATGGCCGGTGGAAATATTCGGAGATCCTGCGCGAAATGCAGGAGTTGGGCGAGGCGCACGCCGATGAAATGGGCTTCTCGCGCGCCTGCCTCATCGAAAAGGGCATGTGCTGGGTGCTCTATCGCCAGATCGTGTGCCTGTCCGCCAACGCGACGCTCGGCGATGCGGTCACGATGACCACTTGGCCGGGCGCGCGCGCCGGGCTGTTCTTCCCGCGCCATCACCTTTTTGAGATGAATGGACAACCGCTCGGCCAGGCGACCGCCGCGTGGGTGCTGTTCGACATCGAAAAGCGGTGCGTGCTGCGCCCGACCATGCTGCCCGGCGAGTATCGCCCCGCGCTGCGAACCGCCCATCTCGCCCTGCCCGGCGCGCTGCCCTTGCCTGAAGGCGAGGACGCCGGAACGCGCCGCGTACAGTATACCGACCTTGACATGAACGGCCACATGAACAACGCGCGCTACGCCGATTGGGTGCAGGACCTGCTGCCCAACCGCGCCATCCACCTTCTCCAGATCAACTACCAGACCGAGGGCTATCCGGGCGACCTCGTCCGCTTCACGCTCAAAGCGCTTCCCGACCGCGCCCGCATCAAAGCGGTCAAGTCATCCGGCCAGCCCATGTTTGAAGCCGAGGCCTGCTGGGCGGCGCACGGGGCGGAATGAGGGCGGCCGTGCGAGGTAGCACAAAAAACGTCGCTCCATTGTGAAGCGACGTTTTTTTAGGGGCGCGCGAAAGAACGCTTGACCGGGGCGATGGGACACAAAAAAACCGCTCAGTCTAGGCCAATATCGGCATAGATCAGCGCGGCTTTTCGTAGCCTTGATTATTCGGCTGCGGCAGCCTTGTTCAGGCGCTTGGCCATGCGGGCTTTTTTGCGGTTGGCCGCATTCTTATGGATAACGCCCTTGCTGGCGGCCTTGTCAATCGCACTCGCGGTGGCACTCAGAAGCTGAGCGTCTGCTGCGCCCGTCGCAACGGCGACATCGTACTTCTTGACAGTCGTTCGCATAGCGGATTTGATCATCCGGTTGCGCAAGTTCTTTTTCTCGTTTACCTTGACGCGCTTCACGGCAGATTTAATATTCGGCAAATTAATTCACCTCCAAGCCTGTAAGTCAACACCCGACATTTTACCATGTATAGGCCCGGCTTGCAATCATTTTTGACTGGTTTTAAGTTAAAATTGCGCGCAGACGCCTTTTTGCATAAAATTGCGCCGCGCGGCACAGGCTATTGCCGATTGAAACAGCGGGGAGGCACGGGTTTATGCGACAAATCAGAACCGATCTCGCGATGGAATCGGCCAGCGCGGCGGGCAAGAGCGACCTGCCGGGCGTGAAGATATCGGCATGGGAGGCGGGCGAGGTACAGATCACCGAGGTGCGCATCGAAAAAGGCGAGGGCGCCAAGCTGCTGGGCAAGGCGCCGGGCGTGTACATCACGCTCCAGTGCGAGGCGGCGCGCCGGCGCGATCCGGACGCGCGCGCCGCGGTCGCGAGCCTGCTGGGCGAGGAGCTTTTGCGCTTGCTTCCCGCCGACAACGGCCGGCCGGTCCTGGTGATCGGCCTTGGCAACCGCGCTGTCACGCCCGATTCACTGGGCCCCAGGACGGTTTCGCACACGCTGGTCACGCGCCACCTCTTTCAGGCGCTGCCTGAGTCCACCTCGGAAAAGATGCAGCCGGTCTGCGCGGTCGCGCCGGGCGTGTTGGGCGTGACCGGCATTGAGACGCTCGAGGTGGTCAAGGGGCTGGTCGATCAGGTGAAGCCGCGCACGATCGTCGTGATCGACGCGCTCTCGGCGCGCGCGACTGAGCGCCTTGCCGCGACGGTTCAGCTGACCGACACCGGCATTCAGCCGGGCTCGGGCGTGGGCAATCACCGAAGCGCGCTCACGCAGGAGACGCTGGGCGTCAAGGTGCTGGCCATCGGCGTGCCCACGGTGATCTACGCGTCCACCATTGCGCGCGACGCGCTGGATCTGCTCGCGGGCGACCTGGCCGACGGGCACGATCAGGCGATGGACGCAATCGGCGAAAAGCTGGAGGCGATGCTGGGCGAACTGATCGTCACCCCGCGCGAGGTGGATGAATTGATCGTAACCCTTTCGCAGATGCTCGCCTCCGGCATCAACCAAGCGCTGCAGCCCGGCCTAGACGAAAAGGAAATCAGCACAATGATGACCTGATGGCGCAGCGCCTTGCCCCGCAATCGCGCGTTTACGGTTGATTTATTGGGCGAAATCGGGTAAAATGGGCGCAGGAGGTGGTGGAAGTGCTGAAGATGGAGGCCATACAGTCAGCCGTCAGGACTGCTTGCGCGCAATACCCCATCAAGCGTGTCGAACTTTTCGGCTCCTATGCCAAGGGCACGGCTTCGGAGGATAGCGATGTGGACTTTCTTGTGGAGTTCGCCGAACACCCCATATCGATTTTTAAAATCTGCGGGTTTCAGGCGGCACTTTCCGAACTGCTGCACCTCGATGTGGACGTCGTAACGTTCCCTGTCCCCGGCAAAGCGGACAACTCCAAAGCGTGGTAGAATAGGACACACAAAGGAGCTGTAGATCATGGGAAGGGAAAGCGAGTTCAGCGGGCAGAATGGGGAAACGGTGCCGGATGAGGCGGAGCGGATGAAGCGGCGAATCCGGGCGCTTGAGAACGAGGTAGAGTTCTTAAAAAAGTGTCCGCGTACTTCGTGAAGCACCCGCAGTGAAGTACGCGATCATCAAGAAACATACGGGGAAACGGCGGCTGAGCGCGGCCTGTCGGCTGCTGAATGTCCGCCGCCGGTATTGCGCGTGGGCGGCGCGGGAGCAGGAACGGCCTGTGCGGGTTCGCCGGGATGAGGCGCTGACTCGAACGGATGAAGGATGGCTGTATTTGTGCACCTGTAGGATGGCTGTATTTGTCAGGGCTATCGCTTACGAAAAAGCCGCGTTTTCCAGCACACGGCAGGCGAGATCAAAACGCCATGCGCAGATTTCTC
>JAVXNW010000106.1:0-7808 GCA_036645575.1 Clostridia bacterium | reverse complement strand
GTTGTTGGTTATGCCTTTTGTATATCCGCTAAAGTTTCCGTCGTCCAATAGCGCCTGATAGACGTCTTTCCATTGATTGACCAAGGACGGTTTGGCTGCTTTATTGCCGTCCTGCGTTCTTTCGGTTCCCAAGTATTGCCGATAAAACCCATCTACGCCGCTGACAAATTCGCTATCCCTTCCGTTGAGCAAGTCATAATAAGTGACGCCGCCCACGACGATATCGTCAAATGTCTTTGGGACATCCGCCGCCAGCGCCCCCTGCGCAATGCCGAGCGTCATGATCAAAATCAGAAGCGCGATAAAAAATCGCTTCATGGCATATTCCCCTTCCCTAGTCCAACCGGCGAACGGATGTTTGTTTCTTGCCCATAAAATGGGGGACGGTCGCGCCGTATCGGCGTATGGCACAGCCATTTCCGCGTGACCAACCGTCCCCCGCGCTTGCCTCAGTCGAACAGTGCCTTGAGCGTGGCCTTGTCGGCGATGCCGGTGGCCTTGCCGCCCACCATTTCGCTTGTCTGGAAGGCGCGCACCGCGCCGTAGGTGGCCTTGTCGTACCGGCCGGTCTGGTAGTTGTACTCGAGGTAGCCCCGGTCGCTCAACTGCGCCTGCAAGCGGTTGGCCACCTTCTTGTCGCCCCATTTTTCGTCAAAGTGCTTGTTCATCCACGCGCGCATCACCTTGAGCTGCTTGGCGGTGGGCGCGGTCCAACTGGGCGCGGGCGTGGGATCGGGATCGACCGAGGGGCGGGCGTTTTTGTCGAAGATCATGTACTGCAAGTTGGCGTCGCATCCCGGCACGACGCGCAGGCCGTTTTGCGTCTGGAACTGCTCAATCGCCTTGGCGGTGGATTTGCCGTAGCTCTCCCCGGCCGACCCGGTCAGGTAATGGAGCGCCTTGAGCCGCTTGTTGAGGCGCTTGACCGCGGGCGCGCTGTCGCCCTTTTGAAGGTCAAAATAGTCGGTGCAGGGGGCGCAATTCTTGTGGTAGAGCGCCTTCATCTGCTTGGCCGTGATGTTGCCGGTCTTTTTCTCGCCCAGCTGACCTTGGAAGCGCTTGACGGCGGAAACCGTCTTCTCGCGATAGTGCCCGCCCGCGCTTTCCGCCATGTAGCACAGGGTGCGCAGCCGCGTCTGCAGATCGCTCACGCGGATGCCCTCGTCGCCCTTGGAAAGGGAGACGTATTTGGTAAAGTCGGGCGCTTTGCCGGCATAGACGAGCTTGCGCAGCTTCGCGTCGGCCTTGCCGGTCTCGCGATAGCCCAGATCGCTTTGCAGGTAGGTAACTGCGGTTTGCAGGCCCGCGCCAAAGACGCCGTCGGCCTTGCCGTCCAAGTACCCCAGATCGATCAGCGCCAGCTGGAATTTCTTGACCTCATCGCCGCGGTCGCCCCGCGAGAGCGTAATGTCCTCGGGCTTGGCGGTGGGTTTTGCGGTGGGCTTCGCGGTCGGCGCGATCGTGGGCTGCGCCACGGTTTCTTCGGAATCGGAATCCGCGACCAGCGTGAGGAAGCGCTCGCCCATGGCCATGCCCGCGTCCCGCACCGTCACGATGCCCCCATTGACGCGCAGAACCGGCTCCATGCCCTGGACGGAGGCGACGTTGCGCACTTCGCCGCTCAGGATGGCGTACTGATAGACGTTTCCGTCTAGGTCCATGAGGTAGAGATTTCCCTCGCTCAGGCGGAGCTGGGGCGTCATGGCCTGCGCAAAGGTGGTGAACGCAGCGGTGCTGTCCACGTCCTGCATGTAGGCCATGAGCGTGCTGGGTCTGCCGAGCTTTCCCTGCAGGTAGAAGACGACCTGGCTGTGGGGCGCGCAGGCCAGCACGTCCTGCGCAATGACCTTGGCCTCTTTGCCGCTGCGGTAGCGCAGGGACAGCTGCCTGTCTGAAGAGAGTATCGCCTCGTATCCGTCATCTACGAACACTTGGCCTTCCGCCTGATAGAGCGGCTCGACCAGTTGCCCGACGACCGGGATCAGCAGGCGCGCGCCCGCCGCGGTGTACACGAGCAGTCCGTCCGTCGACAGCGCGAGGCGCTCAATGGGTTGATCGGCGCGCACGACCGTCTTGACCTCGTGCAGCGTCGGGTCGTAGCTCATCAGCGTGTCCAGTGCCTGGCTTTCGACGAAGTAGAGCACGCCCGCCTGCTCGTCCCACGTCGCGTAGTGACTGTCCGCCGCGATCTCCTCGGAGACCGCTTCGTCGCCTGACCGGTCGAGCAGATACAGCGCCGCTTCGCGGTCCTCCTGCGCGTCGGTCTCAAGGTCTGTTGAGAACAGCACGGACAGGTCGGTCGCGGTAAAGATTTCGCTGGCCATCTCGCCCGACAGCGCCTCGTCCATCCCCAGTTCATATATCCGGTCGCCCGGTCCAATGTAGACCGGAACGCTCTCCGCCAGCGCCCCCGCGCCCACTGTCACCAGCAAAAGCGCCATGAGAACCAAGACAAGATTCCTTTTCATAAGTGGTTCCTCCTCCATCGGTTTGAGCATCCCGCATCGTTTGCTTCCGCCATTATACAATGTTAAGACCAGTCTGCGCACGCCCTGGTTCCAACAATTTCCATGGGATAATTGTTAATTTAAAGTTGGTGTAGCGGTCGCGCGCGAGCGGGTTGCCAAAAATATGCGGGCGGAAGGTACCCGCTTTCGACGAATAATGGTGGATTGTGATTTTGGCGCGCGGGGCGGCGCGCACGCGCGATTCGCCGCCGCCCCAGTGCCATTGTATTCGGGCGGGGGATTTGCTATAATTGGCCTGTCGAGCGGGCGCTTCCCTAAAATGGGGCGCAAAGTACGCGCGACGCGGCGAAAAAATACAGGATGCCGGGAGACGAAGGGTGCATGGGAATTTATAAACGCTATTTTTTTCGGTACAAGGGGCCGTTTCTCTTGTCCATTGGGTGCGTCGTCTTGGAGGCGCTGTGCGACCTCATGGGGCCCACCTTTATGGCGCGGATGATTGACGAGGGGATCGCGTCGGGACAGATGCGCGGCGTGCTCGCGTGGGGCGGGAGAATGCTGCTGTTTACCGCGATCGGCGCGGTGTTCGCGGTTGCGCGAAACATCCTGTCCAGCCACGTTTCCCAGCGCATTGGCGCAGATCTGCGCCACGACCTGTTTGAAAAAATTCTGAATTTTTCGGAGGCGGGCGCGGACGCACTGCCGGGCGGCTCGCTGATTACGCGCATGACAAACGACACCACCCAGGTCACGCAGTTCGTGAACGGCCTGATGCGCATCTTTTTAAAGGCCCCGATCACCTGCGTGGGCAGCATCGTCCTGGCCTCGCTGCTCAACTTCCGGCTGAGCCTGGTGATCTACGGCGTGGTCGTTGCGGTGACCGGGCTGATCGTTTTGTCGATGAAATTGAGCTATCCCCGGTTTGCGCGCCTCCAAAGGGCGATGGACCGAATGAACGCGGTCGTGCAGGAGTACCTGCTGGGCGTGCGGCTGGTCAAGGCGTTTGGCACTTGCGATACCGAGGTCAAGCGCTTTGGCCAAGCGAACGCGGAGCTGATGGCGCGCGCTATCTCCACGCAGATTGTCATCACGCTGATCGCGCCGCTGATGAGCTTGGTGGTGGGGCTGGGCAGCGCGCTGATCATCCTGGCGGGCAGCGCGCTCTTTGCGCAGGGGCTGGTGATGCCGGGCAACGTGTCCGCCTTCACCATCTACATGGCGCAGATTTTAAGCTCGCTTTTGATGATCACCAACATCTTCCATACCTTTGTGCGCACAAAGGCCTCGACAGCGCGCATCAAGGAGGTGCTAAACGCCCCAGCCGACTTTCCCCACGCGGGCGGCGACGCGCGCCTCGCGGGCGACGTTGTCTTTGACGGGGTCACCTTTGCCTACCCAAGCGGCAGCGGCGTGCCGGTCATCAAGAACTTGTCCTTTTCGGCGAGCGCGGGAAAGAGCCTTGCGATCATCGGCCCGACCGGCAGCGGCAAATCGACGATCTGCGCGCTGCTGCTTCGGTTTTACGACGTGCAGAACGGGCGCGTCGTGGTGGACGGCGTGGACGTGCGCGATATGGACGTAGACGTGCTGCGCAAAAACATGGCGGTCGTTCCGCAAAACCCAATGCTCTTTTCCGGCACGGTGGACGGCAACATCCGCTGCGGAAATACCGCCGCGAGCCCCGCGCAGGTCGCTTCGGCGGCGCGGCAGGCGCAGGCGGATTTCATCGAAAAGATGCCCTTGGGCTTTGAAAGCGTGCTGGGCAGCGCGGGCGTCAACCTGTCGGGCGGGCAGAAGCAGCGCCTGTCGATTGCGCGCGGGCTGCTTAGGGACGCGCCCATTCTGCTGCTCGACGACGCGACCAGCGCGCTTGACGCGATCACCGAGGCGCGCGTGCGCGAGATGCTCAAGCGGTTTTCGAAGGATCACACGGTGATCGCGGTCACGCAGCGCTTAACGACCGCGATGGCCTTTGACAAGATTCTGGTGATCGAGGACGGCGTGCGCGTGGGCTATGGCGGGCATGAGGCGCTGCTTGAGACCTGCGACACCTACCGCGATATCTACTTTTCGCAGGTGGACGGCCGGGGAGGCGATTTGGATGAGTGAGCGGAAGTGGCCGGGCGCGACGCTCAAGATGCCCACGGTGGGCGGCGGCCGGGGCGGCGGCGCGACCCGGTGCGCGCCCGGCGCAAAGCCGAAAGACGCCAAGCGCACGCTTTGGCGGCTGGTCAAGCTGTATGCGCGCTTTGGAAGACCCATTCTCTGGGCGATCCTGATGACCGCCGCGTCCGCGCTGATTGCGGTGGCGATCCCGTATTTTAGCGGGCGCGCCTTCGATTTTTTCGATCTGCGCGCGCGCACGGTCGATGTGCCGATGCTTTCGCGGCTGCTGTCGCTCGTCGCGGTGCTCTATGCGGTCAATTGGCTGATCACCACCCTCAGCGGCGTCCTGCTGCTCAAGGTGTCGCAGAAGCTGGTCTTTTCGCTCAGAAACGCGTTTTTTGACAAGCTGCAGGCGCTGCCGCTTGCCTTTTACGACACGACCGCGCACGGCGACACGATGAGCCGGATGACCAACGACGTGGACAACCTGTCCTCGACGCTCGCGCAGATGACCACGCAGCTGGTCTCAAGCGTTTTGACCATTGTGGGCTCGCTTTGCGTGATGACCGCGCTCAACCTGCCGCTGACGCTGGTGGTACTGTTGTGCGTGCCGCTGGTGACGCTGCTCACGCGGCTCGTCGCGGGCAAGAGCCGCGCGTTTTTTCTGGCGCAACAGCGCAATCTGGGCGGGCTGAACAGCGTCATTGAGGAAAGTATTCTGGGGCTCAAACTGGTCAAGGCGTTTGGCCGGCAGCAGGACGTGCTGGCGGATTTTGACGCGATGAACGAGCAGCTCTACGAAAACAGCCAACGCGCGCAGGTGTGGGCGGGGCTCATGATGCCGCTGATGAACGTGATCAACAACCTGACGTTTGCGCTGGTCGCGCTGGTCGGCGGCGCGCTGTCGGTTTCGGGCGGGCTGGCGATCGGAACCGTGGTCAGCTTCCTCAGCTATTCCAAGCACTTTGGCCAGCCGCTCAACGCCATTGCGGGCATGTTCAACACCATTCAGTCGGCGCTTGCCGGGGCGGAGCGCGTGTTTGCGGTGCTGGATCAACCGGAGCAAGCGCCCGATCGCCCGGACGCGGTCGCGCACCCGCACCCGCAAGGGCACGTCCGCTTCGAGGACGTCTGCTTTGCCTACGCGCCCGGGCGGCCGGTGCTGCGAAACATCACCTTTGACGTGCCCGCCGGCGAGACGGTCGCGCTGGTCGGCGAGACCGGCTCCGGCAAGACCACCATTGTGAACCTGCTGACCCGCTTTTACGACGCGACGAGCGGGCGCGTCCTCCTGGACGGCATCGATATTCGGGACATTCGCCGCGACAGCCTGCGCGCGTGCTTTTCGGTCGTCTTGCAGGAGACCTGCCTATTTACGGGCAGCATTCTGGACAACATCCGCTACGCGCGCCCCGGCGCGACCGACGCGGAGGTGATCGACGCCGCCAAGACCGCGCGCGCGCACGCCTTCATCGAAAAACTGCCGGACGGCTACCACACCATGGTGTCGGGGAGCGCGGACAGCTTGAGCCAAGGCCAGCGCCAATTGCTCGCCATCGCGCGCGCCGTGCTGTGCGATAGCCCCATTTTGATCCTCGACGAGGCGACCAGCTCGGTCGACACCAAGACCGAAAAGGACATCCAGCGCGCAATGCTCACCCTCATGCGCGGCCGCACGAGCTTCCTCATCGCACACCGCCTCTCCACCATCCGCGACGCCGACAAGATCCTGGTCATCGAGCACGGCTGCGTCCGCGAGTCCGGAACCCACGCCACCCTCATGGCCCAAAAAGGCGCCTACTACCAAATGGTCATAAGGTAGCCCCCGCCGCCGCGCTTGCGTCGCGGGGCGCGCGGAAGGCGATAAAAAGACAGTAAAAAACCCTCCAAACTTGGAGGGTTTTGTGGCGTGCCCAGAGGGATTCGAACCCACGACCTTTTGGTTCGTAGCCAAACACTCTATCCAGCTGAGCTATGGGCACACGCGCGCTTTTCTTTAGCGCTTATGTATTATAACGCGCTTTGCGCGGGTTGTCAATGGGGGAAAGGCGCGCGCGGCGGAAAATTTGGTTAAGGTTTTGCGCGTGCGGGTTTGTTTACGCCGGTGTCACGCGGGGATCATTTGGGGCGATTGTGCAGGCGGGGCGGTTGTGCTATAATATAGAAAATGTGGTGGGGGGGATGCACATGGCCAGCGTGGTGGCCCTTGACGTGGGCGGAACGGCGGTCAAATACGGGATCGTAGACGAATCGGGCGATATTTCCCGCGAGGGAAGCTTTCCGACCGAGGCCGAAAAGGGCGGCCAAGCGCTGATGGCGCGGATGCTCTCCACGATCGATCGCCTGAGCGCGGGCGTCGAGGCGCTATTGGGCGTGGGCGTATCCACGGCGGGGCACGTCTCGCAGGATCACGCCATGGTGCGCCTGGCGACCAATATCCCCGGCTGGACCGGCATGCAGGTGGCGCGCAACGTGCGCCAGCACACGGGTCTTCCCTGCCTTGTCGAGAACGACGTGAACGCGGCCGCGCAGGGCGAGCGCTGGATGGGCGCGGCGCGCGAGTGCCGCGCGCTGGTCATGCTGACGCTGGGCACCGGTGTGGGCGGCGCGGCCATCTTAAACGGCCAACTGATGACCGGTGCGGGCGGCGCGGCGGGCGAGTTTGGGCACATCACGCTCTATCCGGGCGGCCTACACTGCGAGTGCGGCCAGGACGGCTGCTTTGAAAAATACGCCTCGGCCGGCGCGCTGACGCGGCGCACGCGAGGCGAATTGCCCCCCGCGCATCCCGCGCATGGCGACGTCAAGGCGCTATTTGCCTGCGCGCGCGCGGGCGACGCCGCAGCCGAAAAGGTGCTTGGCGCATGGCTTGACGACTTGGCGCTAGGCCTTGCAAGCCTGATCAGCTGCTATAACCCGGACGTGTTGCTGCTCGGCGGCGGCGTATCCGCGCAGGGCGCGTACCTATCGGACGCGGTGCGCGCGCGGCTTGAGGCGCGCGTGCTGCCCACCTTCCTCGAAGGGCTCAGCGTGCGCACCGCCCAATTGGGCAACCGCGCAGGAATGCTCGGCGCCGCCTACGGCCTATTCAGCCGCCGCGATCACCTGGTCTAGGGCGGTGATTCGCATATCGTCCCAACCCTTGCGTGAGCAAGACTGTCGTCAAGGCTTCAAGCCTTGCGGGAGCCGGCGGCGGCGCCGGTCGCTTGTCGCAACAAGCGAAATCCTTCGAAC
>JAVXNW010000105.1:0-8182 GCA_036645575.1 Clostridia bacterium | reverse complement strand
GTTGCGACAAGCGACCGGCGCCGCCGCCGGCTCCCGCAAGGCTTGAAGCCTTGACGACATTCTTGCTCACGCAAGGGCTAGGACGAGGTGCGAGAATGCCACAGCATTAACGTACAGCTCGAGGGTGTGGTGTGCCGTGCTTGCGCTCACGCGGTCTCTGTGAGCAGTGCAATGCCCGGTCGCTTGCGCGGCCGGGCATTGCTTTTTTGTGATACTTACTTTTTCGTGCGACCCATGATGGCGGCGTGGGCGGCTGCGAGGCGCGCGATCGGCACGCGGAAGGGGGAGCAGCTCACGTAGTCGAGGCCCACGTTGTGGCAGAAGATGACGGAACTCTGGTCGCCGCCATGCTCGCCGCAGATGCCCAGCTTGATCTCGGGGCGGGTCTGGCGACCCAGCTTCACGGCCAGCTCGATCAGCTTGCCGACGCCGTTCTGGTCAAGGTGCGCAAACGGGTCAAAGTCGAAGATCTTCTTGTCGTAGTACGCGCCCAAGAACTTGGCCGCGTCGTCGCGCGAGAAGCCATACGTCATCTGCGTCAGGTCGTTGGTTCCGAAGGAGAAGAACTCCGCTTCGGAGGCGATCTCGTCGGCCGTCACGGCGGCACGCGGGATCTCGATCATCGTGCCGACCTTGTAGGCCAGGTTGACGCCCTTTTCCTTCATGACCTTCTGCGCGGTCTCGACCACGATCCGGCGCACATACGCCAGCTCTTTGACGTCGCCGACGAGCGGGATCATGATCTCGGGATGGATGACAATGCCCTGCTCCTGCGTAACTTCGATCGCCGCTTCCATGACCGCGCGCGTCTGCATCTCCGCGATCTCGGGATAGGTGACCGACAGACGGCAGCCGCGATGGCCCATCATCGGGTTGACTTCGTGCAAAAGGTCGATCTTGGCTTCAATCGCCTCGGGCGTCGTGTCCAATTCCTTGGCGATCGCCTGAATCTCGCTCACCATGTTCTTGGCGGGCAGGAACTCGTGAAGCGGCGGATCCAGATAGCGGATGGTCACGGGGCGCTCGCCCATGACCTCGTAAATGCCCTTGAAGTCGCCCTTCTGCATCGGGAGGATCTTCTCAAGCGCGATCCGGCGCTGCGATTCGGTGCTCGCCAGGATCATCTCGCGAACCGCCGCGATGCGGTCGGCCGCAAAGAACATGTGCTCGGTGCGGGTAAGGCCAATGCCCTCGGCGCCAAACTTGACGCCCACCGCCGCGTCGTGCGGCGTATCGGCATTGGTGCGCACGCGCAGGCGACGCACGCCGTCCGCCCACTCCATGAGCGTCGCGAAGTCGCCGGACACGTCCGCCTCAATGGTCGGAATCGCGCCCGCATAGACCGCGCCGGTCGAGCCGTCAATCGAAAGGAAGTCGCCCTCGTGGTAGATCTTGCCGCCCACGGTCATGGTCTTCTCTTCTTCGTTTACGATCACTTCGGAGCAGCCCGCGACGCAGCAGGTGCCCATGCCGCGCGCGACAACCGCCGCGTGGCTGGTCATGCCGCCGCGAGACGTCAAAATGCCCCGCGCGTGGTTCATGCCCTCGATGTCCTCAGGCGAGGTCTCGGTGCGCACCAGCACCACCTTGAGCCCCGACTGCGCCGCTTCCGCCGTCTCGGAGGCGGTAAAGTAGATCTGGCCGCAGGCCGCGCCCGGCGATGCCGGCAGACCCTTCGCAATCGGCGTCGCCGCCTTGATCGCCGCGGGGTCGAACTGCGGGTGAAGCAGCGCGTCCAGCTGACGCGGCTCGACCTTCATGATCGCTTCGTCCTTCGTGATCATGCCTTCGCTGACCAAATCCACCGCGATTTTGAGCGCCGCGGCGGCGGTGCGCTTGCCGTTGCGGGTCTGAAGCATGTAGAGCTTGCCGCGCTCGATCGTGTATTCCATGTCCTGCATGTCGCGGTAGTGGTCTTCCAGCTTCTTGGCGATCTTCGCAAACTGGTCGTACACTTCCGGCATGACGTCTTTAAGCGTCGCGATCTGCTGGGGCGTGCGCACGCCGGCCACGACGTCTTCGCCCTGGGCGTTGATCAGGTACTCGCCGTAGAGCTTGTTTTCGCCCGTGGAGGGGTTGCGCGTAAAGGCAACGCCGGTGCCCGATGTGTCGCCCATGTTGCCAAACACCATGCTCTGCACGTTGACGGCGGTGCCCCAGTCGCCCGAAATGTCGTTCATCCGGCGATAGTAGATGGCGCGCGGGTTGTCCCAGGAGCGGAACACCGCCTTGACCGCCTCGATCAGCTGAACCTTCGGGTCCTGCGGGAACGAAGAACCCTTCTCGTCGCGATAGAGCTTTTTGAACAGCACCACCACGCCCTTCAGGTCTTCCGCGTCAAGCTCGGTGTCGTATTTGACGCCCTTTTCTTCCTTGACTTCGCCAAGCAGCTTTTCAAACTTGGCCTTGGGGATCTCCATGACGACATCGGAGAACATCATGATAAAGCGGCGATAGGAGTCATACGCGAAGCGCTCATTCTGGGTGAGCTTGGCCAAGCCCTTGACCGCGACGTCGTTGAGGCCCAGGTTCAGGATCGTATCCATCATGCCCGGCATCGACACGCGCGCGCCTGAGCGCACAGAGACGAGGAAGGGGTTCTCCAAATCGCCAAAGTGCTTTCCGCAGATCTTCTCGGTCTCCTTGAGCGCTACGTCAATCTGAGCCAGAATTTCGTCGTTGATCATCTCGCCGTCGTGGTAGTACGCAGTGCATGCCTCGGTCGATACCGTAAAGCCCTGCGGAACCGGCAGACCCAGCGCGGTCATCTCCGCCAAGTTGGCGCCCTTGCCGCCCAGCAAATCCTTCATGCGGGCGTTGCCCTCTTTAAACAGGTATACGTACTTATGCGTCATATTGCTCCCCCTCATGTCATCGTAATCGCCGTCTATCGACGTGTATTGCACAAAATAGTATACCCAATTTATCACTTTAGGGCAAGTCCAGCGAGGTTAATTCACGCTTTATATCCAACATTAAAGAATGACTCCAAACATATTAAAAAAAGTAATTCGCCTGTTTGGCGTCATTTCGCGCATTGGGCGACATTAGACAGGCTGAGCGTCTCAAACGCCAACGCCTTTGCGTCCGCGCGCACCCGCACGCGGCTGCCTAGACAAATGCGGCCGGAGAGAATCTCCTCGCTCAGCGCGTCCTCGAGCATGCGCTGGATCGCCCGCCTGAGCGGCCGCGCGCCGTACTGCGCGTCAAAGCCGGACGTCGCCAGCAGTTTTACCGCAGACTCGTCGATCTCAAGGGTGATCCCGCGATCCTTGAGCCGCTCGGCCACCTTCTCCACCATCAGCCGCGCAATCTGGTTGATCTCCTCGCTCTTGAGCGCCCGGAACACGATGATCTCGTCCACGCGGTTGATAAACTCGGGGCGGAAGATCTTTTTGACCTCCTCCATCACGCCGTCCTTCATCGACTCATAGCCGCGCGCGCCGTCCTCCGACATGCCAAAGCCAAGCGACCGCTGCTTTCCAAGCGTCTGCGCCCCGGCGTTGCTGGTCATCACGATCACGGTATTTTTAAAGTCCACCACGCGCCCCTGCCCGTCGGTCAGCCGCCCATCCTCCAGAATCTGCAATAGCGCGTTGAACACGTCCGGGTGCGCCTTCTCGACTTCATCCAGCAAGATCACCGCATAGGGCTTGCGCCGAACCTTTTCGGTCAGCTGGCCGCCCTCCTCGTGCCCGACATAGCCGGGGGGCGAGCCGATCATGCGCGACACCGAGTGCTTTTCCATGTACTCGGACATATCCACGCGGATCATGCAGCTCTCGTCGCCAAACAGCGCCTCGCCCAGCGCCTTGCACAGCTCGGTCTTGCCCACGCCCGTGGGGCCCAGGAAGATGAACGAGCCGATCGGCCGGCCGGGGTCCTTGAGTCCGGCGCGCGCGCGCCTGACCGCGCGCGACACCGCCTTCACCGCCTCGTCCTGCCCGATCACCCGCTTGTGCAGCGTCTCCTCCAGCTTGAGCAGCCGCTGCGCCTCGTCCTCGGTCATCCGCGTGACGGGAATGCCGGTCCACGCCGACACGATCTGCGCGACGTCGTCCTCGCCCACCGTCAGCACGCGCTCCTCGCGCTTGTGCTCCCACGCCTTGCGCCTGGCGTGCATGTCGCCCACCAGCGTCTTTTTCGCGTCGCGCAGCTGCGCGGCCTTTTCAAACTCCTCGTGCGCGACCGCCTCCGCCGTCTCCTTGCCCAGCGCCTCCAGCCGCGTCTCCACTTCCTTCATGTCGGGCGGCGCGGTGAACGCCTTGATGCGCACGCGCGACGCCGCCTCGTCGATTAAGTCGATCGCCTTGTCCGGCATGAACCGGTCGGCGATGTAGCGGCTCGACAGATTGACCGCGGCCGACAGCGCGGCGTCGGTGATCTCGACGCGGTGGTGCGCCTCGTATCGGTCGCGCAGCCCCACCAGGATCGCAAGCGTCTCCTCCTTCGTGGGTTCGCCCACCGTCACCGTCTGAAACCTTCGCTCGAGCGCCGCGTCCTTCTCGATGTGCTTGTGGTACTCCGCCAGCGTGGTCGCGCCGATCAACTGCATCTCGCCCCGCGCCAGCACCGGCTTTAGGATGCTCGCCGCGTCAATCGCGCCCTCGGCCGCGCCCGCGCCGACCAGCGTGTGCATTTCGTCGATGAACAGCACGACGTTTCCCACCTTCTTGATCTCGGCCATCACGTTCTTCATCCGCTCTTCAAACTCGCCCCGGTACTTCGCGCCCGCGATCATGCTGGCCAGGTCCAGCGACAGGATGCGCTTTCCACGCAGCGTCTCTGGCATATTGCCCTCGACGATCAACTGCGCAAGTCCCTCGACGATCGCAGACTTGCCCACGCCCGGCTCGCCGATCAGCACCGGGTTGTTCTTGGTGCGCCGCGACAAGATCTGCACGATGCGCTCGATCTCCCCCGCGCGCCCGATCACCGGGTCCAATTCGCCGCCGCGCGCCGCCCGCGTGAGATCGCGCGAGAATTGGCTCAAGACCGGCGTATCCTCCTCGCCCGTCTCCGCAGCCGCGCTCACCTCCTCCGCGCCGATCAGCCTGAGCAGCTCCTCGCGCGCCTTTTCAAGGTCCAGCCCCATCTTGATTAAGATGTGCGCCGCGACGCCCTCGCGCTCGCGCATCAGCGCCAGCAGCAGGTGCTCGGTTCCCACGTAGTTTTGCTTGAGCTCGCGCGCCTCGCGCGCGCTCAGTTCCAGCACCTTTTTCGTGCGCGGGGTATAGGGCATCGTCTCGCTCGCCTCGTCGTTTTCGCCGCGCCCAAGCAATTCCAGTATTTCCGTGCGCGCGCCGGGAAGCGTCACGCCGCCCAACACCATCCCCGCCGCGCCGGGGTCGCTGAGCACCCCCAGCAACAGATGCTCGGTTCCCACGTAATTGCGGCCCATCTGCGCCGCCTCGCGCTGCGCCGCCACCATGGCCCGCTGCGCGCGCTCCGTAAATCTCGAAAAAAACGCCATGCTCATCCCTCCGGTTCAATCACTTTCATTTCGCACGCAAATTCATTTCTTTTTAGCGCGCATCCGCTACCCCTATGATCCCGCGCGGCTTCTCGCGCATCCGCTACCCCTATTATACCGCGCGCAGCTTTTCGCGAAGCAGCTCGGCGCGCAATACGTCGCGCGCGCGCTCGGACAATTTTTCGGCGCTGCGCGCGCTCAGTGTGCCCGTCTTCAGTTCAATCGTCCACCTGTCAATTTCCGGCAGCGGACAATCCGCCAGCCCCAGCGTCACCGCCAAGCGCAAATCGCTCATGCGCGTCATCATCTCGGTGGGCGTCATCACGCGCGCGTATTTGAGAATGCCCAACGAGCGCATCAGCTTGTCGGTGACGCCCGTCGCATCCTGCGAAAGCATCTGCTCGCGCGTCGCGCGCTCGTGCCCCGACACCTGCATGGTCGCGGCGATCAGCGAGCGCAAGATATCCTCCTCCGCGCGCCCGAGCGTCACTTGGTTGCTGATTAAATACATGCAGCCCACCGCGTCGCTCCCCTCGCCGTCCAGCCCGCGCATCGTCATCCCCAATTTGGCGATCGCCTGCCCGATCTGGCCGATCTGCCCAGCCGCGTTGAGCGCGGGCAGGTGCAGCATGGTGGACGCGCGCATCCCCGTTCCCGTGTTGGTGGGACAGCTGGTCAAATAGCCCCACTGCGAATCAAACGCGAACTCGGCATGCGCGCTCATCTGGTCGTCCACCTGAAAGGCCAGCTCCGCGGCGCGCTCCAGTTGGAGGCCGGGCAAAAGCCCCTGTATGCGCAGGTGATCCTCCTCGTTGATCATCACCGACACGCACTGTGCCTTGTCGATCAGCGCCGCCGCCCAGTCGAGGTTCTTGGTGAGGTCGTTGCTGATTAGGTGGCGCTCGACCAGGCTCGCGCGCATTTCCTCGCTCAGCTCGTTCATCCGGTAAAAGTCATACCGCTTGTCGTCGCCCGCGTCCAGCGCGCCCAGCACCCGCTCGATGTTCTGCTGGGCGAGTTCCGCGTTCATGAGCGGCGTAAAGGGCCTATCGCTAAAGTTGCGCGCCAAGCGCACGCGGCTTGATACGACGACCTCCTGCTCCGGCGCCTCGCGTTCATTCATGGCTTTCGGCCTCCTTTGCCGTCATCTCCTCGATCTGCGCCTTGAGCGCGCGAATCTGGTCGCGCAAAAGCGCGGCGTCCTCGTAGGCCTCCTCCGCAATCGCGCGCACCAGCTGCTGCTTGAGCCGGTCAATCGACAATTTGAGCGCCACGCCGCCCTTGAGCCCGCCCGGCACGCGCCCCGCGTGCTGCGAGTGGCCGTGCACCCGCTTGAGCATCACCTCAAGCGGCTCCCGGAACGCCTGATAGCACTGGCCGCAGCCCAGTAGCCCGGTCTTTTTGAACTGCTCGTAGGTAAGCCCGCAGTTTATGCACATCAGGTCGCGCTCCGCCTCGGGCGCGGTTAGATCCGCCTGCTTGCCCGCCTCGCGCAAAAGTCCGCCCAGCAGCCCCGCAAGCGACGTCAGATCCACCGCCGTAAACTGCCGCTGCACCTTCGCCATGCACGCCGTGCACAGGTGCCGCTCCCGCTTTTGTCCGTTCACAATGGTCATGAGTTTTATCGTGGCATCCCGCGCCCCGCATTCGTCACAGATCATCCCGCTTGCCTCCCTCGAGATTTCGAAATACCTGAATGAGCATGTTATGCAAAATCGCGGCGCGCAACACGTCCTTTGCGTTGATCGGCAGCGCCAGCGCGTTTTTCGCGACCGCCGCGCGCATGATCGACGCCTCCCCCGCCGTGATCAGGCGCGCGTCCGTCAACTGCGCAATGATCGCCACCGCCGCGTCCTCGTCAATCTGTACCCCCACCCGCGCAAGCAGCGTGCTCAGCAAGTTGCTCGTTGAGGTCACCTGCATCCGCACAATGCGCACAAACCCGCCGCCGCCGCGCCTGCTCTCAATCAGGTAGCCGTGATCCACCGAAAACCGGGTCGCCAGCACGTAATTGATCTGCGACGGCGCGCACCCGAAGTGCTGCGCCAATTCGTTGCGCCTCAGCTCTATTTGCTTGTCCTCGCTCATCAACTCCTTGATGAACCGCTCGATCGTATCGCTCAATTGAGCCATTGTCTCAACCCCCACGTCCCGTATTTGCCCGTCCGCGCTTCCCCGCATTAGACCATCTTTGACTTATTCTATTATAAGCGTTTTTCGAAAAAAAGCAAGGGGGAAAAAATCACAGTCCGCTCATTTCTTCTAATCATCGACGAAAAATCACCCGATAAGGTTTCCTTAGCCTCCGGCCTATGGTACAGTATAGAAAGTATCATTTATAATTAGGGAGAATTTACCATCATGAAAAAGCGTCTCAGCCTTTTGTTGATTCTTGTGTTGACACTGTCCTTGTTGGCGCCCGCGGCGAGCGCGCAGGAAAGCGCCGTGCCCGGCGACAATGTTTCCCTGCGCCGCGCGCTGCTGATCGGCAACAACGACTACGGCGGCGATGGCAGTAGCAACCTGCGTGGCTGCATCAACGACATGAGCCGAATCGCCAAGCTGCTGGGCACGTCGAGTGACGAGGGCTTGACCTATGCGCGCATTGAGCAGAACACCAACCAAACCACGGAGGACATCCTTGCGCTGATTGATCAGGCGGCGGCGGAGTGGCTGATCGACGAAGACGACGTGACCGTGTTTTACTAT
>JAVXNW010000104.1:0-8261 GCA_036645575.1 Clostridia bacterium | reverse complement strand
CTAAATGCGCTTTGAAGGCTAAGGAACGGGGAGGCGGGGAACGACCGGGGAGGATTTCGCTTGTTGCGACAAGCGACCGGCCTGCGCGGCCGGACTGCGCAAGGCTTGAAGCCTTGACCACATGCGCTCACGCGGGGAGGGGGGCGCGGGAATGTTCTCCGGAGCCTCTCGCGTCCCCGCTCGCCCTGCCCCGCGCTTCGTTCCGCTATAATTTGACGCCCGGCAGCGTGAAGGTGAAGGTGGAACCCTTGCCTACCTCGGTCTCTACGTCGATCGTTCCGCCCATCAGCTCGACCACCAGCTTGGCAATCGATAGCCCTAGTCCCGTCCCGCACGTGCGCATACGCGAGCGGTCGGCCTTGTAAAAGCGCTCCCAGATGTAGGGCAGATCGACTGGATCAATCCCGGAACCGGTGTCGCTGACGCCCAGCGCAACGCGCGCACCCGCGCCAATCTCGCCCGCGCCCCGCGCATCGCATGCCACACCCGCGCCAATCTCGCCCGCGTCCCGCGCATCGCTAGCCACACCCGCGCCAATCTCGCCCGCATCCCGCGCGCCGCTAGCCTCGCCCGCGCCCTGCGCGCCGGAATTGAGCCTGGGCGCGTCGGTTTCCGGAACGCGGCGGGCAAAGAGCGTCACGGTGCCGCCGGGCGGGGTGAAGGCGAGCGCGTTGTCGGTCAGGATGATCAGCACCTGCAATATCCGATCCTCGTTGCCCATGAGCGCCAAGTCCTTTTCCTCGCTCGACACGCGCAGCGTCACGCCGCCCGCCTGCGCGCGCTCGCGAAGTCTGCGTGCGGCCGCCTCCAATATGCCGCCCGGCAGCATGGGTTCTAGTTCCAATTGAATGCGCCCGCCCTGCAAGCGCGACAGGTCGAGCATCTCGCCGATCAGCTTTTCGAGGCGAATGGTCTCCTGATAGATCACCTGATAGCAGTCGTTTTTCTCCTGCTCGGTCTCCATCAGCCCATCCATCAGCGGCTCGACCATGCCGCGAATGCCGGTGAGCGGCGTGCGCAGTTCATGGGATATGTTGGCGATATAGTCCCTGCGCATCTGCTCGATGCGCTGCGCCTCCGACACGTCGCGCACGAGGCAGACCGCGCCGATCAGGTCGCCCGCCGCGCCGATCACGGGCGAGGCGATGGCCTCGATGGCGCGCCCGGCGAGGGTCTCCCAGGTGGTCACAATGCGCTCGCTTTTGTGCATGGAGCGCGAGAGCATCTTGATCAGCTGCTGTTGGTGCTCGAGCGAGTGCGGGTTGCCGGGGTGCACGTCCCACGCCTTGAGCTCGAGCAGCCCCAGCGCGGCGGCGTTGTAGTGCAATACGCGCCCGTCCCGATCCACCGCGATGATGCCCTCGCCGATGGAGGACAGGATCTTCTCGAGCTTGCTCTTTTCGTCGTTCAGCGTCCCGATGACCGTGGTCAGGCGCGAGGAGAGCAGGTTGAGCGATTCGCCCAGCTGACCGATCTCGCCCTTCGCCCCCACGTTGCAGCGCTCGCCATAGTGGCCCTCGGTCATGTGCGCGGCGATGGTTGACAGGTTGGTGATGGGGCGCGTGAGGCGCCTGCTCATGAAAAAGGCGAGCAGCGCCGCGCAGGGAATCGCCACTGCGGCGGCCAGCGCGAGCATCCACAGGATATTGGCGGTCGTCGGGCCGATCTCGGTGAGCGGGCGGCACAGGATGATCGCCGCAGTGACCTCGCCCGATTCCGAGTCGATGATGGGGGTGCCGGTGAACATCATGGGCGCGGTCATGAACTGCAATTGCCTCACGTCGGTCGCGGTGCTTCCGCCCATGATCGAGCGAATCAACTGCGCGTCGACCGAGCCGGACAGCTCGATCCGCTGAAGCGGCGGCTCGGCTTCCGGCTTTTTGGTCGGCGCGGGCGTCGCGCGCACCGCCTTGCGCACCTTGTTTACGACCTTGTTGTCCTGCACGTCGGGCGACTGTTTTTCCGGCAGCTCCTCAAAAAACCACGAGGCGAAGGCGCCGTCGTCGCGGAAAAGCTCAAAGCAATCCGGGAGCGCGGGAATGTGCTGCGGCCATTGGCCGCCTGCGTCCGCGTCGCGCGCGCGTTTTTCCTTGACCGGCATCTGGCGCGCGACCAGATTCCGATCGACGTAGATGAGCTGCGCGTCGCACAACGCCTCGACCTCGTTGAGCCCGCGCGCGGTCAGTAGGCGCAGTCGCCCGTCGGCGCGGGCGAGCATGGCCCCGATCGTCTCCGACTTGCTCGTCAGGTCGTTTAGGTTGGTGCGGATGATGTACTGGCGCACGAGGACGAAACTAACCAGACCGGTCAGCGAGGCGACGAGCAACGTCACCACAACATAACCGGTCAGTACCTTGAAAAAGATCGTGTGGCGGACGTCGCGCGCCCGCTTTTTCTGCCTAACCATCGACCTCAAAGCGATATCCCACGCCCCAGACCGTCTTGATGTCCCAAGGGTTGCCCGGCTGGCATAGCTTTGCGCGAATGCGCTTGATGTGGCTGTCCACCGCGCGGGTGTCGCCCAAGAAGTCGTAGCCCCAGATGCTCTGCAGCAAGTGCTCCCGGCTAAAGACCATGCCGGGATTGCCCGCCAGCGTCCACAGGATTTCAATCTCCTTGGGCGTACAGGGCACCATCTGCCCGTTCAGCTTCACGATGAACGCGCCCATGTCGATGTCCAGATTGCTGACGACCAGGCGCTTGTCCTTGCCGCTCTCCTTGAGCTCGTACATGCGCCGGAGCACCGCCTTCACCCGGGCCAGCACCTCGCGGGGGCTAAAGGGCTTGGCGATGTAGTCGTCCGCGCCCAGTTCCAGCCCCAACAGCTTGTCAAACTCCTCGCCCTTGGCGGTCAGCATGATGATCGGGATGTTCGACGTCTTGCGCAATTCGCGGCAGACCACGAGCCCGTCCATCTTGGGCATCATGATGTCGAGCAGCATCATGTCCGGGTGCGACTGGCGCACCATGCGGACGGCCTCTTCGCCATCGTAGGCCGAGAGCAGCTGATAGCCCTCCCTGCGGAAATAGGTTCCCAACGACTGATGCACATTGGCGTCGTCGTCCGCGATCAGGATGCGGTATCCGCTGCGGGTTTCTTCCATGAAATGATCCTCCCCTTCGTCGTTGCCACAAAGGTACCATAGGCGTTTGTCAAAAGCGTGTCATGATCCGGAATAATCTGCGCAGGCGCTCGTTTCCGGAAAAACAAGCGCTTGCGTCCATTGGACGCAAGCTGTGGGCGGTTGGTTCACGTAGGCGCTACTTGTTGGAAAAGCGGCGCTTGAACCAGTCGCGCGCGCGCGCAAGCAGCCGGTCGATCGCGGTGACCTTGGGCGCTTCCTGCGCAAGGCGGGCCAGTTCCTCGCTCTTTTGGAGCTCCTCTTCGGGCATTTCGACGCCCTGATAGAGCATCTCGCGCAGCGTGCGCCCGCCCGAATACACGCGCAGCAAATTGCGCACGACGATCAGCGTGACCGGGCCCAGGATCATGCCGAACACGCCCATGAAGCGCATCCCGAGGTACATCGCAAGGAGCGTGAGCAGCGGGTGAATGCCGATCTGGTCGCCCACCACATGCGGCTCGAGCAGCTGGCGCACCGTCCACACGACGGCAAACACGAGCAGCAGCCCGATCCCCGTGTGCAAATCCCCAATCAGCAGGTTGTAGGCCGCCCACGGCACGACAAACGTGCCGGTTCCGAGGACAGGCAGCGCGTCGAGCATCGAGATGATCAGCGCAAACAGGATGGCGTAGTCGATGCCGACCAGCGAAAAGCCGATGGCCAGCTCGACAAACGTGAGCAGCATCAGCAGCAGTAGCGCCCGCACATACCCAAAAAGCGCGCCAAACAGGTCGTCCTTGACCGCGCATATTCGGCGAATCCAGCCCTCGGGCAGCTGCTTATGCACCTCCAGCACGACCTTTTTCCGGTCGCGCGACAGGAAGAAGGTGCCCAGAATGATCACAATCAATACGACGATCGCGTGCGGGAGCGATGTCGCGGTCGACCAGACGCCGCGCGTCAGGCTGTTGACCCACGCCATCACCTGGCCGCTCGAGGCGGAAAGCGCCTGCTCCACCATCGTGAGGAATTTCCCGTCGATAAATTCGAAGCGCGCGTCCAGGTCGGTCAGCATTTTTTCCAAGAAGGCGATCGCGCTTTCGTACATGCCGGGCAGGTTCACCACCAGATCGCGCGCCTCGCGCACGATCTTGCCTGAAACCAAGCCCAGCGCCACCGCCACAAGGGCCAGCACGAGCACCAGCGCAACGAACACCGACAGCGTTCGGGACAGGCGAAGCCGCTCGTTCATTGCGCGGACGAGCGGCTCCATGACGGAGGCCATGAGCAGGGCGACGATAAACGGCGCGACCAGCCCGGCCAGCTTGACGCAGGCAAAAAGCCCCGCGACAAGCAGCGCGGCGACCCCCGCGAGCTTGAGCAAGTTGAGGATCATCGGGGGAATCCTGCGTGCGGTTGCGTGTAAACTGGGCATTCATTATTCCTCGTCTTTGCTGGATTCCGGCACATCTCCGGTAGGGGCTTGCTTGTCCGGCACATCGCCGGTCAGGGGCTGCTTGTCCGGCACATCGCCGGTTAGGGACTGCTTGTCCGGCACATCGCCGGTTAGGGGCTGCTTGTCCGGCACTTCACCGGTTAGGGACTGCTTGTCCGGCGCTTCGATCAGGCCGGGGCCGGGCGTATAGGGGATCTGCGCCACGCGCGTCGCCTCGGCGTGGGCTTCGTCGACGATCTCGCTTGCGCGCGCGAGCGCCGCCTTGAGCGCCTCGTGCGAGCGGGTGAGCCGCTGCTGCGCAAGGGCGCGGATCGCCTCGGCCTCCTGATTGGCGTGGTCGATGATCTCGGCGTATTCCATCTCGGTGCGGTTGGCGACCACGTAGGCGTGATCCTTGGCCTCGCGGACGATGCGGGCGGCCTCGGCCCGCGCGTCGGGGATCCCGGCATATTCGTCGTGGAAGCGGGTCAGTTGATCGACGCTTGACGTGAGAGCGCAAATGGCCTCGTCCTTCTGGGCGATCTCGCCGTCCAATTTGGCCTTCAAGCGGCGCGCCGCCTCGCCCGCCTTCTTGGCCTGCTCGTCCGCCGCGCGCTCAGCGCGCTGGGCGGCGTAGCTTTCCTTGTCCTTCTCCTCGGAAAGCTGGGCGCACTTGCGCCCGCGCCGGGCGACGGCGCAGCTCAATAGGATCACAAGCACCAACAACAGCGTGGCCACCAGCGCCGCCTGCCACAGCGACACGCCAAAGAGCAGGCGGTCGATCGCACCCGCGAAATTGCGCGCGGCATCCGCCACGATTTGCCATGCGTTAGCCATGTTGCCCCTCCTTATTCTGTCCCACACAAATTCACTTGCCATCCATCTTTTCCGATATTACGAACCGGATTTCATGAAACGGGACGCACGGGCGGCGCTTATCGCTGGGCGCAAAAGCGGTACACCGTGGTGGTGTCGTATTTTTCGCCCGGACGCAGCACGCAGGATGGGAAATTGGCATGGTTGATCGCGTCCGGATAGCCCTGCGTCTCAAGGCATAGGCCGTCGCGGTGGCCGTACACGCGGCCGCACTTGGCTGTCTTCACGCCCGAAAGCATGTTGCCGGTGTACAGCTGCACGCCCGGCTGATCGGTGAGCACGGTCATGAGGCGGCCGGTCCTGGGCGCGCGCAGCGTGGCGATCTCGCGTAGCCCGCTGCCGTTTAGGCAGAAGTTGTGGTCGTAGCCCTTGCCAAAGATCATCTGCTCGTCCTTTTCAAGCCCCTTGAGTCCATCCGAAATGCGCAGGGGCGCGCGCAGGTCAAATACCGTGTCGTCAACCGGCCTCAATTCGCCGGTCGGGATCGACTGATCATCGACCACGGTGAACCTGTCCGCGTTGATTTGGAGTAGGTGGTCGGTGATCGGCGCTTCGCCTTCGCCGTTTAAATTGAAGTAGGCATGGTTGGTCAGGTTGAGAATCGTGGCCTTGTCGGTATGCGCCTCGTAGTGAATCGACAGCGCGTCGTCCTCGGAGAGCGCGTAGGTCACCTTGACCGCGAGCGTGCCGGGGTAGTTCTCCTCGCCGTCGGGGCTCACGCGGGTGAGCACGAGCGCGTTTTGCGAATCGTCCGGGGCCGCCTGCCAGATTCGATGATCGAACCCGCACTTGCCGCCGTGCAGGTGGTTCCCGTGGTCGTTCTGATAGAGTTCCAGCACGTTTCCGTCCAGCACGCACCTTCCGCCGCCAATGCGGTTGCCAAATCGGCCGATCAGCGCGCCCAGATACCCCTCGTTCGGGAAGTAATCCTCCGCGCGCGAATAGCCCAGCAACACGTCGCCTTTTTTTCCGTCCCCATCCGGCACGATCAGCGAAACCAGCGTTCCGCCCATGTCGCTCACGCACACGGCGCTGCCGCGCGCGTTGGTGATGGTATACAGGGAAGCCGCCTCGCCCTCGGGCGTATGCCCAAAGCGCCCTTTCACAATGCTCATAAAATTGCCTCCTCTTACCCAACGCTCAAGTCATCTATGGATATGATAGCGCAAAGTGCGCGCGCGCGCAAGTGTCCCGGCCATTTTTCACCCATTTTTTGGTTTTGCCCCCGACGCATAGCGCGCCGGGGGCAAAATCGATCAGGCATTTTTCAGAAAATCTTCCATCTGCGCAATGGCGCGCGCGACCATGTCAGGCGCGGGCGCGCCGGGCAGCGCGCGCTTTTGAACGCAGGTGCGCGGCTCAATCGCCTCATAGACCGATGGTTCAAAGAGCGGGCAATGGGCGCGCATCTCCGAAAGGCTCATCTCGCCGAGCGTGCAGCCGGCCTTCACGCACTCGAGCACCATCTTGCCCGACACCTCGTGCGCCTCGCGAAAGGGCATGCCGCGCTTGACCAAGTAGTCGGCCAGATCGGTCGCGTTGGTGTAGCCGCCGCCCGCGCCCTTTTCCATCGCCTGCTTGTCAAATTCGAGCGTCTCAAACATGCCGGTAAAAACGATCAGGCACTTGCTCCACGTGTCGTGCGCGTCAAAGAGCGTCTCTTTGTCCTCCTGCATGTCCTTGTCGTAGGCGAGCGGCAGTCCCTTCATCGTGGTGAGCAGCGCCATCAGATCGCCGTACACGCGGCCGGTCTTTCCGCGAATGAGCTCCGCGACGTCCGGGTTTTTCTTTTGCGGCATGATGGAGGAGCCGGTCGAAAACGCGTCGTCCATCCTGACAAAGTGGAACTCGTCGCTCGACCAGAGGATGAGCTCCTCGCACATGCGCGATAGGTGCATCATCGAGATCGCCGCGGCGGACAGGTAGTCGAGGACGAAGTCGCGATCGGCGACCGCGTCGATCGAGTTTTCGGTAATAGCGGAAAAGTCCAGCAATTCCGCGACCCGCGCGCGGTCAAGCGGGTAGGTGGTTCCGGCCAGCGCGCCCGAGCCCAGCGGCATCACGTCAGCGCGCGTGCGGCAATCCGAGAGGCGCAAGCAATCGCGCCTGAGCATCTGTGCCCACGCCATCAAGTGATGGGCCAGCGTGATGGGCTGCGCCTTTTGCAGGTGGGTATAGCCGGGCATCAGCGTGTGCAGGTTGGCCTTAGCGGTCGACAGGATTGCGCGGATCAGGTCGCGCAGCAGCGCGGCAACCTCGCAAGCCGCCTGTTTGACGAAGATATGCGCATCAAGGGCGACCTGGTCGTTGCGGCTGCGGCCGGTGTGTAGGCGCTTGCCCGCCTCGCCAATGCGCGCAGTCAGCACCTGCTCGACGAACATGTGGATGTCTTCCGCCTCGGGATCAAAGGCCAGCGCGCCGGACTTGAGGTCCGCGCAAATGCCCTTAAGTCCGGCGACGATGGCATCCGCGTCGGCCTTTTCAATGATGCCCTGCTCGCCCAGCATTGTGGCATGGGCGATCGAGCCCGCGATATCGGCCTCGTACAGCCGCCGATCGAAGGGGATTGACGAGTGAAAGTCATCCACCATATGATCGGTCGCCTTTTCAAAACGTCCGCCCCAAAGTTTCATTTGCGTTCTCCTCCAATTGATTTTGATTTAAAAGGCCGTAGCGCGCGAAATCTCGCGCGACCTCGCGCCACGCGCCTTCTCGACCTCGCGCCCGCGACCTAGCGCCTCCTCGCGCCTCCCCGACCGCGCGCCACGCGCCACGCGCCTCCTCGCGCCCAACCCTTGCGTGAGCAAAGATGTCGTCAAGGCTTCAAGCCTTGCGGGAGCCGGCGGCGGCGCCGGTCGCTTGTCGCAACAAGCGAAATCCTTCGA
>JAVXNW010000103.1:0-8553 GCA_036645575.1 Clostridia bacterium | reverse complement strand
CCGCCGGAGGCCGTTCCCATTATTATCTTCCCGCCTCCCGGTTCCCCCCGCCTCCTCCTCGCCTCCCCGCCTCGCCTCCCCGCCTCGCGTCACTTCGGGATCATGTAGCGGCAGGCTAGCTTCGGGCAGTAGTCGTTGGCGTAGAACTCGTTGCCGATTACGTCGGCGTAGGCCCTGTATTTCTGGCCGACCGTCGGCGTGCCGATCGATGAGTAATTGATCAGCACGACGTATTGCGCCAGCCCGTCCTTGCCTACGTCCATGATCACCGTCTGCTCCTCGTCCACCACCCGCACCTCGGTGACCACGCCCTCGCACAGGAACACCCGCCCTTGCCACGTGTCGTAGTACAGCTTGAGCGACGGGTAGTCCATCACCCACGCCGAGCGCGAATAGACGTTGAGCGTCGGCACATAGTAGACGTTGACCGATATCACCGAGTCCTGCTTGCCTGGGCTCGACGCCCGGAACGTGATCGTGTTGTCGCCGACTGTCTTAAGATCCGCCAAGAACGAGAAATTTCCGTTGGGCTTTACCTTGATCGAGTCCGCAACATGCGGCGTGTCCACCGTCAAAAGCGCGTTCGGGTCGATCATGCCCGTCACCTCAAACTGCTGGCGGTTGGTCTTTTTGTCCAGCGTCAGATTGGGCTCTAGGTTGATCTCCTGGTACGCGCGGTACAGGTCTAAATCCACCCGCGTCTGCTTGTGCCGCGGCGTCGAAACCAGTATCGCAAAGTTGTTGTCGCCCTGCGCGTATACCGGCAAATTCACTGACAGCTCGCCCAGATAGTTCACATAGTCGGTCACGTTGTCCGTCCCGACCAGCACTTCCGATCCGGGCACGACCTGCAAAATCAGCGGAAAGATCGACGTGCTCACCGTCTCATACGTCTTGGTCGGGTTCACAAGCGTCAAGGGCGATTGCGGCGTCATGATCTCAATGGGCATGGCTGGCAGCGTCTCCTGCCTGCCGTCCTCGGTATACAATACCGGCGTCAGCGTCACAACCGCCTTCTCGATCTCCTCAGGCGCTACGTCAAACCACTGGCTGTCCGGGATCTCAACCCGCGTAAGCCCGCCCGATATCATGAACGACTGGCGCAGTTCCTCCACAAACACCGCGTCGCCGTCGCGCCCGAAAAACGTAATCGCGTGCGCCGCCAGCCCGTTGTCGAGCGTCGTCTCCTCAATCATCGGCTCCATCAGCTCATTGCGCTCATAATAGTGCTCCACGCGGTAGCTGTCCAGCCAGAAATACACCCGGTAAATCACCAGCGCCAACACCACCACCGAGGCAAGCGCAAACACCACCCAGAGCAGTCCGTGCAGCATCGCCTGAATCGGCGTGCGCAGCTGATTGCGCTCCGCCCGGCTCAGCGGCCTGAGCGGCATGGCACAAGACGAACAGACCTTGGCATTCTTCGGATTTGAGGTGCCACATGCGCTACATTTCAACGTAAATGATCCTCCCATTGCGTCCCAATGCGTTTCCATAAACATGATACTATTCGCTAAAAGCCTCGTGAAATCCTGCCCCAACCCGCGTGGCAAAGCGAAATTCATATTTTTGCCTGCCGATCCCCCATATTCACGCTCGACAAAGCGCCGCATTATGGTATAATAGAGGCACAATACCAACCGGACGGAGGGCTTTTCATGGACAATTTTAAGGAAGAGGTTGCGATTCGGCGCAAGACCTTCGTGTACAACCTGCTCTATGTGCTCAGCTGGGTCGCGCTCGTCGTCAGCGCGCTCGCGTGCCTATTCGGCTTGCAGGGCGTGCTCATGATGCTCGCGACCGGCTCATTTGAACTTATGCCGCTGCTCGTGACGCTGCTTTTTGGCGCGTGCGCGTTCCTGCTCTTTCGAAGCAAGGACGGTTTGCGCGTCGAGTACGAATACACCTTTACAAACGGCGAGCTGGACGTGAGCAAGGTGCTCAACAACCAAAAGCGCAAGTACCTAACCAGCCTCAACATGAAAAACGTCGAGGCCGCCGGCGCGGTCGCCAGCCCCGCCTTTTCGCGCTATGCCACCATGCCCGACATCAAAAAACACAACTGGTTTTTGAACCGCGACGCGCGCCTCTACTACTACTATTTCAACAAAAACGCGGTCAAGCACCTGATCGTCGTCGAGCTGTCCGATGAGATGGCCGCACTCACCCACCAGCAAAATTACATGGGCTACGGGGTGTGGCAGGCATGAAGGCATATCTTGACAACAGCGCCACCACGCAGCCGTCCGAAGAAGTCATTTCCGCAATGGGCGAGTGCATGCGCCACCAGTACTACAACCCCTCCTCCCTCTACGCGCCCGCCATCGAGTCCGAGCGCGCCATGGACGCCTGCCGCGATCTCATCTGTCAGGCGCTGCGCGCGCCCGATGGGCGGGTGCTCTTTACCTCTGGCGGCACCGAATCCAACAACCTCGCGATCCTGGGCGCCGTCTCCGCCATGCGGCCATCTCAGCACGTGATCGCCACTTCCGTCGAGCACCCTTCCGTGCTCGCCGCCTGCGCCGCCCTTGAAAGCGCGGGGCACCGCGTCACCTACCTGCCCGTAGACGGGCACGGTCAGCTCAACTGGGACGCGCTTGACCGGGCGCTTTTGGACGCGCCGGGCCTGGTCTCCTGCATGCAGGTGAACAACGAGACCGGCGCCATGCCCGACATTGCGCGCCTTCGGTGCCTCCTGCGCGAAAAGGCGCCCGGGGCGCTGCTGCATGTGGACGGCGTGCAGGGCTTTTTGCGCGTGCCCTTTGACGCGCACCTATGCGACCTGTACACGCTCAGCGGGCATAAGCTCAACGGCCCCAAGGGCATTGGCGCGCTCTGGCTGCGCAAGGGCGTGCGCCTGCTTCCGCGCCAGATGGGCGGCGGGCAGCAGGGCGCGGAGCGCTCCGGCACCGAGAACACGCCCGGCATTGCCGGCCTGCGCGCCGCCATTGCGGGCATGCCCGAAGACGCGCCCGCGACGCTGCGCTTTCTCAAGAACCGCCTCATTGCGGGGCTCAAGGCGCAAGTGCCCGAGCTGCGCGTCAACGGCCCCGCGCCCGAGGACGCCGCGCCGCACATCGTGAACATCGGCTTTCCGGGCGTACGCGGCGAGGTCATGCTGCACGCGCTCGAGGGCGAAGGCGTGTACGTCTCGACCGGCTCCGCCTGCTCATCCAAAAAGCGCAAGCTCAGCCCGGTATTGCTCGCGATGGGTCTTTCGCCCGATCAGGCCGAGTGCGCCGTGCGCTTTAGCCTCTGCCCCACGACCACCCATGAAGAAATCGACTACGCCTGCGCGGTCGCGGGCGCGCAATATCAGATCCTTAAGCGGTTCAGGAGGAAGTAAAACATGCGCGATGTGCTATTGGTTCGCTTTGGCGAGGTGCACTTAAAGGGGCTCAACCGCCCCTATTTTATGAAAAAACTGGTGGACAACATTCGCCGCGTCGTGCTGCCGATGGGCGGGCGCGTGTGGCTGAGCGACTCCCGCATCTACGTGAGCGACGTTTCTGACTTAAACGCCTGCTCCGAGTGCGTGCGCAAGGTCTTTGGCGTGCATTCAGTGAGCCCCGCCTTCGAACTGGACAAGGACTTCGAGGCGATTTCCGCCCAGTGCGTCAAGATGATGCACGATTTGTCCGGCACCTTCAAAGTCGAGGCGCGCCGCTCCGACAAGCACTTCCCGATGAACTCCATGGAGATACAGTGCGAATTGGGCGGGCGCGTGCTGGACGACAACCCCAACCTGGTGGTGGACGTCCACAAGCCCGCCTATCGGCTCAAGGTCGAAATCCGCGACCACGCCTACCTCTCCGTCATCGAGGTGCCCGGCACCGGCGGCCTGCCCATGGGCACCGGCGGAAAGGCCATGCTGCTGCTCTCCGGCGGCATCGACAGCCCGGTCGCCGGCTTTCAGCTGATGCGCCGCGGCGTTCAAGTGCAGGCGATCCACTTCTTCTCCTTTCCCTACACCAGCGAGCGCGCCAAGGAAAAGGTGCTGGCGCTGGCCAAGCTCTTGGGCGCTTACGCGACCGGCATGACCGTGTACGTCGTGCCCTTTACCGAGTTGCAGCTGGCCATTCACGAGCACTGCCCCGACGCGCTGGGCACCGTCCTCGTGCGCCGGTACATGATGCGCATTGCGGAAAAGGTGGCGCGCGCGCACGGCTGTCAGGCGCTCATCACCGGCGAGAGCATCGGCCAGGTCGCCAGCCAGACCATGGAGGGCCTGTGCGCCACCGACGCGGTGGTCAATATGCCCATCTTCCGCCCGCTGATCGGCCTTGACAAGCTCGAGATCATCGGCATGGCCAACCGGATCGGCACCTTCGAGACCTCCATCCTGCCCTACGAGGACTGCTGCACCGTCTTTACGCCGCTGCACCCGTCCACAAAGCCCAAGCTGGACGACCTCGTTCGCGCCGAAACCCAGATCGACGGCGACAAGTTCATGGCCGAGGCCGTCGCCGGAACGGAAAAAATCATCATCTGACAAAGGGGGAACGCAACCGTGGTCAAACATGTGGTTTTGTTTCAGATCAAGCCCGAGTTTAAGCCCGAAATCCCGCAATTGGTCGAGAATTTTCTGGCCATGCGCGGCAAGATCGAGGGCCTTGTCGACCTCCAGTCGGGCGCGGACTTTCTGGCCTCCGCGCGCTCTTACGACATGGCGCTCATCTGCACCTTCACAAGCCGCGCGGCGCTTGAGGCCTACCAGGATCACCCCGTGCACGTGGCCGTCAAGGCGCGCATTCACGCGGTGCGCTCAGGCTCCGTCGCCTGCGATTTCGAGTTTTAAGGAACCGCAGAATCAATCCCCAACGGCCTTGCGGATTTGGCCCTGCCCGTTATTTTGACCGATAATAAAGGAGGAACAGAACATGCTCAACAAAATTCCGAAGATCCTGCCGCCGGAACTGGTGAAGATCATGATGCAGATGGGACACGGCGACGAAATGGTGATCGGCGACGGCAACTTCCCCTGCGACGCCATGGGCACGCGCGTCGTGCGCCTAGACGGGCATTGCGTGCCGGAGATTCTGGACGCGGTGCTCGAGCTCATGCCGCTTGACCCCTACGTCCCCGCGCCCACCGCGCTCATGTCGGTCGTGCCGGGCGACACCTACGGCGAACCCGAGGTGTGGGCGACCTATGCCCAGATCCTTTCGCGCCACGATCACGCGCTGCCCAGCGAGATGGTCGAGCGCTTCGCCTTCTACGAGCGCGCCAAGCGCGCCTTCGTCTGCGTCGCGACCGGCGAGCCGCGCCAGTACGCCAACATCATCCTCAAAAAGGGCATCGTCAAGTAATCATCGCCTGACCGAATCAAAATAAATGGGGCCTGCGCTTCAATGACGCAAGCCCCACTCGTTGTTATGCGGCGCCGATCGGCCTATTTGGCCTGAGCCGCGTCCGCGTCGCCCTCTTCTTCCTCTTCCTCTTCCTCTTCGCCCTCTTCTTCTTCCTCTTCTTCCTCTTCCTCGGCGGGATCGGTCACGAAGGAGCCGGTGATGGACTGGAGTTCGGCCATGTCGGCGACCTTGAGCCCGCTGATTACGAACTCATAGACGGTATCGGGCTCAAGCGCCTCGCTCATCTTGACGGTCAATTCGTCGCCGCCCTTTTTCACGCGGCGAACCGATACCTCTGTGCCGGCCTCGTCGGCGATCGTCACTTCAATGCCCTTCATGCGCATGGGCTGCTCGAACTGAACGGTCAGCTCGTTGTCCTCCGCCTCATATATGACGGCCGTGATGTCGGGAACGCTCGGCTCGGGAATGATAAACTCGCCGCGCAGTATGCCGAACTCGGTCGCCTTGCGCGTGCGCACGCCGGTGATCTCAAAGGTGTATTTCTGGCCAACCGCGTAGCCCTTTACGCGGAACGTCAGGTCGTCGCTGTCGCGGTTCATCGGAATCGCCGGATAGATGGTGCCCTTTATGTCCTTCACTTCGACCATCACGCGGTGATAGCGCACCTTGTCTTGGAAGTCCAGCTCGACGCGCCCGTTGCCCTTGTACTCGGTCGTCTTGATCCGCGGAACGCCGGGCGCGGGCGGGGTGACGATGGGCGGGGTGACGACGGGCGGCACGTCGGGCGCGGGCGGGGTGACGATAGGCGGGGTGACGGGCGGCGTGATGGGCTCCGCGTCGGCCAGAACCGGCATGGCGCCAAGGCATAGCATCAGCACAAGCAGCAAGGCAAGCATTTTTTTCATTGGAAAACCCTCCTCTTTTTTGGGAACCGTTACATGGACGGTTACCCCGTGTCCCTAGTATAGGCGTGCCACATGAAAGGGGAATGAATAAAATCCATTTATTTTCATATGTGATTCATTTGATTCAGATATAATCAGCACAATAGCCAAAGGAGGCGCTCATGTACATATTGTTGGTCGAGGATGAACAGGGACTGCGCGAGGCAACCGCGCGCCAGCTGATGCGCGAGGGCATACAGGTGGACGCCTGTGCGGACGGCGAATCCGCGCGCGACTGCCTGCGCGTGTCAGCCGGGCGCTACGATGCGCTGGTGCTGGACCGGCGGTTGCCCGACATGGACGGGCTTGCGCTGCTCGCGTCACTGCGCGCGCAAGGCGACAACACGCCCATATTGATGCTGACCGCGCTGGGGACGGTGCACGACCGGGTGGCGGGGCTGGACGCGGGCGCGGACGACTATTTGGTCAAGCCCTTCTCCTACGACGAACTGATGGCGCGGCTGCGCGCGCTCATGCGGCGCGGCGCGGGGCAGGCGTCCAACCTCATCACGATCGGCGATCTGTCAATCGACCTGCGCACGCGCTCGGTCGTGCGCGCAGGCCGCCCAATCGCGCTGTCTGGCCGCGAGTACGACATCCTCCTGACCCTTGCGCGCAACAAAAACGCGGTGCTCACCCGCGCGCAGATCGAGGACAACGTCTGGCACAGCGACACGCAGATCGAGTCCAACATCGTGGACGTGTACATTCGGGCACTGCGCAAAAAACTCCTGGACGACGGCGCGCTCATACGCACCGTGCGCGGCGTCGGCTATGCGCTAAGGGAAGAGCGATGAGCAAAGGATCGCTTGCCGCGCAATTGTCGGTGTGGCTGACGGGGCTGTTGATCGCGCTCATGTTTGCGGGGTTTGTTTTGGTGTTCACCTATGCGGGGCCGGCGCTTAGGCGCGACGCTTACGCGCGCGTCGAGGACGTGGCGCGCGACGTGGCGGCCCAGGTCAAGTTGGACGCCGCGGGAAGGCTTCTGCCCGGCGAGGAGAGCAGCTATCGCCGGGACGGGGTGAGCGCAGTTGTGCAGGACGCGGACGGGAACGTGCTGGCCGGGCGGCTGCCGCGCTCCTTTCCGGGCTTTTCGGACATCGTGGAAAACGTCAACCGCACGACGGGCACGTGGATTGCGCGCGACGTGCCCAGCGCGCAAGCGGGGCTGTTTGTGCGCGCGGTCTGCCCCCTTGGCGGCATAGCGCGCACCGTGCGCAGCCTGGTTGTCGGGGCGGCGGCGATGTACCTCGTGCTGGCGGCGGTGTGCGCGATCGGCGTATACCGTGTCGCCCGGCGCGTGCTTGCGCCGATTGAGCGGCTGACCGTGCTGGCGCAGTCGATTTCCTCGGGCGACGACCTGACCTCGCGCGTTCCGGAGACCGGTCCCCGCGAGGTGCGCTCGCTCGCGCGGTGCGTAAACCAGATGCTCGTGCGCCTGAGCGCCGCCTTTGAGGGCGAGCGCCAGTTTACGCAGGACGCGTCGCACGAATTGCGCACGCCGGTCGCGGTGATCCTGTCGCAGTGCGAAGACGCGCTCGCGCGGCCGGACGACGTAGGCGCGCTGCGCGCCGCGCTCGAGGTGTCGCTCGACCGCGCCCGGCACATGGCGCGGCTGATCACCCAACTGCTGATGGCGGCGCGCGCCGACGGCGGCCAGGTGACGCTGCTGGTCGAGAAGGTGGATATCGGGGAATTGGCAAGCCTGGTGGTAGACGACATGGCGGAGCGCGCGGATTGCATGGGCATTGCGCTCACCGCGCACGTGGAGGGCGGGCTGGTCGTGGACGGCGATCAGACGATGCTGATGCGGGCGCTGGTCAATCTGGTGGACAACGCGCTCACCCATCACCGGCAAACGGGCGCCGGGCGCGCGGTGCGCGTGGAGGTCGCGCAAGGCGGGGGACTGATCCGGCTGTCGGTTGCCGACAACGGCCCCGGCATTGCGCCCGAGCACCTGCCCAAGCTGTGGGACCGCTTCTATCGCGTGCACTGCGTCCAAGACAAAGTGGGCGTCGGGCTCGGGCTGGCCATGGTCAAATGGATCGCCCAGCAGCACGCCGCGCAGCTCGCCATCCAAAGCGAAGTCGGAAAAGGTAGCCGCTTTGAATTGGCGTTTATCCCCCCTCGAGCTGTACGGTAACGCTGTGGGGTCGTGGTTCGAAAGAACGCGAGGAAGACCGCGAGATCGCCCGAATACGGTCGGGCGATCTCTTGAGATAGTGACAATGTTCTAGCGCTGCGAGCATTCCTGCGCCTTGCTGCGGCAAGACGGACGGTTTACTCGCCCATCGGCT
>JAVXNW010000102.1:0-8661 GCA_036645575.1 Clostridia bacterium | reverse complement strand
CCCTAAAACATGGACAACCTACAAAGAGATTTCTCAAAGGTCGCTATTTGCTTATGTCGTTGCAATGCTTCGCTTGCTTCCCGAGGACAGCTGGCGGGAGCGCTTGCAGAACCAGCTGGTCGACGTTGTGCACGAATACGAGTCATTCATTTCACTTGAACAGATAGGCTTTCCGCCTAATTGGGACACGCTGCTTTTTGATAAAAAGCTGATTTCACTCACCCCGCTCGGAAAAACGGAAAAGCCGTGTGATGGTGGCGATTCAGGCTCCGCGCTTCTCACGCAGACCGCTTCGTTGGCGCCTGAGGTTGACGCAGCGACCACTGCTGCGCGGGATTCTTAAAATGCTTATTGCTTAAGCCGGGGGTTTATGTTAGAATAGACGCATCTATATTGCATAATGAGGAGGGGTGCGGATGCAGGCTACATGGGCTGATCATGCCCCTATGTTTTTTGCGCGCGGTGGCGATCAGGACTACATGATGCGCTCTGAGAAGCGACCCGGGCAGCGGCCGAGCGGGGAGGGACTGCCGCCGCGCCGCAGGCGCAAGAAGCCGCAGCATCACGTGCTGTACGCGTGCCTTACGCTGTTGCTGTTGGTCGCGCTGTACCCGATTGGGCTGATTCTCTTGTGGGTGCGCAAGCTGCGCTGGAGCGTAGGGACAAAATTGCTCGTGTCGTTGGTCACGGGGGTGATCTTCTTTGTGCTGTTGGCCTTTGCGCTGACCACGCCGATCGACAATCCGATGGTGACCAAATGGCAGCAGGACACGCGCGGCGGACTGAGCCATGTGGTGGATGTGACGCGCGACGCGATCAACAACGGCGATCGCATCAAGGAAAATCTGGTGGTCCATACGCCCAAGGCGCTGACGATGCTAAAGGACTTGACCCTTGAGACGGCAAAGCAGGTCGTGCCCGCAGTACAGAAAAACGTGCAGGCGGTCATCACGCGCGGGCCGGCGGCGGGACTGAATGCCGCGAAGGTACTGGTTCAGGCGGGCCACGTGCTGACGACCGAGGGGCGCATACTGCCCATCGAATTGGGCGAGCCGCGCAAGGAAATTTTGCCGACACCGACGGGCGAGCCGGAAACCCAACCGACGGGCGAACTGGTGACCGATCCTACGGGCGAACTGGTGACCAAACCGACGGGCGAACCGGAAACCCAACCGACGGGCGAACTGGCGGGTGAACCCACGACCGAACCCACGATCGCGCCGGCGATTGCGCCGGTGACCGTGCCCAAGCCGGTGACGGGCGAATCCTTGGCGGCGACGCCGATCGTCACGCTGAGCCCCACGGCCGAGGCTGGCCCGGAGGCCACGGGCGGCGTGTCGCCCGAGCCGATCAAGCAAATCGCGACGCCCAAGCCGGAGACGTCCGTGCGGGAACCCGAGCCGCCGGTCATGCACACCAACGCCGTGCTGGAGACGCCGCTTGCCGTGCTGCCCACTTCGTCGCCTGCGCCCACGCCCACGCCCACGCCCGCGCCCACCCCCATCATCCTGCCGAAGCCGGGCGATTTCAGCAAGATAACCGTCTATTATTACGACGAGAGCAAGGGCTATCACGCGCGACCCTCCTGCGGCAACATGCATGGCGCGCCCGCGCACACGCTGGGCGAGGCGGCGCTGACCGGAAAGAAGGCGTGTAGCGCCTGCAAGCCCCCGCAGGCGGCGCTGCTGGAGGCGGCGCTGCCCGTATGGTGCGGAACCGACGACGTATTCCACATCGACGGCGCGTGCCCTGCGCTCACCGAGAAATGGGTCGGACGCCCCTTTGAGGAGGCGTGGCTCGAGGATAGCATGACCGGGTGCCCGCTGTGCGGCGCGGCACTCTACGTCGAAGATCGCAAGCGCACCCCGGAACCCACGCCAGTTCCGGCGCAAATCGACGTGACAGACGAAAAACTGTCGCCTGTCAAGACGCCCACGCAGACCGTGACACCTACGCAGGCGGCGACGCCCACGCAGACCGTGCCCCCTGCGAAGACCGCGACGCCTACGCAGGCGGCGACGCCCACGCAGACCGTGCCCCCTGCGAAGACCGCGACACCCACGCAGACCGCGACACCCACGCAGACCGATGTGCCGGCGGGCAATTGAGCCGCCGAAAGATCCTTTGTCAAATCAATGAATCCGTCAAGGCTTCTGAAGGGCGCGAGCACTTTGGGAGCCTTTTGCGTTGGGCTGCGCGGCAAGTATAGACGAATTTTCACCTTTGCAAAGTCTTTGCCCTTGACACCATTGGGGCAATGCAATAGAATATAGTCGTGATGTTATCGGCACCGTGGTGTCGCGGGGAGGTGGATCATGCGAGGACGGTTCGGAATGCGCATCGCCATGGCGCTAATATGCTTGCTCGTAGGGTGCGCCTGCGCACGGGCGGAGCAAGCGCCGCTTGGGCTGAGCGCGCCTGTGCTACCTGTCTATACGCCGCTGCCCACCTCAACGCCGCTGCCCACCCCTACGCCGCTGCCTACGCCCACGCCCACGCCGCTGCCCGTCTATCCGGATACGCTGCAGGTGAGCGTCGTGGCCGAGCCCACCCAGATGGTCGTGCCCGAACAGATCTATGTGCGCCTTGCCCTGACCAATACGGGGGATACGCCCATCGGGCAGGTGCGCGTGTGCCGAGAGAACGGCGAGGAGGTCGCCCGCATTGACCCGCTCACCATGGAAAGAGATGGCGCGCGCCTATTCAGCGAGCGCGTCACGCCGACCGCAGGCCAGCTCGCGGACGGCGCGCTCACCTACCTTGTGCGCTATACGCTGGGCGCCGGATTGCCGGGGGAAACCGAGCGGCAGCGCGTCCTCACCGTGCCGCTCACGCGGATCGAGGCCAAACCCGGCCTTGAGTTTACCCGCGCGCTCTCTGTCACGAGCGCCAAGCGCGGCGAGGAAGTCTCCATCGTCTACCGCGTGCGCAACACCGGAAACGTATCGCTCACCAACCTGATCATTGAGGACGCGGTAGGCGGCGAAGTGGGCAAGCTTGCGCAATTGGCGCCCGGCGAGCGCCGGACATTTGTCCATCGCCTGATCATGGAGGAGACGGCGACGTCCAACCCGACTGTCTCCTATTCGCATCCGGCGACCGATGAGGTCTTTTACAAGACGATTGTGCCCGGCGTCATCTATTTAGCCGACGAGCGACTCAAGGTCACGCTCACGGCCGATCAGACCACCGTGTCGCCGGGGAGCAAGGTGACGTTGACCTACCGCGTCGTCAACCAAGGCGACATCGCCTATGACCACCTGCACCTGAGCGATCAGCTGCTGGGCGAGCTCACGACGCTGCCCGGCGAACTGCGCCCCGGCCAGGAGTACGTCTTCACCAAGACGGTCGCGATGAAGAGCACGACCACCTTTCTGTTCACGCTCACCGGGCGCAGCGGCGGCGGGAGCGAGCTGGAGGCGCCGTCCAACCCGCTGACCGTCGCCGTCACCCCGGTGGTCGAGGATATCACGCTCAAGTTGATCGCCGAGGTCGATCAGCAGGCGTCCGCCTCCGCAAGCGAGCGCATTTTTCGCCTGACGGTGCGCAATCAGGGCGAGCTGGATATCCGCGACGTCCATCTATCCGAGCGGGCGCGCGGTCCGATCAAGACGCTTGCCGTCGTCGCACCGGGCGACACCGTGATTTCGCAGCGCTACGCGGTCACGGGACCTGCGCAATTTACCTTCATGGCTGAAATGACCGACGCGAAGGGCGGACGACTGACCGTCCTGTCAAGCCCGATCGATGTCGAGGCGGACGGAGAGGGCTCGAGCGCCGCGCCCGCGGAAGATGCGCCCCTTGATCCCAGCGCCATGCTCGATGGGATCGGCGGGTCGCGCTATACGCTGCCGAATACCGCCGCCGCCTACACCCGCATGACCGTGGGCGTGCTGCTCGTGCTCGTCGTGCTGGGCACCTGCGTCTTTGCGACCTGGAACGCGCGTCGCCGCAAAAAAAGGCGGCTGCGCGACCGGCACCTGCGCAAGATGCGCCGCAACTACCGCCGCGAACAGCACGAGGACAAGCGCCAGCAGACCCGCGCGCACCCGATTGTCAAGCAGGACACGATGCGCCGCGAGCGCCCCGTCCTTCAGCAGGAGGCGCACGAGCGCCGTCCGGGCAGCGTGCGCCGTCCAGGCACCGCGCGCAAACGCGACAAAGGGAGGAAATAGCCCCTTGAGCTTTACCGGCTTTACCGACCAGACCTTTGAGTTCTATCTGGCGATTCGCTTTAACAACAACCGCGCCTTCTTTCTGGACAACCACGACTGGTATGAAAAGAGCGTGCGCGAGGCGATGCTCGCGCTGTGCGAATCGCTCGTCCCAACCATCGAGAAGATCGATTCAGACCTTGAGACAAGGCCCACCCGCTGCCTTGCGCGCATCAACCGCGACGTGCGCTTCGCCCGCGACAAGTCGCCCTACCGCGACTACAGCTTCCTCAAGTTCCGCGCGCTTGGCCAGGGGCGGGACGCGCTGCCCGGCTTCTACTTCGATCTCTCGGACGACGGCGCGACCTTCGGCATGGGCCTCTACGAAAAAAATCTGCCGCTCATGCGCGCCTTTGGCCGCTGGATGACCCTCGAGCCAGACGCCGCCGTGCGCTTGACCGCGCCAGTTGAGAAAATGTTCACGCTCTACCCCGACACCATCAAGCGCATGGCGCTGCCGCCCGATCTGCCCGCGCCGCTTGAAAAGTGGTACCCGCTGCGCGCATTCTACGTCGAGCGCCAGATCAAGGACTTCGACCTGATCAAGTCCCCCGCGCTGGTCGAGACGGTCGTGCGCGGCTTTCAATTGCTCGCGCCGCTGTATACGCGCTTAAAGCGCCTCACGCCGCTTGACGAGGGATGCGGGGCGTGAAATGGGCGGCAGCTCACCATCACGACAAATCGAACAACCATGCTGAACGCCGATCGAGGGATCATCTTTGGAAGGGGTATTTATGCAGAGGAACGGCTATCTCCAATTCAAAAGCGGTACCGACATACGTGGCTGTGCCGAGACGTCGGACGCGCGCAAGTGCGTGCTGACGCCTGCCGTGACCGAGCGCATCGGCTATGCGTTCGCCATGTGGCTGGCAGAAAAGCTGGGGGTAGGGGCCGATAAATTGACCATTGCGGTGGGGCGCGATACGCGCACGAGCGGGGAGACGCTCCTGCGCGCGCTGGTGCGCGGCATGACCGCCGCCGACTGCGATGTGATCGACTGCGCATTAAGCGCAATGCCCGCCATGGTGATGACCGTGACCGGCGAGCACGCCTGCGCGGACGGCGCGGTCATGGTGACCGCGAGCCATCACGCGGCCGACATGAACGGCTTTAAGCTGATCTGTCGCGCGGGCGGACTGGCCGAGGCGGACATCGAGGCGATCCTGTCGCGCGCCGAGGCGGCGGCCATGCCGCAGCGCCTTGTGACGCAGCTGGACACGCTGGGCATCTACAAGGAGCGCCTGCGCGAGCGCGTGTGCCAGTGGATGGATACCGACGTTCAGTGCCCGCTGTTGGGCCTGCACGTCGTGGTGGACGCCGGAAACGGCGCGGGCGGCTTCTTTGCCGAATGGCTGGAAGAGATGGGCTGCGAAGTGACCGGCAGCATGAACCTCGCGCCCGACGGGCGCTTCCCCGCCCACGCGCCAGACTGTCAGGACGCGCAGGCGCTTGAGGTTATGTCGCGCGTCGTGCTTCAAAATACCGCCGATCTGGGCGTCATACTGGACGCAGACTGCGACCGCGCCGCCATTGTCGACGCGAGCGGGCGCGCCATCAACCGCAACAGCATGATCGCGCTGATCAGCGCGGTGATGCTCGACGCCGAGCCCGGCCTCACCTTTGTGACCGACTCGGTCACCTCGTCCGGGCTCACCCGCTTTATCAGCGAGTGGGGCGGCACGCACTACCGCTTCAAGCGCGGCTACCGCAACGTGATCGACGAGGCCATTCGCCTAAACGACGAGGGCATCAACTGCCCGCTGGCCATCGAGACGACCGGGCACGCGGCGTTTCGCGAAAACGACTTCATCGACGACGGCGTGTATCTGGCCACGCGGCTGTTGTGCGAGGCGCTCAAGTTCAAGCAGGACGGGCGGCTGCTGTGCGAGTACCTCGAGGGCTTTCAGGAACCGGCGGAGCATCTCGAGATTCGCATGGCGCTCAAGGACGAGGACGATGTGCCCGAGGACGAGGACGACCGCGACGGCGCGCAGATGCTCATCGAGCGGGTGGTCGCCAACACGCTGGACAACCATGCGTGGAGCCTTGCCAGCGACAACCGCGAGGGCGTGCGCATCCTGTTCGACCTAGACGGCGGCGTCGAAAACGCGTGGTTCCAGCTGCGCATGTCGGTGCATGACCCGGTCATGGTGCTCAACGCCGAGTCAGGCGTCGCGGGCGGCGTTTCCCATATGCTCAAGCAGCTGTACGAATTGATCCAGGAAGAGACCTGCGTGGATCTTGTCCCGCTACAAGAGGCGATAAGATAAATTTCATCCCAAGGCACCTACCCAAGATCGTATGAAGGAGTGATTACTATGAGCAAATCTGATCAGATGGCGGTAAACGCCATTCGCATTCTGTCCGCAGAGGCGGTTCAAAAGGCCAAGTCCGGCCACCCCGGCATGCCCATGGGCGCAGCGGCCATGGCCTATGCCGTTTGGGGAAAACACATGAAGCACAACCCCAAGAACCCGAAGTGGCCCGATCGCGACCGGTTTGTCCTCTCCTCGGGGCACGGCTCGATGCTGGAATATTCGCTGTTGCACCTGTTCGGCTACGGCCTGAGCATGGACGACATCAAGGATTTCCGCCAGTTTGGCTCCAAAACCCCCGGCCATCCCGAGTATCGGCACACGATTGGCGTTGAGACCACGACCGGCCCCTTGGGTCAGGGCATTGCCAACGCGGTCGGCATGGCGATGGCGGAGGCGCACCTCGCGGCGAAATTCAACCGCGACGGATACCCCGTCGTCGATCACTACACCTACGCGATCATGGGCGACGGCTGCCTCATGGAGGGCATCAGCCACGAGTGCTGCTCGCTTGCCGGAACCCTTGAGTTAAACAAGCTGATTGCGCTGTACGACGACAACGAGATTTCTATTGAGGGCGATACCGACATCGCGTTTCGCGAGGACGTGCCGGCGCGCTTTCGCGCATACGGCTGGAACGTGATCGAAGTGGCGAACGGCAACTGCTACAAGAGCGTGGCCGCGGCGATCCGCCTGGCCAAGGGCTCTGAAGACAAGCCCACATTGATCGTATGCCACACGAAGATCGGCTTTGGCTCGCCCAAGGAGGGGCAGGCCTCGGCGCATGGCGAACCGCTGGGCGAGGAGAACTTGGCCCTGACCAAAAAGGCGCTCGGCTGGCCTTCTACCGAGCCGTTCACCGTGCCCGACGAGGTCTACGAGGCGACAGGCAAGGCGGGCGAGGCAGGCGAGGCGGCCGAGCAGGCGTGGCTTGAGATGTTCAGCGAGTGGGCGAACAAGTACCCCGAGCTGGCGACCGAGTGGGCAATCTGGTATGACGACGAGCACCTGCCCTTTGACCCGATGACGGACGAGAAGCTGTGGGCGTTTGACAAGAGCGACGCGACGCGCAACAGCTGCGGCGCGGTGCTCAACCATCTGGCCGAAAGAATGCCGAACCTGTTTGGCGGAAGCGCCGACCTCGCGCCGTCCAACAAGAGCTACATGAAGGGGCTGGGCGACTTTTCGGCGGAAAACCGCGCCGGGAACAACCTGCACTTTGGCGTGCGCGAACACGCGATGGCCGCGATCTCCAACGGCATTCAGCTGCACGGCGGGCTGCGCGCGTACTGCGCGACGTTCTTCGTGTTCAGCGATTACATGAAAAACGCCATGCGCATGTCGGCGATCATGCACATCCCGGTCACCTACATCCTGTCGCACGACTCGATTGGCGTGGGCGAGGACGGCCCGACGCATCAGCCGGTCGAGCATCTGGCGGGCCTGCGCGCCATTCCCGGCCTGATCGTGTTCCGCCCGGCGGACGGCAAGGAGACGGCGGCGGGCTGGCTGGTATCCCAGACAATGGGCTACCCGACCGCGCTTGTGACCACGCGTCAGAACCTGCCGCAGTACGAAAAGAGCGGCGTGGCGGCGTTTAAGGGCGGCTACATCCTGGCCGATTCCGAGAAGGCGCAGCCGGACGTGATCCTGATGGCGAGCGGATCGGAAGTCGAGCAGGCGATGGGCGCGCGCGAAGCGCTCAAGGAAAAGGGCGTGGACGCGCGCGTGGTGTCGATGCCCTCGTTTGAGCTGTTCGAGATGCAGGACGCGGCGTACAGGGAATCGGTGCTGCCCAACGCGGTGCGTGCGCGCGTCGCGGTCGAGGCGGGCGTAGCCCAGGGCTGGGAGAAGTACGTGGGGCTGGACGGCGAGATCATCGCGATGCAGGGCTTTGGCGCGTCCGCGCCCTCGAAGCTGCTGTTCCCGCATTTCGGCTTTACCATCGAGAACGTAGTCGAAAAGGCGCTCAAGGTGATCGGCTGATTTGCCCCCATCGGCATAACCCCGAAGGCCTTTTGAGTAAGTAATGCGAAAGCCAATGGCACAAAAACAGGGGCTGTGACACGAAAGAAGTTTCGTGCCGCAGCCGCTTGTTTTGAGGATCAAACAGATGACGGGGAAGCAGGGGC
>JAVXNW010000101.1:0-8801 GCA_036645575.1 Clostridia bacterium | reverse complement strand
CCGAAGGCGTAGCGGAACTACGCCCCGGATTTTGCAGGGCGGAGATGGTGGAAATGCAGCCGCCAGCGCGTGCGGGATTTATTCAGTGCTTCCCTAAGGAAGCATCAGCCCGCGAACTGAGACCAGTGCTCTGTCCACTTTTCGAGCAGCGCGGTCTTCTGCGTGCCGAGCCATTCCCAGTCGATCGATACGACGCCCAGCTCGCTGTCCGCCGGGTAGTTGCCGTAGGTGATGCCCGCGTTGGTGCCGCGCGCGCAGTTCTCTTCCGAGCGCGCCTGCTGGTACTCCACGGACGAGCAGAAATCGAGGAATGCCGCCGCCGCGTCGCGGTGCGGGCTTCCCTTGATCATGCCTGCGCCCGACGCGCAAGCGGTATTGCCTTCGGCGGGATAGACCAGGGAGATGTTGCTCGCGCCGTTTTTCTCGATCTGCATCTGCACGATGTTTTCGTAGGTGAGTCCAACCGCGTATTCGCCGTTGATGACGCTCTTAAACACCGTCGAGGAGGAGGTCGTGATCACGCCCGCGCAGTTCGCGATCAACTTGTCCAGGTAATCCCACGCCTTCTGGTCGCCAAACTCGTCGCCCATCAGCGCCAGCATCGTGTGAAACTGCCGGTACGCCGACGAGGACGCGCTGGGGTCGGCCTGAATGATCTTGCCCTTGAGAACGGGATTCAACAGATCCTGATAGCTCTTGACCTCGATGCCCATTTCCTTCATCAGGTCGTTGTTTACGACAAAGGCCATGTACTGGATGTCAAAGAAGCTGTAGTAGCCGTACGGGTCTACCTTGGACAGCTCGTTTGCGATGCTGGGCGTATACGGCTCCAGCACGTCGTGATAGGTGGTGCCGTCCGACTCGAACAGGCCGCCCATGATGACGTCCGCCTGCGGGTTATTGACTTCGCCGCGCGCGCGCGCGACCAATTTGCCCACCGAGTCGGAGATCCACTCGATCGTGCAGTCCGGGTAATACTTATACCAGATGCCTTCGACCGTCGCCTGCTGCGCGTCGTCAAGCGTCGAGTAGACGACCACGGTGTTTCCGATCGATGCGGGATCATCCTTTACCCACGTGGGCTTTGCCTCCGCCAGCGCGCCCTGCGCGCATAGGCTCAGCACCATCAAGATCGCGAGCGTCAGTCCAAGCAGTTTTTTCATCCTTGAATACCTCCTAAATGATATTTAAGCCGGTTGCGGCTTAGAAACGTGGGGACGAGGCTACACGCTCATGCGCTCGGAACCCCGGGTGCACAGCATGTACAGCACGAGACACACCACCGTGAGCAGCGTGGTCACCGTCGCAAACGCGCTGGCGGTTCCGTAGGAGCCCAGCGTGATCGCCGAATAGGTGCTCAGCGTCAGCGTGATCGTGCGGTTGTTGTAGAGGAAGATGCCGCTTGACATCTCGGTGACGATGGACACAAAGCTCAAAATCGCGCCCGAGATGATGCCGCTTGACATCTGCGGGATCGTGATATACGCAAACGTCTTGATCTTCGAGGCGCCCAAGCTGATCGACGCCTCCTCGGTGCTGATGGGAATTTGCATCATCGTCGCGGTCGCGGACCTGCTCGTGTAGGGCATTCGTCGTATCGCCAGCGCGATCACCATGATGGCCATCGTGCCGGTGAGCGAGAAGTACTTTCCGCTAAAGCTGATGATCAGCGCAATGCCGATGACCGCGCCCGGCATGATGTAGGGCAGCATCGAAATCGTGTCGATCGCATGGTTGAAGGCGTTGCCGCGCCGCACCACGAGGTACGCGATCGTCACCGCCACGACGATGATGATGACGAGCGCCAAGATCGAGATGATGAGGGTGTTGGAGACCGAGCGACCCAGCAGCTTGCGCACCGCGTTTTGGTAGTTGGACAGGGAATAGGTGCTCTGGGCGACCTGGCCTCTGTAGTCGCGGAACGAGTCGCACACGATGTAGAACTGCGGCAGCATCGCCACGCCAATCAGCAGATAGCAGTACCCGTTCATCAAAAACGCCTTGATGCCTTGGGGCTTTTTGCGCTCGATCGAGTGGAGCGAGTTGATCGTAAACTTGAAGTGGCTGGTCGCCAGTTTTTGAATGAGGAACACGATGCCGGTCAGCAAAATCGCCAGCACGCTGACCGCCGAGGCGAAGTTGTAGTCGACGCCCACCTCGCTTAAGAACGAGTCGTAGATCAGCACCGGAAAGGTCTTGAACCCCTCGCCAATCAGCGCGGGCGTGCCGAAATCGGCAAAGGCGCGCATGAACACGATCAGCGCCGCCGCGAGGATGGTGGGCATGGTCAGCCCGGCGATGATCTTGAAAAAGCGCTTGACCCCCGTGCAGCCCAGGTTGGCCGAGGCCTCCAGGAGGCTGTTGTCGATGTCCTGAAACGCGCCGTTCATGTAGATCATGACCAGCGGAAACAGCTTGAGCGCCTGCACGAGCAGGATGCCGTCAAAGCCGTAGATCGAGCCGACCTGAAGGCCCATGCCCTCTAGGAACTTGGTGATCACGCCCGAGCGCCCCAGCAGCATGATCCACGAATACGCGCCGATAAACGGCGCCGACATCGTGCACAACAGCGCCATCACAAACAGCACCTTGCGCCCCTTGAGCTGATAAAACGTGAAGAAATACGAAAACGGCACGCCCAGCAACAGCGCGATCGCCATCACCGCGCCCGACACCTTGAAGCTATTCAGGATCGTGTTCCAGTAGTAGCTCTTGCCAAAGAACTTCTGGAACGCGCGCAGCGTGAACCCGGTCTCCTTTGTGTAGAAGGCCTCCCACATCAGCCGCACGCACGGGTAGATGAAGAACAGCAAAAACAACAACATCAGCCCCACGGCGATCCAGTTCCACAGGTCGGTCTGCCTTTTTGCGTGTGTCACTTGGCGGGCACCTCCATTTCGTTGACGACCCCGCTCATCAGGCTTTGCTTGGTCGCGGCCGAAAAGAGGTTGAACTTCTCGCAGTTGACCGTGAGCACGATGGGCGTGCCCGGCGGCAGGATGGAGTCGATCTGGGATTCCTGAATGATCTCGGCCTTTTCGCCGCTCTCGAGGGTCACGAAGTAGTGGGTGTTGAGGCCTAAGAATACGCTGTCGTCAATCAGCGCGTGAATGCCGTCTTTTTTGCTGACCGGCGCCGCGTTTGCCGGGCGCAGGATCAATTCCTCCGGGCGCGCCGAGATCAGCACCTCGGCGTCCTGGTCGTATTCCGGCCGAATGCCGGTCGCGCGCACCTTGTACCCGCTCATGAACTCGACGTAGCACTGCCCGTCCTCCATGACGGTGCGGCCGGAAAGGACGTTGGATTTTCCGATAAACGTCGCGACGAACAGGTTCGCCGGGCGCTGGTAGATGTCCTTGGGCGTCCCGATGTGCTGGATCTTGCCCTGGTTCATGACCGCGATGCGGTCGGAGATCGCCATGGCCTCCTCCTGGTCGTGGGTGACGTAGACGGTGGTGATGACGACGTCCTTTTGAATGTGCTTGATGACCGTGCGCATCTCCACGCGCAGCTTTGCGTCAAGGTTTGACAGCGGCTCGTCCATCAGCAGTACGTCCGGGCGAATGACCAGCGCGCGCGCCAGCGCCACGCGCTGTTGCTGCCCGCCCGACAGCCGCTCGGGCATGCGCTCGGCGTAGTCCTCGATCTTGACCAGCTTCAAAAACGCGTCGGTTTCCCGGCGGATCGTCTCCTTGGGCAGCTTGCGGTTTTTAAGGCCAAAGGCGACGTTTTTGCGAACCGACAGGTGCGGGAAGATCGCGTAATTCTGAAACACCATGCCGATATTGCGCTTGCCGGGATCGATGTCGTTGATGCGCTTGTCGTCAAAATAGAAGTCGCCGCCCTCGATGGTGTTAAACCCCGCAATCATGCGCAGCAAGGTGGTCTTTCCGCATCCCGACGGGCCGAGTAGCGTAAACAGCTCGCCGTTTTTGATGCTGACGGAAAGGTCTGGAATGATGGTGCTCTCGCCGTAGCGCTTGACCGCATGGGTGATGAAGATACCAACGCTCATGATCGCCTCCGAAATCTCGCCATACGGCGAACGAATTTTCTTCTATTATATCACACATATTGCCCGATGTGCAACTGTTTTCATTAAAAAAAATGGGCATTAAGCTATACCGCTTGCCGAAGGTGGTTATCCGACTGCGCGCGACAATTTTTTCCCAAAATCCATTGACTTTTTAGGGGGAATGGGTATAATGATAGACAGGTGAATATGCGATTGCTCCCAGAGATTTTGAGATGGAGCTGACGCTGGGTTCTGCCGCTTTGCTGGGTGATCCGGCAGAAGGTGGGCTTGGTGGCGGCGTCTGTCTTTTCTTTTGGCGTAGCGCGCTGTCGGCCGCATTGCAAGGCAACCCGTAAATGAGGAGGATATCATCATGGAAACAAGGCCCTATGTCGCTTGGGAACTGATGAACAGCTTTTTGATCGACGCGTTCAAGGCCTATGGCGTGCCGGAGGCGGACGCGGCGATTTGCGCGGACGTACTGCTTGAGAGCGACCGTCGCGGCATTGAGAGTCACGGCTGCAACCGCTTTAAGCCGATCTACATCGACCGCATCGTCGCGGGCATTCAAAACCCGGTGACCGAGATCGAGGTGCTCAAGGAGACCGTGACCACGGCGGTGCTCGACGCGCACGACGGCATGGGCATGGTGGCCAGCCACAAGGCCATGGAGATGGCGATTGAAAAGGCGACAAAATACGGCCTGTCGATGATCGCGGTGCGCAATTCGACCCACTACGGCATCGCCGGCTATTGGGCGACGATGGCGACCAAGGCGGGCATGATCGGCATGACCGGCACCAACGCGCGCCCCTCGATTGCGCCCACGCTGGGCGTTGAAAATATGCTGGGCACCAACCCTTTGACGGTGGGCTTCCCGACCGACGAGGATTTCCCGTTCATGCTGGACTGCGCGACATCCATTACCCAGCGCGGCAAGCTCGAGTACTATGCGCGGGTGGGCAAGGACACGCCGGCGGGCATGGTCATCGGCCATGACGGCAAGGCCATGACCGACACGCCGCAGATCCTGAAGGACCTAAACAGCGGCAAGGCCGCGCTTGCGCCGGTTGGCGGCATTGGCGAGGAATTGGCGGGCTACAAGGGCTACGGCTACGCGACGGTGGTCGAGGTGCTGTCGGCGGCGTTGCAGGCGGGCAACTTCCTGAAATCGCTCAACGGCATTGGGGCGCAGGGCGAGAAGCTGCCGTTCCACCTGGGGCACTGGTTCCTCGTGATCAACCCCGCGTTCTTCATGGGCCTTGAGTCCTTTGAGAAGACCTGTGGCGACATCCTGCGCGAGTTGCGCGCATCGACCAAGGCGCCGGGCGAGGCGCGCATCTACACGGCGGGCGAAAAGGAATACCTCGTGTGGCTTACGCGCAAAGACAAGGGCGTCCCGGTCGGCGACGCGGTTCAGAAGGAAATCATCGCCGTGCGCAACGCAAAGAAGCTCCCTTATACGTTTGATTTCGAGCAATAAACACAAAATTTTGGAGGTATGAGATCATGGATTATGCAAAAGAGTCGCTCCGTCTTCATGAGGAATGGAAGGGCAAGATCGAAGTGGTGACCCGCGTGCCGGTCAAGACCAAAGAGGACCTGTCGCTTGCGTACACCCCGGGCGTCGCGGCGCCCTGCCTTGCGATTCAGAAGGACGTAGACCTCAGCTACGCCTACACCCGCCGCGGCAACATGTGCCTGGTCGTGACCGACGGAACCGCCGTACTGGGCCTTGGCGACATCGGCCCCGAGGCCGGCATGCCGGTCATGGAGGGCAAGTGCGTGCTGTTTAAGGCGTTTGGCGACGTCGACGCGTTCCCGCTTTGCATCAAGTCCAAGGACGTGGACACGATCGTCGAGACCATTTACCTGCTGTCAGGCTCCTTTGGCGGCGTGAACCTCGAGGACATCGCCGCGCCGCGCTGCTTTGAGATCGAGAAAAAGCTCAAGGCGAAGTGCGACATCCCGATCTTCCACGACGACCAGCACGGCACGGCGATCATCACGCTGGCGGGCCTCGTGAACGCGCTCAAGGTCGTTGGCAAGAAGAAGGAAGACGTGCGCGTGGTGGTGAACGGCGCGGGCGCGGCGGCCATTTCGATCACGAAGCTGTTGTTCTCAGACGACTTCAAGAACGTCACGCTGTGCGACCGGAAGGGCGCGATCTACGAGGGACGCCCCGAGGGCATGAACCCGATCAAGGAAGAGATGGCGCTGATCACCAACCGCGAAAAGCGCGCGGGCACGCTGGCCGAGGTCGTGGCGGGCGCGGACGTGTTTATCGGCGTGAGCGCGCCGGGCACGCTGACCACCGAGATGGTCAAGACCATGGCCAAGGACGCGATCATCTTTGCGTGCGCGAACCCCACGCCCGAGATCTTCCCCGAGGACGCGATCGCGGGCGGCGCGAAGGTGGTTGCCACCGGCCGCAGCGACTTCCCGAACCAGGTCAACAACGTGCTGGCCTTCCCGGGCGTGTTCCGTGGCACGTTTGACGTGCGCGCAAGCGACATCAACGACGAGATGAAGATCGCCGCCGCGCGCGCGCTGGCCGGCCTCATCTCCGACGAAGAGCTAAACCCCGAGTACATCATCCCCGCGCCGTTTGATCCCCGCGTCAAGGACGCGGTCGCCAAGGCGGTTGCGCAGGCCGCCCGCGATTCGGGCGTGGCGCGCATCTAAGGAAGGTTCATAACCCCTCCATCGCATACGACAAACGCGCGGGCGACCCTCAAGTGGGTCGCCCGCGCGTTCGTCATCCTCCTATCCTACTACATGAGCGGCGCGAAGATGCGCAGGAAGGCGTTTGAAATGCTGCCCCAGAGGCCGGGGCGGCAGTCGGCGAGCGAAACCGATCGGCACTTGGCGATGGTTTCGAGCGCGTCGTCGCGCAGCGCCTTGATCGACTGACAGCCGTACAGGAACGCGCCGCACTCGAAGTGCAAATAGAGGCTGCGGAAGTCCAGGTTGATGGTGCCCACGACCGCGAGCACGTCGTCCACGACAAAGGCCTTGGCGTGCAGGAACCCGGGCGTGTATTCGTAGACGTGCACGCCCGCCTTGATCAGCGCCGGGTAGTGCGAGCGCGTGACCTGATAGATGATCTTCTTGTCCGGGATGCCGGGCGTCATGAGGCACACGTTGACCCCGCGCTTGGCCGCCATGGCAAGGGCGGTCTGCATGGCGTAGTCGATGACCAGATAGGGCGTATAGATGTAGACATAGTCGTGCGCCAGGGAGAGCAGCTCGATGTAGACGTTTTGGGACATCGGCTCGTTGTCCAGCGGCGAATCGCCAAAGGGCTGAACAAAGCCGTCCGACTCAAACGCCTCGGGGTGGTTCCCATGCGGATGGAAGGGCACGTAGTCGGGATCGGTCATGCGGAAGGTATTCCACATCTCAAGAAACATCACCGTGAAGTTCCACACCGCGTCGCCATGAACGCGCAGCCCGGTGTCCTTCCAGTGCCCGTGGCGCAGTTTCTGGTTGATGTACTCGTCGGCCAAGTTGATGCCGCCCGTGTAGCCGGTATGCCCGTCGATCACCAGAATCTTGCGGTGGTCGCGGTTGTTCATCACCACCGACACCAGCGGGATAAAGCGGTTAAAGGCCATGCACTTGATGCCAAGCGCCTCCATCTGCTGGGTGTAGTTGGCGGGCAGCAGCGTGACGCTGCCCATGTCGTCGTACATCAGGCGCACATCGACGCCCTGCGCGGCCTTTTCCGTCAGGATGTCCAGTATGCTCTGCCACATGACGCCGTCCTCGATGATAAAGTACTCGAGGAAGATGTAGTGCTCGGCCGTCTTCAAGTCCTCCAGCATGTCAAGGTACATCTCGTCGCCCACGGGATAGTACTTCGTCTGCGAATTTTCCCAGACCGGATAGGGCGCAAAGTTCGAAATGTAGCGCGAAATGCCCGCCACGCGCGGGTTCTGCGCCTGTATTTTCGCCATCGGGGCGGGCGTCTGCTTGAGCAGCGGCCACGTGCGCACGCGCTCGTTGGCGATCTTCGTGCGCATCGCGCGCGCAGGGCGCTTGTTGCCAAAGAGCAGGTACAGCGGCCCGCCCAGCACCGGAAGCAACGTGATCACCATCACCCAGCTGAGTTTGTACGCCGGGTTTTCATCCCGGTTGATCACAAACAGCGCGAGCATCGCGCTCAATATGGTGACCACCACACCCAGCCAAGAGATGTGGTCAAGCAGTTGAAAAAAGAACAGGAGCATCCAGACGACTTGCCCCAGAATCAGGATCGCCGTGATCACCAGCCGGCTCGTCAGCCACTTGGTCACCCACTTGAGCGCCTTGTTTAGGTTCGATTTCATGCCTCTTTACTCCCCTCTTGACCGAAAACAGCCATGCCCGGCCCCCCGCTTGAGGGGCCGGGTCGTTGGGTGGATGGGATCAGCTCGGGTTCTCTGGCGGCTGCCCGTCCTCTGGCAAGACGCCGTCGGGCGAGCCGAGCAGCGACGTCGTGGTCGCCGCGTCCGCGTAACCGGTGGGTTCAAGCCCCATGTCGATCTGGTACTGGGTCAGCGCGGCTTGGTATCCGGAAATGTCCGCCGGATCCAGCAGATACGCCAGTTCATACAGCTTAAAGCGAATCTGTTCGTCGGTCACCAGCGGCGAATCCGGCGTCGGCATCGGCACAAGCGTCGGTTCCGGCGTCGGTTCCGGCGTGGGTTCGGGCGTCGGTTCCGGCGTGGGTTCCGGCGTGGGTTCGGGCGTGGGTTCGGGCGTGGGTTCGGGCGTGGGTTCCGGCGTGGGTTCCGGTGTCGGT
>JAVXNW010000100.1:0-8893 GCA_036645575.1 Clostridia bacterium | reverse complement strand
CTCGAACCTCGTAGCCGATGGGCGAGTAAACCGTCCGGCGCAGCCGCAGGAATGCTCGTAGCGCTAGAACACTCATAAGTAACTCAAGAGACAGCCCGACCGTACTCGGGCTGTCTCGCGGTCTTTCTCGCGTTCTCTCGACCCACGAAGCCACCCTCCCGTCACGGCTGAGGCCGTGCCACCTCCCCTCAAGTGGAGGCTCAGCAGGAGCGTACCTCGCCCCAACCCACAGAAAGCCCTGCAAAAACACCACAGCATGGCCGCACAGCTCGAGGGGATAGTGTGAAAGGGGGCGAGAAGCCCACCTTTCGCGTTCAATCACCGCGTGAGCGTAGCACGACGCCGCAGCGTCGTGCGCAGCACGGCACCGCAGTGCCGGGCTGCCGGGCTGCGCTCACGCGCTATCGCATCTTGCCTAGTTCCTCAATCCGCTCGGCAAGCGACAGCAGCACTCGGCGGTTGGTCAGCAGCTTTTCCTTTTCCGTCGCCACCAGCGCCTCGGGCGCTTTTTTGAGGAAGCCCTCGTTTTTGAGCATGCCCTCCGCGCGGGCAATCTCGCGCGCCATGTTCTGCTGGTCCTTTTGCAGCCGCGCAATCTCCTTGTCGATGTCCACCAGCTCCCCCAGCGGCACAAACATCTCGCAGGCCGCCGTCACCGCCGACGCGCTCTTGTCCGGATTGGCCGTGCCCGCGCCCAGCACCGTCAGCTTGCTCACAAAGGCCAGCCGCTGGAAGTAGACCTCGCTTGCCGCCATCGTCTTTTCCCAGCCCTCGTGCGCGCGCACGTACAGCGAGGCGCGCTTTCCTGTCTGCACGTTCATCTCCGCCCGCAAATTGCGCACCGCGCGAATGGCGTCCATCACGCCCTCCATCTTCTCCGCGTCCTCCACAAAGTCGAGCGCCGGCACGCAGCTCGGCCACGCCGCAATCATGATGGACTCCGGCGCGTCCTCCGCGTTGGGCAGGTACCGGTAGACCTCGTCGGTCAGGAACGGCATGAACGGATGCAACAGCTTTAATATGCCCAGCAGCACGTGGTAGAGCACCGCTTGGGCGGTCTTCTTGGCCAGCTCGTCTTCCCCGTTCAGGCGCTGTTTCGCCAGCTCAATGTACCAATCGCAAAATCCGCTCCACGCAAAGTCGTAGAGCTTCGTCGCCGCAAGTCCCAAGTCGTACCCGTCAAGGTTGGCGCTCACCTCGCGCACCGTCTGTTGATAGCGGGTCAGAATCCAGCGGTCGCCCGCGTCAAGGCGCGCCGCGTCCATCGACTCGACTTGTTCCGGCGTGTCCTCGCCCAGGTTCATCTGCGCAAAACGGGACGCGTTCCAGATCTTGTTGGCGAAGTTGCGGAAGCCCTCGATCTTCTCCTCCGAGAAGCGCACGTCGCTGCCCGGCGAAACGCCCATCGCCAGCGAAAACCTGAGCGCGTCGCAGCCGTACTTGTCGATCATCTTGAGCGGGTCAATGCCGTTGCCCAGCGATTTGGACATCTTGCGACCCTGCGCGTCGCGCACAAGCCCGTGCAGCAGCACCGTGTCAAAGGGCAGGCTGCCCATCTGCTCAATGCCGGAAAAGATCATGCGCGCATCCCAGAAGAAGATGATGTCGTAGCCGGACACCATGACGCTTGTCGGGTAAAAATATTGGAGGTCTTCGGTCTGCTCGGGCCAGCCCAGCGTTGAAAACGGCCAGAGCGCGGAGGAAAACCAGGTGTCCAGCACGTCCTCGTCTTGGCGCATTTTTCCGCCGCACTTGGGGCACTTGTCCGGCGCGGTTCGCGCGACCACCGTCTCGCTACAGTTGTCGCAGTAGTAGGCGGGGATGCGGTGCCCCCACCAGAGCTGGCGCGAGATGCACCAGTCGCGGATGTTGTCCATCCAGTTGAGGTACGTCTTGGTGAAGCGCTCCGGAATGAACTTGAGTTCTCCGCTCTTGGCCGCGTCGGCCGCGGGCTTGGCCAAGGGCGCCATCTTGACAAACCACTGCGTGGAGACGAGCGGCTCGACGGTGTCGTGGCAGCGGTAGCAGGTGCCCACGTTGTGCACCAGCTTTTCGACCTTGACCAGCAGCCCCATCTCCGTCAGCTTTTCGACGATCGCCTTGCGGCAGGCCATGCGCGTCATGCCCTGATACGCGCCGGCGTTTTCGTTCATGATGCCGTCGTCGCCGATCACGCGCACGACCGGCAGGTTGTGGCGCAGGCCGATCTCAAAGTCGTTCGGGTCGTGCGCCGGGGTCATCTTGACCGCGCCGGTGCCAAATTCAAGGTCGACATAGCTGTCGGCGACAACCGGCAATTGCTTTCCGACGATGGGCAGGGTGACCGTCTTGCCCACGATATCCGTATAGCGCGGGTCGTCGGGGTTGACCGCGACCCCTGTATCGCCTAGCATCGTCTCGGGGCGCGTGGTCGCGACGACGACGTCGCCATGCGCGCCGGGATAGCGGATATACCACAGGCTGGTCTCCTGCTCCTCGTACTCGACTTCGGCGTCCGACAGCGCGGTTTTGCAGGTGGGGCACCAATTGATGATGCGGTTGCCGCGGTAGATGAGTCCCTTTTCATGCAGCCGCACGAAGACCTCGACGACCGCCTTGTTGAGCCCCTCGTCCATGGTGAAGCGCTCGCGCGACCAGTCGCAGGAGGCGCCCAAGCGCCGCTGCTGGGTGACGATGCGGCGGCCGTACTCCTCGCGCCACTGCCAGGCGCGCTCGAGGAACTTCTCGCGGCCTAGGTCCTGCTTGTTGAGGCCCTCGGCCTTCAGCGCGTCGATGATCTTGACCTCGGTCGCGATGGACGCATGGTCGGTGCCCGGCAGCCACAGCGTGGGGTCGCCCTTCATGCGGTGGTAGCGGGTGAGCGCGTCCTGGGGCAGCGTGTCCATGGCGTGCCCCATGTGCAACTGTCCCGTGATGTTGGGCGGCGGCATCATGATGACGAAGGGCTTTTTCCCAGGTACGCGTTTGGCGACAAAATAGCCCTTCTCCTCCCATTCGGTGTAGAGGCGGTTTTCGACCAATTGCGGCTGAAATACCTTGTCCATTTCGGCGTGGTTGTGTTTCATATGAATCAATGCTCCTTTAAAAGAATTTCATGGTCATGAGTGCGCCGACGAGCGTGACGGCGAGCGCGGCAAAGCGGATGGGCAATTTGTGCGCGGGGGTCAGGCGCGGCCCGATCAGGTAGAGCAGCACGCCCAGCACGGTGATGATGAGCCCAGGCAAGCTGATGCGGCTCATGTCGCCGGGCGAAGACGAAAACAGGCCGGAAAGAAAGTCCATATCCTCACCTCAATCTGTGTCGATCCGAATGATTCAAAGCCAAAAAAGCGACCCGTCCGATAAGGACGAATCGCTTCGTGGTACCACCTTGCTTCGCGGAAGGATGATCCTCCCGCCTTGTATGCGCGATACGGGGCGCTCCCCAGCCGGACTACAAACCGCTCGCCCGGCGACCTCCAAAGCGACCTTCGGCGTCGTGCTCCCCGCGCGGCCTCTCAGCCAATGAACCGCGCTCTCTGCCGGGGCCGTCTCGCCTACTCTTCTTTTTCACAGGCCGATATGCGCTTATTATACGCCCTTGCCGGGCAATCGTCAATTGCCGGGCGCGCTTTTAACAATCCTCCGGGCAATGCGCCGCGCCGTAGGCCTTGACCGCGCCCACGGTGTAGATGACCGAGGACGCAAGCGCCAGCGCCAGCGCCAGGATCAAAAGGCCATTTCCGAAAAGCGTCAGCCACGCAAGCTGATGCCACGGATAGACGCACAGAATGCCCAGAATGAACAGCACCGTCGAGACCTTGCCGCACATCTGCGCGGGCACGACCACGCGCTTGTGCCTGAGCAGGTAGATCGCGCCGACCGCCTGATAGACCTCCCGCAGGAAAAGCGCGAGCGGGATCCAGAACGCGAGCTTGCCGGTCACCACAAGGCAGATCAGCATCGTCAGCTGCATCAGCTTGTCCGCGAGCGGATCGCAGAACTTGCCGATGTCGGTGATCTGATTCCATTTGCGCGCCAGATACCCGTCGAGCGCATCGGTGAGCGCGGCAATCACATACACCGCAAGTCCCATCACCGAATAGCCGTTCAGGTACAGCCACGCAAATACCGGCACCAAGAGCACCCTGAGCGCGGTGAGCATATTGGGCACATTCACACGACCACACCCCTTCCATGATGTTTCGATTGGATTTAGACGACCGGCGCGCCGCATCCACGGACGCCCGGTTTTGCCATGGACCGCGCCCACGACATGGCCATTTTATCCGGCGCATTTCACCTTTTCGTCAACGCCCGCGGGATTTACTCAGCGCTTCCCAAGGTAAATCAGCAGCACCTGTATATCCCCCGGCGACACGCCGGGAATGCGCGAGGCCTGCCCCAGCGAGCGCGGACGCTGCTTGTCGAGCTTCTGGCGCGCCTCAATGCGCAGCGCGTCAATCGCCAAGTAGTCGATCCCCTCCGGCAGCACCAGAAACTCCGCCCGCCGAAACGCGTCGATCTGCGACTGCTGCCTGCCCAAATACCCCGCGTACTTGACGTCGATCTCCGCCTGCTCGAGCGCGAACCGGTCGATCTCACCCAGCGCCGGCGCGGCGCCGAGCAGCTGCGCCATGTGCACTTCGGGGCGCTTAAGCTGCGCGGTCAGGTGCGCGCCTTCCAGGATCTTGAGCGCGCGCGCGCAGTCCTCGCGCTTTTTGAGCATTCGCAGATAGCGCGCCTCGCTCGCAAGCCCCGCGCGATAGCCCATCTCGGTCAGGCGCAGATCGGCGTTGTCCTGGCGCAGGTACAGCCGGTATTCGGCGCGCGACGTCATCATGCGGTAGGGTTCGTCGGTTCCCTTTGTGACCAGATCGTCCACCAGCACCCCGAGATACGCGTCGGCGCGCGTGAGCAAAAGCGGCGGGCGCTCCTTTAGAAACAGCGCCGCGTTGATCCCCGCGAGCAGCCCTTGCGCGGCGGCCTCCTCATAGCCCGAGGTGCCGTTGATCTGCCCGGCAAAGTACAGCCCGCCGATCGCGCGCGCCGAAAGGGCGCCGGTCAACACCGTCGGGTCGATGCACTCGTACTCGATCGCGTAGGCAAGGCGCTGAAGCTCCGCGTGCTCAAGGCCGGGCACGCTGTGGTAGATCGCGCGCTGCATGTCCTCGGGCATGGAGGTGGACAGGCCCTGCGCGTACCACTCGACGGTGTTCATACCTTCCGGCTCCAGAAAGACCGGGTGGCGCTCCTTGTCCTTAAAGCGAACCACCTTGTCCTCAATCGAGGGGCAGTAGCGCGCGCCGGTTCCGTTGATGCCGCCTGCGTACATGGGCGCCTTGTCCAGATTGGCCAAGATCAGCGCGTGGGTCGCGGGCGTCGTGTAGGTGAGGTAGCACAGGCCGCGGTTGGCAAGCGGCGCGTCGGTCATGAACGAAAAGGGCACGACCGGATCGTCGCCGGGCTGCGCGACCATCGCGTCGAAGTCGATCGTGCGCCCATCGAGGCGCGCGGGCGTTCCGGTCTTAAAGCGCCTGAGCGCAAACCCCAGCGCGCGCAGCGAAGCGCCCAGCGTCCTAGAGGACAAAAGCCCCTGCGGGCCGCCCTGCCACGCGCAGTTTCCGATGATGATGCGGCTGTCCAAGTACACGCCGGTCGCCACGACGACCGCGCGGCAGGGAATCTCGGCGCCAGTCGTCGTGCGCACGCCGGTGACGTGGCCATCCTGCGCAAGGATCTCGCAGACCTCGCTTTGGCGCAGCGTGAGCCGTGGCGCCTCGTCAATCGCGCGGCGCATGCGCAGCTGGTACGCCTTTTTGTCGGCCTGCGCGCGCAGCGAGTAGACTGCGGGGCCTTTGCTCGTGTTGAGCATGCGCGACTGGATGAACGCGTCGTCAATCGCGCGCCCCATCTCCCCGCCCAGCGCGTCGATCTCGCGCACCAAGTGCCCCTTGGCGGTTCCGCCAATGGCGGGGTTGCACGGCATCATGGCGACCGAGTCCAGGTTGAGCGTGGTGAGCAGCGTTGAAACGCCCATGCGTGCAAGCGCGAGCGCGGCTTCGCACCCGGCATGACCCGCGCCCACGACCACCGCGTCAAAGCGCGTGGCGGCGGGCATCATAGCTTATACCCGAGCAGCGCTTCGATCTCGGGCGCGTGCAGGCGTGCCGCCTCAAACACTTGGGCGTTGGCCGCACCCGCCGCGCAGGCGTAGGACAGGGACGCGTACTGGTTCGCGCCGCGCAGCTGGGCGTAGAGGTAGCCCGCGACAAAGCTGTCGCCGGAGCCGACGGGGTTAACCGTCTCCACGCGGGGCGCGGGGCAGTAGATGGCGGTATCCATGTCAAACAGCGCCGCGCCGCGCTCGCCAAGGGAGACCAGCACCAGGCGTATGCCGCGCTCGAGCAGGCGCTGGGCGGACTTGTCCTCCTCGCCGTCAGGCACGGTCATCTGGGTCAATTCCGCAAGCTCTTTCTGGTTGGGCTTGATGAGGTCGGGCAGCGCCTCCGCGCCCAGTTTGAGCGCCGCGCCATTTGCGTCCAGCAGCGTCTTGACGCCCAGCGCCTTGGCATAGGAGAGCAGCGCGCGTCCAGCCTCGGCGGCGCGCTCGCAGCAGGCGCTCCCGCACACGCACAGCACGCGCGCCTCGGGGATATATTTTTTTGCGCAGGCGATCAGCGCGTCGCATTCAGCCTCGGACATCTCGGGCGCAACGCCGACTTCGACTTTTTGCGCGTAATCGGCCGCGCGCACGCAGGTTTCGACCACGCGGGTCTCCCCCGCAATCGGTATTGTGACCAATTCGACGCCCTCCGCGCGGGCGAGTTCGGAGAACTCGCGCCCAGCCGCGCCGCCGATTGGCGCAATGGCGAGCGCGGACGCGCCCAAGTTTGTGAGCACGCGCGCCACATTGACGCCCTTGCCGCCGCTTTGAACCGTGGTTTTAAAAGGCAATGTACCAAAATCGCTCACCCAGCGCGTGCGATCGACGCACGGATTGAGCGTAAGGGTAAGAATATCCATGTTGATCCTCCCAGAACACATCATGTACCCTATTATACAGCGGATAGCCGCACGGGGAAAGGGCACGTCGGGAATTGACACAAGGTTTAACAAGCGCGAGCGCGCAAGGGTTAAAAAGAGTCCTCGCGCGCTTCAGGATGCGTGCGGGGGCTAGCGCACAAAGCGGGGCCGCCTCCCGCAAGAGGCGACCCCGCTAATCCATCAGTAGACCGGCTAGTACTCGACCACTTCGCAGTAGAGCGTGTCGTCCGAGACGTGGGTGTAGATGTAGAGCGTCCCGTAGCCGTCGTAGGTGAAGCGGAAATCCTGACCGTCGTTGTAATCCACGCATATGGCGGCGTCGGCATCCGACACATAGTCCTGATTAAAGTCCTTGTAGACCGACTTTTCGGTGATCTGGACGCTGGGCAAGTCCTCGACCGCGAGGTAGATCAGGCTCGCGACCTGCGCGACCCCGCCGCCCACGGTCTTGACGCCGCGCCCGTTCAGCGCGGGCTGGTAGCCGTAGCGCTCGGTGCGCGGCCCGACGATCTGGTTAAACGAGAAGGTATCGCCGTGGCACAGCGCCGTGTCGTAGATGCTGTCGGCCGCGAGGGTGATGTTGTTTTGCATGGCGGAAGAGCCGCTCAGGTAGATCTGCGCGGTTCCGTCGCCCGCCTGATTGGACCCCTTGACGTCTTCGTCGGTCGCGAGCAAGGCGCAGTTCAGGTAGTCGTTTGACAGCCAAAGGCTGATCTGAAAGCCCCGATCGGACTGGTTTTCAAATTGGAAGTCGATATCGCCCTTGTAGTCGACCAGTATGGCGTCTTTTTTCGAGGCCACGTAGTTTTCGGTAAAGGTCTGATAGGTCTTTTTTTCGAGATAATCGATTCCGTCCAGCTTTTTAAGCGCCAAGTACATCGTGGAAGCGACCTGGGCAACCCCGCCGCCCAGCACCTTGACGCCGCGCCCATTCAGCGCGTTTTTGTAGCCGTAGGAGCTCGTGCGCGGGCCGACGCTGTCGTTAAAGGAGAACGATTGCCCGACGTCCACTTGCAAGCCGTCCAGCGCCGCAACCGCCAGCTCGATGTTGGAAATCTTGGCGTCACCCGATCCGTCCAGCGGCGTCTTTGCCGAGGCAAGCGTCGCGTTTTCCGCGCGCGCGATCCCCGCAATTCCGGTCAAAATCAGCATCGTCATGAGTGCCAGCATGCACGCCCCCATCACGCGATTCGCCTTTTCCATCCATCTCACCTCACTTTTGTATTCATTCGACTGTTTTTGCTCAAAAGAAGTTCCTGCGTTTGAGTACCCCAACACAATTTTGCGTAATTTAGGGGGGAAATAGGGACGGTGCCCCAGCGGCGCGGGATGGCCGCTTGCGTCAGGGCTGGTCGCTCAGGATGGCGACGGCGGCGGCCATGCCGGCCTCGTGGGTGATGGATAGGCGCATATGCGTCCCGCCCATTGCCCGCATCAGTTCCAGCGCGCGGCCATGCAGTTCACAGCGGGGCTGCCCGGCGTCGTCCCAGAGCACCTCGAGCGCGTCGAGCGAAAAGCCGTCGATCCCGGTGCCGAGCGCCTTTGCGGCCGCCTCTTTAGCGGCATAGATGCCCGCCGCAGTCTGCGCGCCGCGCTGGGCGATTCGGGCGCGCTCGCCCGGTGTAAACACCCGCTCGAGAAAGTGTTGCTTTTGAATTGCGGTTGCGATCCGCGCAATCTCGCATAGGTCAAGTCCCAGCCCCAATATGCCCATGGTCCGCCTCCTCGCACTTGATGGGATGCAATCGTAACCGCCGCCGCGCGGACCCCAACCCTTGCCGCAGCAAGACTGTGGTCAAGGCTTCAAGCCTTGCGCAGTCCGGCCGCGTAGGCCGGTCGCTTGTCGCAACAAGCGAAATCCCCGGTC
>JAVXNW010000099.1:0-8896 GCA_036645575.1 Clostridia bacterium | reverse complement strand
CCCGGGCTCATCCTCGAGACCGAAAACGAAAAAGCGGAATACGAACAGGCCAAGCGCCGCTACGACGCGCGCAAGGCGCACCGTGCCGCACGCGGTTGACACAAAAAAATAACCCACATATGGTGTTTAAACATGTGAGCAAGTGGTATATATTGTGCATAAGGAGATGATACCCATGGAAACCAGCATTCAGGTACTAAACGGAACGCTGCCGGAAGCCGAGCTTCGGGCCTATGTGGATCATGGCGTCGCACAGTATGGCCGCACGCCCAAGGCCATGACCGTGACGGTGGACGGCGACTATGTGGATGTGGACTACGCCTTTGAGGGCCAGCCGTTTGACCGCATTCGCCGCATCACCGGCTATCTCGTCGGCACCCTCGACCGCTTCAACAACGCCAAGCGCGCGGAAGAACACGACCGCGTAAAACACAGCCTGTCCTAATATCTCAAACGCATTTCAAGGGCGCTGCTCCGCAACGGGAGCAGCGCCCTTAAATCATTCGCCCCGCAAGGCCGTCGCGCCCGCTTTTTTGCGCGGCGCGCTGGCGCGGGCGTAATAGAACAGGTATTGCTGCATGACGCCCTCGAATCCCTCGCAGCCGGGCGGAAATTCGCCTTCGTACTGCGCCTGCAGCGTGCGGTTGATCCACACGTCTTTGGGAAACGCGCGCAGCCGATGAAAGCCGAACAGCATCACGCACTTGGCCACCTTCTCCCCCACGCCCGGCACCGCCTTGAGCGCCTCGCAAAGCGCCGCATCGGGCGCGCTTTCAAGCGCGCACAGGTCGAGTTGCCCACCCGCGACCATGCGCGCCGCCGCCAGCACGTATTTCGTGCGATAGCCCAGCGCCGCCGGGGCCAGCTGCTCTTCCGTCTGCGCGGCAAGCGCCTCGGGCGTCGGAAAGGCGAACAGCCCGCCCGCAAGCGCCTGGCCAAATTGCGTCGACAGGCACTCCACCGCGCGCTTGATCGCCGGGATGTTCTTGCGCTGGGAGATGATGAATGTGATCAGCATCTCCCACGGGTCCTGCCGCAGGATGCGAATGCCGCGCCCATAGGCCGTCGCCGCGCGCAAGTACGCGTCCCGCGCCGGCACCCGGTCGATGAACGCCCCGTAGTCGGTCTTTAGATCAAAAAAATCGGTGCAAAACGTGCACGCGCCGCAGTCGCGCCCCGCACACTTAAGCGCCAGCGCGCCTTGTCCCGAAATGTGCAAAACGTGCGTGCCCGCAATCAGCCGATAGTCGCCCGTGCCGCACGCGTTTAAGCGAAAGCACTGGCCGCTATCGGCTATTTTTTGAATGTCAAAGTCCTCACTCGGCGAAACGATCACTCCGTATCCTCCGAACCGGTTCGCTTGAGCACCAGCACGGTGCGGCAGGGCGTATAGATATGGAAGCCCACGCCTTGCCCGGGCCTGTTCTCCGCATGGTAGATGGTCTCGCGCGAAATGCGGTTTTGCCCGCCAAATTCCGCGTCGTCGCTGTCAAACACCACCTGATACGCGCCCTCCCCCACCGTGTGCGTGGGCAGGAAAAACGCGGTGTCCGACTGGACCGGATGGAAGTTGAACAGGTAGACCAGCCCGCCCTTTGAAAACGCGAGCAGCTTTTTCCCTTGATCGATCCACAGGTTTTGCAGATCGCGCTTGACCATTACCCGATACTTGCGCGCAAACTTGAGCATCGCCCGGTCAAACGCCAAGAGCCAGTCGTATTTGAGCGTGGGGTTGTCCGAGAGCGACCACTGCCTGCGCGCGTACTGGTACGACCAGCCATTGCCATCGCGCGGAAAGTCGATCCACTCCGGGTGCCCGAACTCGTTGCCCATGAAGTTGAGATATCCCTCGCACGCAAGCGTCAGCGTGACAAAGCGGATCATCTTATGCAGCGCGATCGCCCGGTCGATGATCACCGAGTGGTGATCCTTGCTCATGCCGTCGTACATCTCGGCGTCGGCGAGCTGGAAGATCAGCGTCTTGTCGCCGACCAGCGCCTGATCGTGCGACTCCACATAGCCCACGTTCATCTCCTGCGGTCGGCGCTGCGTCAACTCGTGCCACATGCGCGCCATGTCCCAATTCTCGTCGGGACACTTGAGCGTCTTCACCCAGAAATCCGGCACCCCCATCGCCAGCCTAAAGTCAAAGCCGATCCCGCCCGCGCGAAGCGGCAGGCACATGCCCGGCATGCCGCTCATGTCCTCGGCAATGCTCACCGCGAACGGGTTGATCTCGTGGATCAATTCGTTGGCCAATTGCAGATATGTGACCGCCTCGACGTCGGTATTCATCGAAAAATACTTGTCGTAGCTGTCAAAGGCGGTGCCCAGCCCGTGGTCGTGGAAGATCATCGAGGTGACGCCGTCAAACCGGAATCCGTCGAAGTGGTACTCGTTCTGCCAGTACTTGAGGTTCGAGAGCAGAAAGTGGATCACCTCGTGCTTGCCGTAGTCAAAGAGCTTGGAGCCCCACGCCGGATGCGTGCCACGCGGGCCTGCGTGGAAGAACTGATCCTCGGTCCCGTCGAACTGGTTGATGCCCTCGTTGACGTTCATCGAGGCGTGCGAATGCACGACGTCCAGCAGCACCAGCATGTCCATCTCGTGCGCCGTATTGATCAGCTCCTTTAGATCCTCCGGCTCGCCGTACCAGCTGGAGGCCGCAAAGAAGTTGGTCACCTGATAGCCAAACGACGCGTAGTACGGGTGCTCCTGTATCGCCATCAATTGGATGGTGTTGTAGCCGTCCGCCTTGATGCGCGGCAGCACGTTTTGCAAAAACGCCTTGTAGGTGCCCACGCCGCCCGACTCCTGCGCCATGCCGATGTGCGCCTCGTAGATGTAGAGCGGGCTGATCTTTCTGCGCGCGTAGCCGCCGTCCGTCCAGTGGAACGGGCGCTTGGGCGCCCAGATCTGGCCGGAAAAGTTGTGCGTGGCCATGTCCTGCACGACCCGGTGCGCGTACAGCGGGATGTGGTCGGTGCGCTTCCCCGCGTGCGTCACCTGAACCTTGACCAATTGCCCATGCTTGAGCGCGTCCTCGCCCGCAAGTTCAATCTCCCACGCGCCGCCCTCGAGCCGCGTCATCGGGTGAAGCGTGCGGTTCCAACCGTTGAAGTCCCCGATCAAGTGCATTTGCTCCGCGCCTGGCGCCCATTCGCGGTACACCCACCCGTCCTCGGTCTGGTGAAATCCGTAGTACAGATGGCCGTTCGCCATCGAAACCAAGTCGCGCTTGCCGCCCAGCATGATCTGCCGGATCTTCGCGTAGCGGTCCATCCGAAGCTGTATGTCCTGATTATAGGCGGACAGGAACGGATCAATCGAGAGGATCTTGTAGGGTTTTTGTCTTGGTTGCTTGGTTGGCATGATGAAACCCACCCCCCTGAAATGCGTACTATGCTTTACTTTATAAACATTATAGGGGAAACGCAGCCACTTTGCAACCACAACAGGGCGCCGATGAAAAATTCAATTGAGTCATGCGCCCTTTTGTGATACAATAGAAACCATTAATGGTCCAATGCTCAGGCGCCACAGGATATGGCCCGAAGGCGTTTCGAATCAGGGAATGAGGGGGAAAAGACGATTTGAAAAAGTTGCTGATGGGAAACGAAGCGATCGCGCTGGGCGCGCTGCGCGCGGGCGTCGGGTTTGTGTCCGGCTATCCGGGCACGCCCTCGACCGAAGTGCTGGAGACATGCGCAAAGATGCGACCCGAGGGGCTCTATGTGGAGTGGTCGATCAACGAAAAGGCCGCCCTCGAGGCGGCCGCCGGCGCGGCCTACGCGGGCGTGCGGGCACTCGTCACGATGAAGCAGGTGGGTCTTAACGTAGCGTGCGATCCGCTGATGAGCCTTGCGTATGTGGGCGTCAAGGGCGGCATGGTGGTGCTTGTCGCGGATGATCCCGGCCCGATCTCCTCCCAGACCGAACAGGACACGCGCACGTTTGCGCAATACGCGAAATTGCCGGTCTTTGATCCGTCTACGCCCGAGGAGGCCTACGCCATGATCGGCGACGCGTTTGCGCTAAGCGAGGAGCTGGGCACGCCCGTGCTCTTTCGCCCGACCACCCGCGTGTGCCACGGCTGCGCCGCGATTGAAGCGCCGGACGTGCTGCCGGTCTTGGGGCATGGCCACTTCGAAAAGAGTCCGCGCTGGGTGATCTTCCCGAAGCTGAGCTATGAAAACCACCAAAAGATCGAGCGGCGCAACCGCGCGCTGTCTGAGCGCCTATCAAATTACGCGCCCAACCGCGTCTCGGGCGAAGGGCGAATGGGCATTGCGACCGGCGGCGCGAGCTACGGGTATGTGCGCGAGGCGCTGGGCGAGCACGCGCCCAAGCTGCTGCGCGTCGCGACGCCGTTCCCGTTCCCGGAGCCGCTGGCGGTGTCGTTTTTGCAAAGCGTCGATCGGGTGCTGGTGCTCGAGGAGCTCGACCCGTGCATCGAGCGGGCGCTGATCTTCCTGTGCGGCAAATACCATTTGAAGACCGAGATCCTTGGAAAGCTCACCGACGACGCGCCCTGCGCGGGCGAGTTGTCGGTCGAAATTTGCGAGCGCTGCCTGAGCGCCTACCTCGGACTATCCCTTGAGCGCGCGCGCCCGGCGATCGCGCCGCCGCCCCCGCTTCCGGTGCGCCCGCCGGTTTTGTGCGCGGGCTGCCCGCACCGCGCCTCGTTCTACGCGGTCAAGCGCGCGATGAAGGGGCAAAGGGCGACCTTCTCGGGCGACATCGGCTGCTACACGCTGGGCAATGTGAAGCCGCTTGACATGGTGGACACCTGCCTGTGCATGGGCGCGGGCATTACGGTGGCGCAGGGACTTGCGCGCGCGGAACCTGACGTGGCGCACTTTGCGTTCGTGGGCGACAGCACCTTCTTTGCGTCGGGGCTGACAGGCGTGGTGAACGCGGTCTACAACGGAACAGACATCATCCTGATCGTCTTGGACAACGCGACGACCGCCATGACCGGGCACCAGCCGCACCCCGGCACCGGCCGCACGATGATGGGCGACCGGCAGAGCAAAGCGAGCATTCCCGGCATCTTAACCGCGATGGGCGTCGCCTCGGTCGAGACGATCGACCCATTTGACCAGGTTGCGGCCATGGACGCGGTCAAGCGCGCGGTTTTGTGCGCGGGCGTGCGCGCCATTATCTTCAAGGCGCCCTGCATTGCGCTTGAAAAGGGCGGCGTGCCCTGCCAGGTGGACGCTTCGGCGTGCGTCGGATGCAAAAAATGCGTGAGCGAGCTGGGCTGCCCGGCGCTTTTCCTAAAAGGGGGCAAGGCCATGATCGACGCGCAATTGTGCAACGGCTGCGGCCTGTGCGCGGGGCTATGCCCGGTGGACGCCATCAAAGGGGGGACGCACAAATGAAAAACTTTTTGCTGGCGGGCGTGGGCGGACAGGGCACGGTGCTCGCCTCGCGCCTGATCGCGCAAGGGTATATGGACAAGGGCTTCTTTGCACGCACCGCCGAGACAATCGGCATGGCGCAGCGCGGCGGGTGCGTGGTCAGCCATGTGCGCATCGGACCTGAGCCGTGCGCGCCGCTCATACCGCTTGGCAAGGCGGAACTGCTGATCGGCTTTGAGCCGGGCGAGGCGGTTCGCTGCTTTCCCTTCGTCGCGCCGGGCGGCACGGTGATCGTGTCCAGCCGCGCGGTCGCGCCGGTGACCGACGCGCTCGCGGGCACGTATGACGAAGGCGCGATGCTTGCGTATCTCATGGAAAACGCAGCGAAGCTTGTCGTCGTGGACGCGGCGCAAATCGAAGTGGCGTGCGGACTCAAGGCGCTCAACGTGGCGCTTCTGGGTGCGGCGATTGGCGCGGGCGCGCTCGATCTGACGCTTGCCGAAATGGAAAAAACGCTTTCGTCCAAGCTCAAGGCGAAATTTGCCGAGATGAACCTGCGCGCGCTCGAACTGGGCGCGGCCATGGCGAAAGGAGTGACATCCCCATGCAGATGACCCCAATCCAGCTGGGTCTGCTGATCGGGCAGATGAAAAGGTTGCAAGCGCAGAATGGCTTTTACGCAAGGCGCTTAGCGGGCATCGACCTTGACCAGATCAAGACGCAATCCGACTTTGAGCGCCTGCCCTTTTCGGAAAAGGACGACCTGCGCGAAGCCTATCCGCTGGGGCTGATGGCGGTTCCCGAGGATCAGATCGTGCGCATTCACTCCTCTTCCGGGACGACCGGCACACCGGTCATCATCCCCTACACCGCGCGCGACGTCGAGGACTGGGCGATCATGTTTGCGCGCTGCTATGAAGTCGCGGGCGTGACCAAGCATGACCGGGTTCAGATCACGCCCGGCTACGGCCTGTGGACGGCGGGCATCGGCTTTCAGGCGGGCGCGGAGCGGCTGGGCGCAATGGTGATCCCGATGGGGCCTGGCAACACCGACAAGCAGCTGCAAATGATGATTGACATGCGCTCAACGGTGCTGACCGCCACATCCTCCTATGCGCTGCTGCTTGCCGAGGAGATCGCCAAGCGCGGAATCGGCGACAAGATTCACTTAAGCCGCGCGCTGATCGGCTCTGAGCGCTGGGGCGAAAAGATGCGCAGGCGCATTGCGAGCGAGCTGGGCGTCAAACTGTACGACATCTACGGCCTGACCGAGGTCTACGGACCCGGCATCGGCGTCAGCTGCGAGGCCGAATGCGGCATTCACATGTGGGACGACTACCTGTACTTTGAGCTGATCGACCCCGCGACCGGCAAGGTGGTGCCCGACGGCGCGGTGGGCGAATTGGTCATCTCAACGCTCAAAAAGCAGGGCGCGCCGCTCATCCGCTACCGCACGCACGACCTGACGCGGGTGCTGCCCGGCGAATGCCCGTGCGGGCTGGCCTATCCGCGCATCGACACGATCATCGGCCGCACCGACGACATGGTGAAGGTCAAGGGCGTCAACATCTTCCCCGGCCAGATCGACGACGTGCTGCGCGGCGTCGAGGGCGCGTCGAGCGAGTACCAAGTGATGATCGACCACATGATGGGCAAAGACGTCTTGACGCTGTTCGTCGAGACCGAGGCGGGCGTGGATAAAAACCAGATGACGGTGCGCCTGACCGAGGTCTTTAAGCAGAAGATCGGCATCACGATCGCCGCAAGGCCGGTCGCGATTGGCGACCTTCCGCGCAACGAAAAAAAGTCCAAGCGCATCTTTGACAACCGGTACTGAGGATGTTTCCGCGCTCAAACCACATAGGAGGGAAAGGCCATGCAAAAAAAACAGATTCTCTCCACCTTCCGCCGCTCGGCGGGAGAAATCAAAAAAACGCGCACGCTGGTGTTCTGCTCGCTGATGCTGGCGATTCAGGTGCTGCTCAACACCTACGTAAGCCTGTATGTCACGCAGGGCATTCGCATTACCTTTGGGTATCTGGCGGTCGCGTCGGTGGCGCTGCTCTATGGGCCGGTGCCCGCCATGCTAAACGCGGTGCTGGCGGATTTGTTGTGCTACCTGATCAAGCCTGCGGGGCCGTACTTTCCGGGGTTTACCTTGTCGGCCGCGCTGGGCGGGCTGGTATATGGGCTGTTTTTGTACAATAAGGAGCTCAAGCTGTGGCGCATCCTCGCGGCGAAGGCGATCATCGACGTGTGCATCAACCTGCTGCTCAACTCGCTGTGGCTGCAACTGCTTTACGGCTCCGCGTTTTTTGTGATGCTGCCGGGTCGGGCGTTTAAAAACCTGTGCCAATACCCGGTGGACATCCTGCTGCTGCTTCCGGTGCTCATGACCGTTCAGCGCACGCTGGGCAATGCGCGCGCGAGGAGGCAAGACTGTGGAAAGATCGACTGAGCCGGTGCTCGTGACCGGCGCGGCGGGTTTCATCGGCTATCACCTGTCTAAGCGCCTGACCGATTCGGGCGTTCCGGTGATCGGGCTTGACAACCTGAACGACTACTACGAGGTTTCGCTCAAGGAAGCGCGGCTGGCGATGCTTAAAACGTCGCCGCTGTTTGACTTTGTCAAGGCGGATCTTGCGGATGCGGACGCGGTATCGCGCGTCTTTTCGCAATACCGCCCGCAGGTCGTGGTCAATCTGGCGGCGCAGGCGGGCGTCCGGTACTCAATTGACAACCCGCGCGCCTACATTGCCTCAAACGTCGCGGGGTTTTTGAACGTGCTCGAGGGCTGCCGGAACCATCCGGTCAAGCACCTGCTCTATGCGTCCAGCTCGTCGGTCTACGGAAACCGCGCGCAGGGTGCGTTCTCGCTCGAGGATCGGGTGGACAAGCCGGTCAGCCTATATGCGGCGACCAAGCTGTCGGGCGAGCTGATGGCCTACACGTACAGCCACCTCTACGGGATTCCGGCGACCGGGCTGCGCTTTTTCACCGTCTATGGGCCGTTTGGCCGACCCGACATGGCGTATTTCAGCTTCACCCGCAAGATCCTCGCGCACGAGCCGATCAAGGTATTTGGCGAAGGGCGCATGATGCGCGACTTTACCTATGTAGACGACGTGGTGACTGCGCTTTTGCGGATGCTCGACTGCCCGCCGGAAGCGGACGCGCAGGGCGACCGATATCGGCTCTATAATATTGGAAACAGTCGCCCAGAAAAGCTGATGGATTTCATCGAGACGCTCGAAAATTGTCTGGGCGTCCCCGCGCAAAAGCAGCTCCTGCCCATGCAGCCCGGCGACGTGCGCACGACCTACGCCGACGTGAGCGCCCTCGAGCGCGACTTTGACTACCGCCCCGCCACGACGATTGCGCAGGGCTTGCAGGCGTTTGTCGATTGGTATAGGCGCTATTATCGGTAGCGGAAAGAGACCGCCCCGCGTGAGCGCATGTGGTCAAGGCTTCAAGCCTTGCGCAGTCCGGCCGCGCAGGCCGGTCGCTCGCCGCAGCGAGCGAAATCCGACACT
>JAVXNW010000098.1:0-9125 GCA_036645575.1 Clostridia bacterium | reverse complement strand
TGGTGTGGAGGGGGGCGAGTAGCCCCTCCTCCGCGTTCAATAACCCGCGTGAGCGTCAGCACGGCACCGCAGTGCCGCGCTCCGCGCAAGCCGTTTTCATCTTTAAATTTCCATGACATTAGGAGGGTTTCCCCTTGTTTGAATTTGAACTACTGCACGTATGCAAGCAGACGGGCGCGCGGCGCGGGCGGCTCCATACGCCGCATGGCGTGATTGAGACGCCGATTTACATGCCGGTTGGCACGCAGGCGTCCGTCAAGACGATGACGCCGGACGAACTGACCGATCTCGGCGCGCAGATCATCCTCTCCAACACCTACCACCTGCATCTGCGGCCCGGCGAGGATATTGTCGCGGCGGCCGGCGACCTCCACGGATTCATGCACTGGTCTAAACCGATTTTGACCGACTCCGGCGGGTTTCAGGTGTTCTCGCTGGCGGCACTGCGCAAGCTGACCGAGGAGGGCGTGACGTTCCGCTCGCATTTGGACGGCTCTAAGCAGTTCCTCTCGCCGGAAATTTCAATTGCCATACAGGAGAAATTGGGCGCGGACATCATGATGCAGTTTGACGAGTGCTCCCCGTGGCCGTGCGACGAGGACCGCGCACACAAGGCGATGTACCGAACCCTTCGTTGGCTCGAGCGCTCGATGCGCGCAAAGACCCGCCCGGATCAGGCGCTATTTGGCATCGTCCAGGGCGCGTTCTACCCGGACCTTCGCCGCGAGTGCGCGCGCGAAATGGCAAAGCTCGACCTGCCGGGTTTCGGCATCGGCGGGCTGAGCGTGGGCGAACCTAAGCCGATCATGTACGAGCTGTTGTCGGTTGTGTGCCCGGAGCTTCCGGAAAACAAGCCGCGCTACCTGATGGGCGTGGGCAGCCCGGACTGCCTGATCGAGGGCGTCAAGCGCGGCGTGGACATGTTCGACTGCGTGCTCGCCACGCGCGTGGCGCGCAACGGCACGGTCTTTACGCGGGATGGGCGCTTGGTCGTGCGCAACGCCAAATACGCGGCGGACTTTTCTCCCATCGAAAAGGACTGCGACTGCTACGCCTGCCGCAATTTCTCGCGCGCCTACATCCGCCACCTGCTCAAGGCGGAGGAAATTCTGGGGCTGCGCCTGTGTTCGATTCACAACCTGCGCTTTCTCGCCCGGCTCATGGAAGACGCGCGCGCCGCGATCGAGCAGGACGCCTACGGCGATTTCTCGGAGGCGTTTTTCGCGCGCAATGGCCGGGACAACTGGTGATCAGCCCGATATGACCACAACATTTACAACAAAGCACGATTCTTATGCGGTTTTCCGGTTGTGGTTTACAGAAAAAATCGCTATAATAAGAAGTGTGTAGAACTATGCATATGGAGGGGAAGATTTTAATGGTTGAAAACTGGCTTATGACCGCAGCGGCACCCGCAGCGGCACCCGCGGGCGGCGCAACCGGAGCAGGTGGCTTCGCAGAGATGATTCCTTCGCTTCTCATGATGGTGGCCATGGTCGCCGTCTTCTATTTCTTGCTGATCCGCCCGCAGCGCAAAAAGGACAAGGCTGTTAAGAACATGCTCGCCGCGCTCAAGGTGGGCGACCGCGTTTGCACCATCGGCGGCATCTATGGCAGCGTAACCGGCATCAAGGACGACACCGTCACCTTGGTCGTCGGCGCGCCCAAGACCCCCATGGTCCTCGCCCGCTGGGCGATCCGCTCCGTCGAAGACGCGCCGCTCGAGAACGATACCGAGCCGCAGGTCTAAGGAGCACGCTAAGGAAGCGCATTCTAAATCAAGCAAACCGCCCCGGTTTTCATTTGAAAGCCGGGACGGTTTTTTTATGCGCGGTCGCTCAGCGCAAATTTAAAAGCTTGGACGGTTTTTTATGCGCGGCCGCTCAGCGCGGGAACGCGTCTTGCGTGAGGCGGTCAAACTGCGCCCGCGTGAGCGTGCAGTGGTAGAACAGGTCAAAGTAGTTCGCGACCTCCTCGTACAGGTCGTAATCCGCCAGCTCCGGATAGAGCACCTGCTCGAGCCACAGCATCCCCAAATACCGCTGCACCGAGGGGGGAAAGCCCATCCAGTTGTAGGGGCCAACTGGCGCCTCGACATACCGACCCTTCGCAATCGCGGGCAGCGACTGCCACGCGGGGTCCTCTTGCACCGTGTCATAGATGCTGTCTTTGGCAAAGACGATAAAATCCGGGTTCCACAGCATGATCTGCTCCATGTCCACTTCGTTGCCGGTGCCCTTTGACGTGGGCTCGGCAACCACCGCCACGTTATCGCTGATCATGTCGATGACCTCCGCGTGGTAGCTCCCCTTCGCAATCACGTTGAGCCCCGCGTCGCCCAGGCAGTACAGCACGCGCACGCGCTTCTCCCCCACCTTGTCCATGATGGCTTGCACCCGCGCATACGTGTCCTCGCAATAGGTCGCCAGCGTTTCCGCCGCTTGGCCGCGGTCAAGCAGCGCGCCCAGCTGCCGGAAGGCGTCGCCCGCCGTCTCGGTGGTCATGGTGATGTGAATAAACGGAATGCCCACCTGCGCCTGCAGATCGTCCAGATCGGCCTTCGCGCTCTTCTTGGGCTCGCCCACGTCGATGATCACCTGCGCTTGGCTCGCGATGACCTCCTCCAGATTCATCTCGCCCTTGCCGCCGTATAATTGCCCCAGCAGCGGAAGCTGGCTATACTTTCCGATAAATTCGGTCGCCGACGCGTCCCATGCGCTCGAAAGCCCGACCAGCGCGTCCGGCGCGAGCGCAAACAGCGTGATCTGCGCAAGCGGGCCGGAAACCGCCACCCGGCTAACCTCGTCCGGCATATCCACCGTGCGCCCCAGCGAGTCGGTAAAGGGCGCGCCCAGCGCGGATGTCCCGCACAACAGCGCCAGCACCAGCATCAGCAAAACCAACTTCTTCCCCATTGTCTTGTTCCTCCTAATCGATATCATCACACGGAACGCAGATGCGAATCTTGTCCGCCATCAGGCTTTCGATCCGAACCTTGCTTCCATAGAGTGCCTGAACCAGTGGGGTATCCAGAATCTCGGGCGCGCCCTGCGCAATCAGCCGCCCGCCGCACAGCGCCACCAGCCGTGTCGAAAAGGCATACGCCTGCTCCGGGTTGTGCGTCGATTGAATCACCGTATAGCCTTGGCGCGCAAGCGCGCGAAGCTTTCCAAGCACCGTCAGCTGGTTGCCATAGTCGAGGTTCGCCGTCGGCTCGTCCAGCAGCAATATCCGCGCGCGCTGCGCAAGCGCCCGCGCGATCAGCACCAACTGCCTTTCGCCGCCCGACAGGCGCATAAAATCCCGCGCCTCAAACGCCGCAAGCCCCAATTGCGCGAGCGCCTCCCGCGCAATTTCGCGCTCCCGCGCGCCCGGCATCGCAAATTCCCGCATGTGCCCGGACGTGCCCATCAGCACCATGTCGAGCACCGTGTAGTGAAACGCCGGAAAGCTCACCTGCGGAATATACGCGATCTTCTTAGACAGCGCCCGCGCGTCCATGTGCCGCGCGTCTTCCCCGTCCACCAGCACCGCGCCTTGATAGCGCTTGAGGCCCAGCATGCACTGAAACAGCGTGGATTTCCCCGCGCCGTTCGCGCCCAGCACCGATACAAGCTCGCCTTCCCCCACAAAAAAGCTGATCTCCCGCAGCACTTCCCGCGCGCCATAGGAAAACGACAGGCTCCGCACGTCCACGCTCATAGCCGCTCCCCCCTGCGCAGGATCAGCCACAGGAAAAAGGGCGCGCCCACAAGCGCGGTCAGTATGCCCAGCGGAATCTCCGTCGCCAGCAAATTGCGCGACACGTCGTCCACCACCACCAGAAACAGCGCGCCCAGCAGCATCGACGCCGGCATCAGCCTTCGAAAGTTGTTGCCCACCAGCTTGCGCGCCAGATGCGGCACCACCAGCCCCACCCAGCCGATCGTCCCGCTGACCGCGACCGCCGCGGCGGTCAGAAGCGTCGCGCTCAGCACCGTCACCAGCCGCAGTCGCCCCGCGTTCACGCCCATCGTGCGCGCCTCCTCATCCCCGAGCGTGAGCAGGTTCATCTTCCACCGAAGCAGCATCAGCGGCACAAGCCCCAGCGCCATCGGCCCCAGCAGAAACGCGACATCCGCCGCCTTCGCCCCCGACAAGCTGCCCATCAGCCAATAGGTGATCGCGGGCAGCTGGTTGGTCGGATCGGCCACCAATTTTATGTAGGACGTTCCGGCCTGAAACAGCGACGACACCATGATCCCCGCAAGGATCATGCTCATCACCTGCTTGCCCTTGGCAAAGCGCCCCACTAGCCACACGAGCCCCACCGTCACAAGGCTGCCCGCAAAGGCCAGAACGGTCACCATGCGGCTGTCCAACCCCAGCAGGATCGCCAGCGCCGCGCCAAACGCCGCGCCCGCCGACGCGCCCAGGATGTCCGGCGAGGCCATCGGGTTTTGGAATATGCCCTGATAGGCCGCGCCCGCCGACGCCAGGCAACACCCCACCATGCACGCGAGCAATACGCGCGGAAGCCGGACATTAAAAAGCACCGTCTCCATCTGCGGCGTCCAAAATTTCTCGATCGGCGCGATTTTCGCCAGCAGCATCCCGCCCAGTTCGCCCGGCGAGATCGGGTAGCGCCCCAGTCCAAACGAGAGGATGATCCCCGCCACGAGCGCGATCGCCAGCGCCGGAAGCATCAGCGCGCCCGCCTTTTGATCACGCCCCATGCGCGCGTTCCTCCCAAATGTCCCGATCGCCATTGCGCGCCATCGGCGTTGTGCTAAACCAAATGCTCATTTTCTTTCCTCCCGACGGTGATGATGCCAAAGCGCTTGAGGTTGGGCAGGTAGTAGCGGTAGGGCCCCTGGTCCAGCGGGACGAGCGCGCGGTCCAGGTACTGCGCCTCGGATTCGCCGGGCGCGCACTTCTCGTACAGCCGGACAAACGCCGCCGCCGCTTCCCGCGTCGTAAACGGCTGCCCATATTGAAAGGCGTGCGTGGTCACCGTCGAGGCAATGCCCGCGCGCGCAAGCGCCGCGCAGGTGCGCGCAAGGGTGTTGCTTCCCGGATGGCGCGCGTCCATGCGCACCACCGCGATCACGCGGTTTTTGCACAGCGCGAGCCAGCGCGCCATATCCACATCGGGTCTTCCAAAAAAGACCATCAGCACGTCGTCCCAGCACCCGCTGAGCGCCCGCGCGTCCGCGCACCGCGCCTCGATGTTGCCGATCCCCCGCGCCCGCGCCCGCGCCGCAACCTGCGCCACGACCTCGGCGTTCAGATCCACGCAGGTGATCGCGCGCACGCTGGGCGAAAGCGCAAAGTCGATCAGCCCAGGGCCGCAGCCCACGTCCACGATGCACCCGCCGGGCGTGATATTGGGTCGCAAAAGCGCCGCCAACTTTTCATGAAACCCCGTATACCTTGAGGCCGCGTCGAACCAGTCGATCGTCTGCTCATTCCACACCATCTTCACACAAGCACCCTTTTCTCCAAGGCCACGCCCGATAGATCCTGACAAAAAAGCCACGCCTGCTGATCGGCAAGGCCCGGCCGTGCTGTATCGCGCGCTTTTTATCCATTTTTCCGTCCGATAACGCGCAACGCGCGCTGAAGGCGCCTTGATTTTTCATGACAGCATCACTTGTTTTTTGATTATATCATATCCGCGCGAAACGAGCAAGCCTCGCGCATCGGGCGCGCGTCCGCTGCCAGATGTGTTTTTCCCCTGCCTTTCAACAAAATTCGGCAAAAGCCATTGCGCACCGGCGCGCTTTGCGCTATCATGTGAAATAGCTTGTCCGGTATGACACGCCTTGCGCATCTTCCGCGCGACCGCTTTTCGAGCGCCTTTGGGGCCCGCCTGTTCCCCGTGCTGATCCGCACGGTCTTTCCCGGCTGAGCTCCGGCTCACCCCGCGCATCCCATCCAAAATCAAGCATTTGGAGGAAAGACGATGAAGAAGACCCTCGTGCTGCTCACCCTGCTCGCCCTGCTCGTAGGGCTCGTCCCTTGCGCGCAAGCGCAGTCGCCTACGGTAACCATCATGGTTTACCTCTGCGCCTCCGACCTCGAGAGCCAGTACGGCGCGGCGTCTTCCGATATCAACGAGATGCTGTACGCGACGCTGTCCGAGAACGTCAACATCGTCCTTGAGGCCGGGGGCGCCAACGCGTGGCAGAACAGCGTGATGGACGCGTCGGTCAACCAGCGCTACCTCATCTCCCCGGAAGGCATGACGCTGCTTGAGGACCTCCCCCAACGCGACATGACCGACCCGCAGACGCTCACCGACTTCATCGGCTTTTGTGCGAGCGAATATCCGGCCGACCGCAACATCCTGATCCTATGGGATCACGGCGGCGGCTCGCTCTACGGGTTTGGCAGCGACGAGCACTTCCCCGGAAACGCGCTCACGCTAGACGAACTGAGCGGCGCGCTGGCGCAGGCGCAAACGCACTTTGACCTGATCGGCTTTGACGCCTGCCTGATGGGCACCGTCGAGACCGGCATCGCGCTGTCGGGCAGCGCCGACTACATGCTCGCCTCGCAGGAACTCGAGCCCGGCCTTGGCTGGTACTACACCGACTGGCTGAGCGCGCTATCTTCCGATCCGGGCATGGACACGGTGCAGCTGGGCACCATGATCGTCGATCACTTCGTGGATACCTGCGAGCAGGAGGGGCAGGAGCAGGCGACGCTCTCGCTCGTGGATCTGGCGGCGCTCTCGGGCGAAGCGGAGAACCTGCTGTCGCTTTTCTCCGAGGCGACCAACCAGATGATCCTAGACGGGCAATATGCTGAGGTTTCCAAGGCGCGCAGCGGCGCGAAGGCCTTTGGCTATGACGAGTTTGACCACATCGACCTGATCGACCTGGCCGGGCGTGTCGGCGGCGACACGGCGCAGGCGCTGATTGAGCGGATGGAACAGGCGATCGTCTACAACCGCACGACCCGGAACTGCGGGGGTGCCAACGGCCTGTCGGTCTATTTCCCCTACTATGAACCCACGGTGCTGGACAGCATGCTGACCATCTATGACGGACTCTCTTGGCCGGACGCCTATACGCAGCTCATCCGCAACTTTACGACCGTGCTGGCCGGCGGTCAGATCATGATCGACACCCAAGAAAGCCCCTTCTCTCACGGCGGCGGCGGGCTATTTTCGGCCAGCGCGCTGGACGACCCGGACGCGACCGCGGGATTCAGTTCGTCAAGCTGGTTTGACGCAGTGCTGGCCGCAAGCGAGGCGCAGTACATCGAGGCCAATCACCTGTCGGACGATCAGCTCCTGCTGAGCGAAAAGGGCGACGGGTATGTGCTGTCGCTGAGCGAAGCGCAATGGGCGCTTGTGGACAACGTGCAGCAGCAGGTGTACGTAGACGACGGCAGCGGCTACATCGACCTGGGCTCGGACGACCTCGCGCAATACGACGACGACGGCGACCTGATCTGCGCGTTTGACTACGAATGGGTGGCGCTCAACGGCCAGATCGTGCCGTACTACGCGGGCGAATACACCGAAAAAGAGGGGGGCTACTTCTGCTACACCGGCTTTGTGCCGGTCAAGCTCAACGGGCGGGACATGCAGCTTTGCCTTGCGTGGGACAGCGAGCACGACGGCGGGTATGTGATGGGCGCGCGCCCGGTCTACGGGCAGGGCAACCCCATGTGGCGCGGCCTCGTCCCGCTCGCGGCGGGCGACGTGGTTCAGCCGATCTGCGCCTACTATACCTATGACGAGCAGTTCGAGGACAACTATCCGCTGGGCGACGCGCTCACGATCGACGGACCGGTTCAGGTGAGCTATGAAAAACTCGACGACTTTGACGTGCTGCTGACGCTGATGCTCACCGACGTCTACGCCAACAGCCACTGGACCGAGCCGCTTGAGTACACCGACGCGGCCTAAAAAACGGAAAGCCACCCTGCGCATCGTATGGCGGAGGGTGGCTTTTTTCTGCCCCTTTGGGGGGCGTGTGTCGCTTTATGGCGAAAGTGCGCCCGCACGATCGATGGAAAGATTGTGCGCGGTGGCGTCAAGCGATCGATCGGAGACGCGCCGCACAAGCGCCTTGGGCGCAAGGGCGCAAACGATGCGCCCTTTGTCGGGTCTTGCCCGTCATGCCGGTTCGAACATGAGGCCGCCATTGACCTGGGTGATGGTGAGGCTTGCCAAGGTGTCCTGGGGGGAGGGGGCGGTCAGGCACAGCGGTTGCGACGCGACCACGGCGAGCTGCGCGCCCGGACGCCTGACGGTAAAGACCGCCTGCGTGGTGACCGAGCTGGGCGAGCCGGCGGCCTTGGTGATGCTGACGACCGAGCCGGGCAGCACCTCGCAGTCAAATTGAATGCCGATTTCGGCGTTCAATTCCGCGCAATCCGGCAGCGTCATCGTGAAGGTCGCGAGGAATGTCCCGGTGCGCATCACCGTGATCACGCCGCCGCAGGCCTCAAAGGCGCCATCCGCCTGACAGGTTGTCGTGTTGAGCGGCACCGGATCGCCCGGCCGCTCGATTTTCAGGCACCCGACCTGCGCGTAGCAGGCATAGGCAAATACCGGCTGAATGGGCCTGTAGCAGGGCGGATCGGGCGGTGGGGGCGGCAGGATCGGCTGGCACGGGCAGTTCGGCCCGGGCGGGCACGGCCCCGCGTAGATGACGTTGCGCTGCCACGGTTCCGGACAGCCGCAGGGGCAGTTGCATGTACGGCGGGCCATCACCCGGTAGGGCTGACCGCTGACGCTCGCATAGGCGCAACCGCACCCCTTCTTGCATCCGCAGCCGCCGCCGCAGCTTCCGCCGCAACCTCCGCCACAACTTCCGCCGCAGCCTCCGCCACAACTTCCGCCGCAACTTCCGCCGCAACCTCCGCCACAACTTCCGCCGCAACCTCCGCCGCAGCCGCCGCCACAGCTTCCGCCGCAGCTTCCGCCGCAGCCTCCGCCACAGCCGCAACTTCCGCAGCCGTGACCGCCGCCTGAGCAACCACAGGATCCGCTTGAACCGCAGCCGCACTTGCGATGGGCGCTTCCCGTTGAATTTAATACGTATGACACGATGGTATGCTCCTTTCCAAGGGGGTTCCGGGGCATACTATGTCGGCCATAGAACGCGCGTGCCGCACGGCCTTTCAGC
>JAVXNW010000097.1:0-9142 GCA_036645575.1 Clostridia bacterium | reverse complement strand
CGTCGTAGCGCACGCCGTCCAACAGGATCGACACGGCGTCCGCGCTTAGCGCTTCGCCCACGACGTCCCACACGAGCACCGGCTGGATCAGCCCGGTCGCTGCGTTCCCTTGGTACTCAAGGCGCATGAGGCACGCGCGCGCGACATTTGTGCGCGATAATTCCTCCATCAGCGCGTCCGCCGCGCCCGCCGCGACCCGCCACGCGCCACTTGCCGCGTCAAAGGCGTATCCCGGCGTCCGCTCAAACACCGCCGGGTCAAACTGCGCCGCCGCCAAGTGCGCCGCGCCCGCTACCGCAAGATCAGGTTCGCCCGCTTTCGCAAGATCGGATTCGCCCGCTACCGGAAGATCAGCCGCGCCCGCCGCGCACGGCGTCGCAAGCAGCGTCATCAGCAAAAGCGCCGTCAATCGCTTCATCGCTTGGTTCATCCTCATTTTTCATACCCTCCCATTTCTTGACCTGCGCGCCCAGCGCGCACGCGGCGCACACGGCGCAGATCGCAAGTCCCATCACCCACGCCGCGTTTTGCGCGCAGTGCGCGTCGAGCGCGTAGTGTCTGGCGGCAAACGTGTCCCGCACGCGCGCGCCCAATTTTTCCGCCACGTCTGACCAGAACGCAAAATCCGACCAGCGCGTGGGCAGCAGCGCGCGCGGTATCAAGACCTGCCGAAGCATCCCCCCAAGCCCCGCGAAACCCAAGGCAAGCGCCGCGCCGCACACGAGGCGCGGACGTGAGCGCGCGCGCTTCACCGCGCGCCATGCCGCGTAAATCAGCAAGAAGGCGAGCAGCCAGCCGGGAACGCCCGTCACCGCGCGCGCCAACTGTCCGACAAGCGCAAAGTCCAGCCGCTCGTCGGGCGCGCCCGCGCCGCAGCGCTCGGAAAAGGCGGTCGCCTCAGCCAGCCACATGTCCCGCTCGAGACCCGGGACCGCGACGCGCAGGCGGTCAAATTTGCCCGCGCCGCGCGTGAGCACGTCGCCCTGTCCCGCGCGGTACACGCCGTGCACGACGAGCGCCTTTCCGTCTAAAATCACTTCCCGACCCAGCACGTTTTCGTCCCCAAAGAGCGTGCGCGCGGCCGCGCTGCTCAGCGCGCACGCGCCTTCGTCCAGCGGCACATGCCCATTAATCAGCGCGTCGCCGGCCAGCAGGCGCAGATCGCCCGTCGCCTGCGCGACCAGTACGCGCGCCTCGTGTATGCCCTTGGCCTGCCCGTGCGAGGCGCGCCAGAGCGCCGCGCAAATGGGCGTATCGCGCGCGGCGCGCGCCTCGTCAAATGCGTCCCGCGTGATCGCCCAATCGTCCCAGCGCAATTCGACCGACGCGTCCCCTGCGCCCGACGCAAGAACGGCCGCGCCCAGCCACAGCGCGAGCGCCATCACGACGAGCGCCGCCCGCCGCGCCGCATCCCGGCGCGCAGCGCCTTGTGCGGCAGCGTCTTGTGGTCTAGCGCCTTGCGCGACAGCGCCTTTGGGCGCAATCCCCCGCCTCATGGCGCCGTGCAGCGCACGCGGTCGCCGTCCGAAATGGCCTTGTCGCTCTCTTCGATGATCCGGTCGTCTTGTGTCAGCGAGCCCTCGATTGCCGCGCGGCTGCCGTCCCGGTCGAGCACGGTCACATTGACGCGCGAGGCGACCTGATTTACGCCGAGCACGCCGTTGCGCTCGCGGATGACCAGCACATAATCGCCCGCCGAATCGCCATGAAGCGCGCTGAGCGGCACGCATTTGCCAAAGACGTCGGTCTTTTGCGAGAACTGCACGCTGACCGTTTCGCCCACCGTGTAGGCCGCGCCAGACAGGTCGATCGTCGCGCGCATGACGCCCTGATTGTCGGCGGGGGAGACCGAGCGCACGGTGGCCTCCGAAGGCGACTGCTTGCCGGCGCGGGTGACTTGCGCCACATCCCCGGCCGCGACAAAGCGCCCCTGCGCCTGACTTAGCTCGACCACGGCGCTCAGCGTGCGCTGCTCGCCCGCGATCAGCGCGGCTGCGTTGCCGGTCGTCCGTTCGCCCGCGCGCAGGTTCAATTGGGTCACGACGCCGTCCAGCGGGGACAGCACCTGGCAGTCGTCCCGGTAAAGCGCCACGAGCCGCTCAAGCGCCTCCGATGCCGCCTGGATCTCTTGGTCGAGCGCCGCGAGGATCAGCTTGTCTTTTCGCGCCTTGTGCGCCTTCGCCTTTTCGTCCTTTTGCCCCTTATCCTTGTCGTCGGCCGCAGCTTCCGGCTCGCCGAGCGCCGCCTGCGCCCGGCTGTTTTTGAGCTTGTCAAGCGCCAACTGCCTTTCCGAAAGCACGCGCCGAACCTGCGCGGAACTGAAGCGCGCGAGCGCGTCGCCCGCCTTGACCCGCGTGCCCACCTTGACCGGCACGCGCTCGACGCCAAGATCCGCCTCCACCCACACGGCGCACGAATCCTCCGCCTCGACCTGCGCGTCCACCAGCGCCTTGTGCGTGAGCGCGCCGCGCTTGCTCGTGCCCGCCGTAACCCCGGCAATCGTCAGCGTATCCGCCGCGCGCGCAACAAGCGTCAGCCCCAGCATCAGCACAAAGAACTGCGCCAGCCACTTGAGCGCCCGTCTGTTTCCCATTTGCCTCACTCCTTTAGCCCTGCGGCCCTGATTCCATCCTCGAGATACGGCTGTCCCCACAAAAAGACGAGCAGCGCGGGCAGCATCGTCATGAGCGACGCGGAGAACGCCGCGCCCGCGTCTTCGGCCGCAATGCTTGACAGCATGAGCGAAAGCGGCCAGAGCGACTTGTCGCGAAGAAACGTGAGCGGCTGCTCGATGGCGCTCCAGTTTTCAAGAAAGCCCAGCACCACCACCGACAAGACGCCCGGCATGCCAAGTGGTAGCCCGATCAGGCAGAACACGCGCACCGGCCCCGCGCCGTCAAGCTGCGCCGCCTCGACAAAACCCTCCGGAATGCCTTCAAAAAAGCGGTACAAGATGAAGACCGGGAACGCCGAGAACACGCTTGGCAGGATCACCGCCCAGCGCGTGTCGATCAGCCCCGCCCAATCCATGACGAAAAAGCTGGGCGCCATCAGCACCTGAAAGGGCATCAGCATCAGCAAAATGTACAGCATGTACAGCGCCTTTTTGCCCCTGAACTTGTAGCGCGCCAACCCCCACGCGGCGGGCGAGGAAATGAGCACCTGCCCGGCGACCGCCGAAAAGGTCAGGATGCAGGCGTTCCAGAACATCGTAAAAAAGGCCGGCGTGTCAAGCAGCAGCTGAACCAGCGGCGAAAGCGTGGGCCATTTGGGAAAAAGCGGCCATGTCGCTAGGCCGGGCGTGCCGCCGAGCACGGGTTCTATGTGCGCCACGATCTCCCGCGTGCCCATCAGCGCGCCGCTTGCCAGCAGGTAAAGGGGCGCGAGCACCATCAGCGACAAAAGCACAAGGGTCAGAACCGGTAGGATCGTTCGCTTCATTTTTCTTCCCCCGCCCATAGTTTGTTAAGCGCCAGCACGAGCACCAGAATGACGAGCGCCACCATCACCGCCGCGGCGCACAGTTTTTGCATGTCAAGGGCCAAGAACCAATTGCTGAATAGGTGCTGGAGCAGGTAGATGCGATCGTGCGGGTAGCTGCCCGCGATCAGGTAAGCCTCCCGGAACACCTTAAACGAATTGAGCAGCGACACGACCGCAATGGTGAAAAAGGCGGGCGTCAATTGCGGAAGCGTGATGTAGCGCAGTTTTCTGAGCGCGCCCGCGCCGTCCACCTCGGCCGCCTCGTAGATGGCCGGATCGATCCCGGCAAGCCCGGCGCGCCATAGCACCATGTCGTAGCCCACGTTGCGCCATAGGTAGCTGAGCACCAGCACCCAGAACGCCGCATCCGTGCCCAGCCAGTCAACCGCCTGACCGCCCGCGCCCACCATCATGCCATTGAGCAGCCCCTGCCTTGCGAAGAACACCTGCCACACGAGCGCGACCGAGGCGACCGGGATCGCCATCGGCGCGAGAAAGACCGCGCCAAAGGGCGCGCCGCGCTTGCCCGATGCGCGCATGACGAGCGCAAGGCCGAGCGAAAGGATGAGAAGCAGCGGAATGCACACGCAGACAAAGCGCAACGTGTTGTGAACCGCCAGCTGAAACGCCTCGTTTTGGACGACCGCCCGATAGTTTTGAAGCCCGACAAACGTCTCGCCCATTGCGTCCTGCATGGAGCGCGCGACCGCCCCGACGAACGGGGCGATCACGAACACCGTCATGCCCAAAAGGCTGGGCGCAAGGAACGCAAGGGCGACGGGCGTCTTCCCGCGCCCGGCGCTCATTCTGCCAAATAGGCGCGCACCTTGGCGGAGACCTGTTGGGCCGCCTGCGCCGCGTCCATTTGTCCCGCGTAGAAGGGCTCAAGCGCGCCCTGCAAGAGGGTGAGCAGCGTTTCGTCCGGCAGATACGCGCACTCGGCCTGCGTGAGCATGGCGTAGACCGCTTCGCGCATCGCCTTGTCCGGCCAATGCCCCTCGACGTTCAGTTCCTCGCCGCTTTCCGTGTCCTTGAAGGTGGTGCCGAGCAGGCTGTCGCTTTCGCGCTCGTTCAGCTTTTGAAGCGCTCGGCGGTTGACCGGCATGCCGCCAAACAAGGACGCGTCCTGCACTTCTTCCGAAAGCATCATCTTCACAAACGCCATCGCGGTTTCCACCTGCGCGCCGCGCGCGTTGACGCCCAAGCGGCTGAGCGGCGCAAATACCTTGCCCGCTTGGCCGGGCAGAAAGGAGAGGGACTCGGCGCCCTTAAATTGACTTAGCGGCATCGAATCAACGGATAGCCCGTTGAGCATCATGGGCGCCATGGCAAGCTTTCCGCTCGCCACCTGCACGATCTCGTCCAGCTGGCTCGCGTAGCCGTTCATCGGATCGGCATAGCCCGCTAAAATCATGCGCTGAAAGAAGCGCGCGCGCTCCTCGCTTTGGCCCCCTTCGGGTTCGCCGCAAAGCGCGTGAATCGCCACGACGTCGCTCAAATACCGCGAAAACAGGGCTTCGTTAAGCGTGCCCGCACGGTCAAACCACGCGGGAAAATTGGCGGGAAGGAATAGCTCGGTATAGCCCTTGAGCGTGCGCGGCGGCAGCGTCAGTCCGCCGGACAAGGCGCTCATCAGCTGTTCCCACGTCGCGCTTTCGGTGTTTCCCAGCATGATCGGCAGCATCACCCGCGTGGGCACCTGATAGATCGCGTCGCCTGTTTGAAAGGGCGCGATCAGGTTGGGCAGCAGCACATCCTCCGAAAGCATCGGGGCAACCACCGATGTGAGGTCGGCCAGCACGCCCTTTTGGATGTAGGCATCCGCAGGCATGCCGTCTAGCAGCAGCACATCCGGCCCCTTTCCGGAGAGCAGTTCGGCGTTCAGCGCGCGGATCACGTCCTCGGAAGTCGCGCCCGCGTCCTCGGTCAGCAGCTGGACGACGCGCACGATGTAGTCGGGATTCGCCAGTTGAAAGACTGCGGCGGCTTGCGTGAGCAGCTGATTATCGCGCAGCGTGTAGATGGTCAACTCCTGCGTGGGCAGCGTGGAGACCGTCTGGTCGTAGGTGTAGCAGAACAGCTTGGTTCCATTTTCGCCGCCCTCGAGCAGCATGTACAGGGTGTCGCCCGATACCGCCATCGTGCGCGGGTAGAGCGCGGGCATACACAAACTGGTCAAACTTCCGTCCACCAGCCGCTCCCAGACCGATCCGCCCTGCGCGATGCGGTAAATGCCGCCCGCGTTGCCCAGGTATAGGGCCTCGCCGTCTGCGGAAATGGCGTTGTCCTCCATGAGCGGCGCGCCGCTCATCTCGCCGCGCAGTTCGCCCGTCGCCACGTCGTAGATCACCGCGCCCTGCTCCTGAACCGACAAGGCGGATAGCTTCCCGCCGGCATATGCCATAGGTCCGTTTACCCGATCGAGGCATGACTTGCGCGCCCCCGTCGCGGCATCGTAGGTGTACGTGCCCCTGCCGCCCTGGACGATCAGCGTGCCGTCCTGCGCGAGGCGGGCAGCCCCGGGATAGGGAACATCCTGGGAAAAATCCACCGCGTCAAGCGGCGTGAGCGCGGCGCCCTCGCCGATCAGAACGCGGTAAGGCGCATCCTTCGTTGGGTAGGCGAGCAGGCAGGCGGTTTCGCCCCGCATCGTGGCGGAACAAAATGCGTATGGGTCGGCGATTTGCTCGGCCCATCCGGGCACTTGGCACGCCCAGCGCCCGTCTTCGCAAAGTTGCGCGGTCATGAACTGCGTCCCTGAAACGCCGAGCAGGCCAATGCGCCCATCCTCAAGCGTATATAGGTCGAACACGCCATCCATGCCGCTTGGCAGCGCGAGTTCCCGCTCCACATAGCGCCCCATGGCGCTTTGCTGGGCAGCGGCGGGCGCCGCCAAGACGCATAGGCACAGGATCAGCGCCAGTATTTTTTGAATCTTCATGGACTTTCCCTCCCGATTTTTGATCACATGCCCAGTATAACGGTCAAATCTTGAAAAGTCTTGAAAGCGCGCCGCCGATATTTTAAGGCTTTTTCCAGAATTACATGGTATAATAAATTGACTCATAAAACGGATGAGATGGGGGGACGGCGATGCGGCTGTTGATGATTGAAGACGATGTGGCGCTGACACGGGCGGTGCTGACCGTGCTTGAAAAGGCGGGCTATCAGGCAAAGGCCTGCTTTTCGGGCGACGCCGGGCTTCAAGAAGCGCTCGCGGGCGCGTATGACATCATCCTGCTCGACCGGATGCTGCCGGGGCTTGACGGCGTGCGGATCGCTCGCGCGCTGCGCGCGGGCGGCGTGAATGCGCCAATTCTGATGCTGACCGCGCTGGCTGGGCTGGGCGACCGGGTGGATGGGCTGGACGCGGGCGCGGACGACTATCTGGTCAAGCCCTTTGCGATGGATGAATTGTTGGCGCGGCTGCGCGCGCTTTCGCGCAGGCCCGGCGCGTGGACGCGCGAGACGCGCATTGCCTTTGGCGACCTTTCGCTCGATCCCGATTCGCGCACGCTGACGGGGCCGGCGGGCGCGTGTCCGCTGAGCGCGCGCGAGTGCGACCTGTTGGCGTGCCTGATGCGGGCGAAGGGGCAGACCGCCGCGCGGCAGGCGCTGTTTAATGGCGTGTGGGGCGCGCAGGCCGAAGTGGAGGACGGAAACCTCGATAGCTACGTGCACTTTGTGCGGCGTAGACTTACGGCGGTGGGCAGCCGGGCGCGGCTGAAGACGGCGTATGGAACCGGCTATCGACTGGAGGAATAGGCATCATGTTCAAAAAGCTGAGGCGGCGCTTGGCGCTTACGTATACGCTGCTGACCGGGCTTGTGCTTTTGGCGGTGGGAATGAGCGTACTGGGCATATCGGAGGCGCAGTTAAAGCGCGCTACGCAGACCGCGTTTCATAGCGCGGTGGACGCGCTCACGTATAAATTGCAGGCGGACCGGACGCTGGCGGGGTCGTACCTTGCGCAGAGCGAGGCGGGGGCGCGGCAGGTGATCTATGTCGAGGATGCGGGTGCGCCGCTCAAGTTCCGGGGCGCGTGGACGCCCATGACCGATCGGGAAACGCTGATTCAAGGGGCGCTTGATCGGGCGAGCGGGCTGGCGCTGCCGCTGGGGACGCTGGTTCCGGTGCGGACGACATTTGCGCTTGAGGGCGCGCGGGGCGAGGGGTATCTGGCGGCGGTGACGCTGATTCCGTCGTCGGCAGCGACGCCGATCAAGCTGGCGGTGATCAAGGACCTGTCGGAGTTGGCGGAAAGGATTCACACGCAACGCGCGCAGTCGGCGCTGATCGGATTGGGCGGGCTGGCGGCGCTTTTTGTGATCGGTTGGATCGCGTCCGGGCGCGCGGTAAAGCCCGCCGAAGCGAGCCATGCCAAGCAGACGGAGTTCACCGCGATTGCGTCGCATGAGCTGAAGGCGCCGCTTGCGGTGATCTCGGCGAGTGCGGAGGCGCTCAAGGCGGACAATTCGCCGGTGCTGCGCGAGAATATCGCGAGCGAGTGCCGGAGAATGGCGCGTCTGGTGGATGACCTGCTGCTGCTCGCGCGCTCGGACGCGGGAAACTGGGCGCTTCGGGATGTGGCGGTCGACGTGGATACGCTGCTGATCGAGTGCTACGACCTGTACTACCCGGTGGCTTTGCGCAAGGGGCTTAACCTTACGCTTACGCTTGCGCAAAGTGCGCTTGGCCAAGTGACGGGAGATGGCGACCGGCTAAAGCAGGCGCTGTCGGTGCTGCTGGACAACGCGGTGAGCTACGCCGCGAAGACGATCACGCTTTCCGGGCAGGCGGGGGAAAGGACCATTCGTCTGACGGTCGCGGACGACGGGCCGGGCGTACCGGAGGAAATCAAGGGCCGGCTGTTCGACCGATTTTTTCGCGCGGATCAAGCGCATAGCGACCGCGCCCACTATGGCCTTGGCCTGTCCGTCGCACGGGAACTGATCCAGATGCACGCAGGTCGCCTGACGCTGGAGGAATCCGGAAAGGCAGGCGCCACCTTTGCCATCACGCTGCCGATACGGCGCAGCCCCCATAAAAGGAAAAAGTCAACCCCATAGCGCCAAAGAGCACGCCAACCCACAACAAAACCATTCCCGGCCGCCCCTAAAACGATCGGATAATGCTTAAAAACGGCGATAATATTGTGAAAAGGCTTTTAATTTGTTGCGGAGTTTGTTATACTACATGGGTAGGACTTGCGGGGTTGGGGACTTAACTGGGGCAGGGTTGGGGTGTCTGGGTTGCAACTGTGCGGGTGGCCTTGCTGCACATTTCGTGGGGCGCGGGGCGCGCTTGATGCAAAGGTTAAGAATGAGGTGTTATTATGAATATACATGACGTCTTGCATAGGTCAACGTCCAGCGGCGAAGTGTTATGCATTTATTGCGACAACGCCAATACCAATACATTTTCCGCAGGTATTATTCAAGATTCTGATGAAGCGTTTGTGCTGATAAATCACCTAACACCCGATGGTGATTATGATGGCTATATGTTGCGACGCATAGATGACATCTATCTAATAGAGAGTAATAACAAGTACGCTTTATCACTGTGCAAAATGTATGCGCAAAAGGAAAAGAAACATATGATGATTGGTAAAGACCCCGGCTCTATAATGGAACGTTTGCTGAAATATGCGAAAGAG
>JAVXNW010000096.1:0-9145 GCA_036645575.1 Clostridia bacterium | reverse complement strand
CGCCCGCAGGCGCGCTGGCATCCAAGGACCTTCCTTGGCGGGGTCCAGGGGCAGCGCCCCGGCCGCCGGAGGCCCCCGTCCGTCTCCCCTAAATATACTTCCCGCCTCCCGGTTCCCCCCGCCTCCTCCTCGCCGCCTCCCATACTATACTTCCCGCCTCCCCGTTCCCCCCGCCTCCTCGTTCCCCTACGGGATCTTCGTCATGTCGCCTAGGCCTTGGGTCAGGCGGTGGGCGAGCCAGCGCAGGCGCTCGGGGGGCTTCAGCTGGGCGGTCAACTGTGCGTAGGCGGCCTGGGCCTGGCCGAGCGTATTCGCGTCGGGCTTACGGCCAGCGTAGCGGCTGAGCGAAAGCTGCTGCATGACGCAGCTCAATTTCGCGTCCGCGATCGCGGCGCTTTCAAGTCGCGCGGCAAACTGCACCGGCGTCTCGCTCGCGCCGGGCACCTGCCCCTGCGCTTCCAGCACCAATATCAGCGCGCGATACCAGATCAGCAGCTTCTCCGATGCGCTCTTGCGCCCCTTCGTGATCCGGCACGGGTCGCTATCGCGCAGGCGCTTGACCACGAAAAACGCGGCGCCCGCAATGGGAATCAGCACAAGCAACCACCACAAGCCCTGAATCGCGGGCGGCTCGTCCTCGGGCGGCTGCTCCTCGGGCGGCTGATCCTCCGGCGGCTCGTCTTCCGGCGGCTGATCTTCCGGCGGCTGATCCTCCGGCGGCTGATCCTCCGGCGGCTCGTCCTCCGGCGGCTGATCCTCTGGCGGCTCGTCCTCCGGCGGCGCGTCGGTCGGCTCGGGCGTGGGCGCGGCGGTCGGATCGGGGGACTGGTTCGGGTCTTCCTGCGGCGGAAGCGCGGTCTTTCCCCCGCCGTCCTTGCCTGCGCTGCCCGCGTCCGGATCGTAACTGTCGCCGCTGCCCGGGGTCGGGTTAAACGGAATCCAGCCCGCGCCCTCAAAGTAGATCTCGACCCACGCGTGCGCGTTCTTGCCGGTCACCGTGGTCACGCCGCCCTCGCGCACCGGCACAAGATAGCCCTCGACGTACCGGGACGGAAGCCCCGCCATGCGCGCCATTACCGCCATCGCCGAGGCGAAATAGCTGCAATAGCCGGTCTTGCCTTCGAGCAGGAAATGGCTGACAAAGTCGCGGTCGCGCGGCGGATAATCCACGGTCAAGTCGTACTGGTAGTGCGTCATCAGGTGCTGCTCGATGGCGAGCGCCTTGTCGTAGGGCGACGTGATCCCGCCGGTAATCTGCTGCGCGAGCGTGTACACCCCCTGCTCAATGCCGTGCGGCAGGCTGGTATAGGCGTTCAGCGCATCCTGATAGCGGTCGTCGCCGGCTTTCTGCGCCTGCGCAAGCAGCGCGCGCATCGCCGCCTGATCGCCCGTCGGGATCAGCGCGGTCGCCAAGTAGCGGTCGCCCGGCACGACGCCGCGCGTGAGGAACACCTCGCCGCTCGTGCTAAAGTAGGCCGCAAGGTCGAGCGGAATGGCCATATCGGTCAGCCGGTGCGGCACAAACAGCGCGGAAATGCCGCTACTGAGCATCGTGACGTTGCAGGTCGCCTGCTCAAACGCGCCCGAGGGATCGAGCCCCGCGAACCGATCGGCGTCAAATACCTGATCGCGCACCTGCTTTTTCAGCGGGTCGATGAACACGTAGCGGCTATTGACCGCGCTCTCCGTCCACGAATAGGTGGTGTAGGTGCGCTTGATCGAGCCGCGCAGCAGGAGCGGCCGCGTCGTCTCAACCGTCATGACGTCGCCTAGGTTCGGCTCCGCCGGGCCGCCCAGCACCTCGCCCATCGACTGAAACCCATCCGCGCTGATCGAGTAGGTGGTGCGCGGGTCGGTGAACAAAAAATAATCGTCGAACAGGTCGCGCACCTTTTGCGCGGCCTGCGCAAGCGGCGGCCAGGTGGGATTGCCCGCCGGCAGCATCAAAAGCGCCAAAAGCACGGCCACCGCCGCGATCGGCGCGGCACGCCAGTAGGAGACCCTGTCGTCTGACGCGCGCGCGAACAGGCACGCAAGCGCCGCCGCCGCCACGCCCGCATAGCCAATTTCCAGCTGGTTGTTCACAAGCCACGCGCCCATGATCAGCACGAGCGACAGCGCCAGCGCCGGGTATACGCCGCCGCTCATCTGCGCAAGCCAGAACATGAACAGCGTCATGAGCCCGCCCACGACCAGCGCAATGGCCATTCCATATTCGCCCGCAAGCGCGCCGCCCGTGGACAAATCCGCAAGCGCCCGCACGAGCGCCACCAGCTTTTCGCCCATCTGCACCCGCGAAAACAGCGCGTACCCCGCGAGCAGCGCGCCAAGGCCGAGCGAAAACGCCAGACCCACCTTGCCGGAGCGCCCAAGTGCGCACAAGAGCGCCAGCGCGCACGACGTGAGCGCCACTTGGCGAAGCGCGACCGGAAACCCCAGCGCCCCGCACAGGATCATCGCAAGCGACGTGCCAAGCGCCGCCGCGATCAGCGCCGCGCCCGCCAGATCCAGCCATTTTTTCTTTCTATCCATGCGTGGTTCGCTCAATCATCTCAGCCTCCGTCAGTCCCTCGCCCCACGGGTCCACGCGGTAGGCGGTAATGCCCACCCGCGTGAGCTGCGAGAGCAGTTGCTCCGTCTCCTCCCGGCGGTTGTCGGTGACGTAGCACATCGTCACGCGCATGCCGCCGTGGTGCAATTGCGTCGCCAGATCCGCCACCCGCGCGTTTAGCTTGGGCGTAATCAGCACCGCGCCGCCGGTGCGCTGCATGCGCCGCATCTCAAGCATCAACAGCTTGTCAAACGAGAAGGGGCTGTCAAATGCGACGCGCGTCAGCGCCTGCGTAAACGCGCCCAGCGCCGCGCGGTTTTCGCCGCGCACCTCCGTCGGCTGCGCGCTCATCAGCGGCATGCGCACCGGATACCCCGCCGTCAACTGCGCCTGCGCAATCGAGCCCGCCGTCTCAATCACCGTGTCCTCAATGGACAGCGCGTGGCTCTTGAGCGTCGCGGGCGGCGACAGGTCGATCAAGATCAGCGTGTCGGGCTTGAGCGATTCCTCGTAGGTGCGCACCATCAGTTCGCGCTTGCGCATCGACAACTTCCAGTGCACCTTCTTGAGCGCGTCGCCCGTGCGCCACGCGCGCACATCGGCGGGCGACGCGTTGTCCTCGGTCATCCGGGTCACGCGGTTGTCCTCCATGTCGCCCGGCGACAGCGCCATGGCCGGGAGCCGCCTCAGCCGCGGCGCGACCTCCACCTGAAAAAAGCAATTTTCCACCTTGCGCGACAGGCGAAACAGCCCAAATACGTCGCTTGCCGCCATTGCGGTCACGCCGATTGGGTAGACGCCCCGGTGCGGGCAGGTGATCTCCAATTCATAGTCCTTTTGCAGGAAGGGCAGCGGGTCCAGCTCGAGCGCCTCCAGCGCGCCCGCGTCGTCGGGCAGCGCGAGCTTGAGCGCGATTAAGCGCACGGGGATCAGCCCCATGTGCCGAACCGTCGCGATGATGGGCACGCTGACGCCGCGCTCGATCGTGTGGCGCGCGCACTTGATCGTCGCCCGGACCGTAAAGAGCGCGAGCAGCACCGACGCAAGCCCGATCACCAGCATCGTGCCCATCGAAAGGAGCATCAGGTAATACAGCTGGACGCCCGTTGACAGCGCGGCCACCAGCGCCGTCGCGGCCACCAGCATGAACAGCGCGGCGCGCCTGGTCACGGCGTCTTGACCGGCACCTGAACGGAGCCGATCACCGTTTGCAGCGCGCGCTCCGGCGACAAATTGCGCATTCGCGCCTCGGGCGACAGCACGATGCGGTGGCACAATACCGGCGCGGCCATCTTTTGAATGTCGTCGGGCAGCACATAGTCGCGCCCGGCCAGCATGGCGCGCGCCTGTCCCGCGCGAAGCAGCGAGATCGCCGCGCGCGTGGATACGCCAAGCGCCAGCCCCGCATACTTGCGCGACGCGGCCGCGATCATCGCGACATACGCGCGCACCTCGCGCGAGGCGTACACCTCCGTCACCGCCCGCTGCAGCCCGATCACGTCCGCCGCCGAGCAGATGGGCTTTATTTCGTTTAGCGGCTTTGCGCCCATGGTGTATTTTTCGAGGATGTCCGCCTCTTCCTCCATCGTCGGATACCCGATCGACACGCGCATGAAGAAGCGGTCCAGCTGCGCTTCCGGCAGCGGATAGGTGCCCACGAAGTCGACCGGGTTCTGCGTGGCCAGCACGATAAAGGGCTTGGGCATCCGGTAGCTTACGCCGTCCACCGTGACCTGCCCCTCCTCCATCACCTCGAGCAGCGACGACTGGGTCTTGGGCGAGGTGCGGTTGATCTCGTCCGCCAGCACGATCTGGCTCATCACCAGCCCCTCGTGGTAGTCAAGCTCGCCCGTCTTAAAGTTGACGATTGAAAAGCCCATGATGTCCGAGGGCGTGATGTCGGGCGTAAATTGGATGCGCTTAAACGAGCAGTCGAGCGACTTGGCCAGCGCCGAGGCCAGCGTGGTCTTGCCCACGCCCGGCACGTCCTCGATCAGCACATGCCCTTGGCAGATGAGCGCGATCAAGAGCAGATCCACCACGTCCTGCTTTCCGACGATCACCCGCCCGATGTTTTGCCCCAGCCGTTTGGCGACCTCTTGTGTTGATTGCATATCGTTTCCCCCACGGTGCATTTTTCGTAAGTTAGGTGCTGAAAGCACCCCAAAGGTTCCAACCTCTTCTGACAGTATACACGCATTGCGCCCCGCGTGACAAGTTCCTGCGCGAAAAAACCACAAATAGCGCGGCGTTTTCCCCAATTTTCCCCATGGGGTATTTCTGGCCGCGCGCCACGGCCCAAAGGGCAGCCGGGAAAAGCCCGAGATGAGCGAATTTAACTTGACAGCGCTATGCCGCAAGCCTATACTCTTTATCAGAATCATTTCTGCGGGATGATGGGGAATCATCGCACCGCAAATGCCGCACCAGAGAGGATGCGCCTTGGCTGAAAGCGCGTCTGGTGGCAGCGTGCGTGAACCAGCCCCGGACCAGCGGCGCTTGGAGCGCGATACAACTCCGTCAAGTGGCGTGTGCTTTAGGCCTGCGCCAAGTTGGGTGGAACCACGGGCAACGCGCTCGTCCCTTCGCTGGGGCGGGCGCTTTTTATTATTCTTGAAGGAGGAACCCCTGATGCAGTTGATTATGAAGGGCGAGGCGCGCACGTTTCAGGATGGCATGAACGCGCTGGATATCGCGGGCGAAATTTCGAACAGCCTCAAAAAAGAGGCGCTTTGCGCCAAGCTGGACGGCAAGGTGATCTCGCTGGTCGAGCCGATTGAGGGAGACCACGAGCTGGAGATCCTCACGTTTGCCGACGAGGCGGGGCGCAAGACGCTTAGGCACACCGCGAGCCACGTGCTGGCGCAGGCGGTACTTCACTTAAAGCCCGAAGCGAAGCTGGCGATTGGCCCGGCGATCGAGAACGGCTTCTACTATGACTTCGACGTGGACGAGCCGTTTACGCCCGATTTCCTCGCCGCCGCCGAAAAGGAAATGGCGCGCATCATCAAGAAAAACGAGCGCCTCGAGCGCTTTGAGCTGCCCCGCGCCCAGGCCCTTGACCTCATGCGCGAAAAGGATCAGCCCTACAAGGTCGAGCTGATCAATGACCTGCCCGAGGACGCGCCGCTCTCCTTTTATAAGCAGGGCGACTTTACCGACCTGTGCGCCGGTCCCCACCTGCCCTCGACCGGCCGGATCAAGGCGTTTAAGCTCACCAGCATCGCGGGCGCGTACTGGCGCGGCGACGAGCACAAGAAGATGCTCCAGCGCATCTATGGCACCGCGTTTTTCGACAAGGCCGAGATGGAGGCCTACCTCACCCGCATGGAGGAGGCCAAGAAGCGCGACCACCGCAAATTGGGCAAGGAGCTTGACCTGTTTGCCATCCTAGACGAGGGTCCGGGCTTCCCGTTCTTCTTCCCCAAGGGCATGATCCTGCGCAACCAACTGGAGGACTACTGGCGCAAGATCCACCACGACCACGGCTATGAGGAGATCAAGACGCCGATCATCCTGTCGCGTTCGCTCTGGGAGCAGTCCGGTCACTGGGATCACTACCAGAACAACATGTATACGACCAAGATCGACGAGCAGGACTACGCGATCAAGCCGATGAACTGCCCCGGCGGGATATTGGTCTACAAGCGCAAGCTGTGGAGCTATCGCGACCTGCCGTGCCGTTCGGGCGAACTGGGGCTCGTGCACCGGCACGAAAAATCCGGCGCGCTGCATGGGCTCATGCGCGTCAGGTGCTTCACCCAGGACGACGCGCACATCTTCATGACGCCCGAGCAGATCAAGGACGAGATCAAGGGCGTGTACAACCTGATTGACGAGGTGTACAGCGTATTTGGCTTTAAGTACCACGTGGAACTGTCCACGCGCCCGGAAAACTCGATGGGCACCGACGAGATGTGGCAGCTCGCGACCGACGGCCTGCAGGGCGCGCTCGACGAGATGGGCGTAAAGTATACGATCAACGAGGGCGACGGCGCGTTCTACGGCCCCAAGATCGACTTCCATCTGGAGGACTCGATCGGCAGAACCTGGCAGTGCGGCACCATCCAGCTGGACATGAACCTGCCCGAGCGCTTTGACCTGACCTACACCGGCGCCGATGGCGAAAAGCATCGCCCGGTCATGATCCACCGCGTGGTATTTGGCTCCATCGAGCGCTTCATCGGCATCCTGATCGAGCACTTTGCCGGCGCGTTCCCGCTGTGGCTGAGCCCGGTGCAGGTGAAGATATTGACCATCACCAACCGCTGCGACGACGCCGCCCTCGCGCTCAAGGATCAGCTCGAGGCCGCGGGCATTCGCGCAGAGCTTGACCTGCGCAACGAGAAGATCGGCTTTAAGATTCGCGAAGCCCAGATGCAGAAGGTGCCCTACATGGCCGTGCTGGGCGACGTCGAGGTCGAGTCCGGCGTGAGCGCCATCCGCTCGCGCAAGGAGGGCGACCTGGGCGCCATGACGACCGAGGCCTTCATCGCCCGCCTCGCGCAAGAGGTCGCCGAAAAGGCGCGGTAAATCCGCAATATTTAGTGGCAGGTCGGCGCGCCCGGCCTGCCACTATACGTATCGCGAAGCGCCGTCGAGCGCTTAAAAAGCAACTGCGCGCGGGCTGCGCCCCTTCCGCTTCCCGCAGCCCAGAAAAAACGCAAGATCATCCGGTACAAGGCCGGAACATCGCTGTCACATGGCTTTCACGGGCGCAATTTTCGCGTCGAAAGGTCATGACGGGGAGCGCTCCTTCATAAAACAAGCGTGCGAAGGGGGGCTTCTCAAATGAAATTTATGGTGCGGACAGGGCTTGTGGTGGTGCTCGTTTTGGCGCTTTGCCTGCCTACGGGGCTGGCTTCGCCGGGACTTCGACAGCGCACGGCGACCATTTCCATGCAGATGGATGCACACTTGGCGCTATCTGATCCGTTTGCGCGCTGGCTGGAGGAGATTTGCGCGCTGAGCGGGGTGGTGTTTACCTATGCCAAGTGGGACGGCGGCGAATCGCTGAGCGCGAGCCTGGACATGGGCGTGAAGCGCGCCTTTGACCTGCGCCTTTCGCGCGAGGGGAGCGTGGCGACGCTCACGAGCAGCCTGCTTGCGCTGCCCGTGCGCCTGCCGGTCCTCTCGCCTTGGGCGGACGACCTGCTGGAGGGCGCGCGTGCTGCGCTCGACATGCCCTCGGCGGGGCGCGTGATCGCGTATTCGGGGCCGGATCTTGCGGAAGCGATGGCGGCGGTCTCTGTCGCGCTGCGCGCCGGGGCGGCCACCGCGCGCGGGCAGATCACCCAGGACTGCGCGGGGTGTGGATCGTGCGAGAACTGCCTGATCTGCGAAAGCGCGCAGGCGCTGGCGATGCTGCTGGAGACGTTTGCCGATTGCTTCTTGGCGGTGGAGGGCGCAAACGTGCTGGTCGTGCGCATCCAGTCGGCCGCTGCCGAGCCGCTGGCCATCCTGCCCGAGGACGCCGAGCTATCGGACGCCGCGCTGGTCAAGTTGACCGACCGCGCGCTGCGCGCCGTGTGCACGGCCATTGCGGGCAACCCGAGCGGCGTCGAACCGCCTGCGTTTTAGGCGCGTTTTAGGAAAATTAACTTGACGAAAGGGACGCGGGCGGGTATACTGATCAAGTGCTGTGAAGACAGCCATGCCATAGACAGCGGGTGCTTTGCACAAGGCTTTCGGGCCGCCCGCCGAGGCGCAAGGAACAAGCGATGATTTTCTCATCCGCCTTTGCGCTCTGTGCGCGAAGGCGGTTTTTATAGCGTCCTAACCGGGACGAGAAAAGAGGTGCTGTAATCAATGTCCAAGAATTTTGAGAACAAAAAGCTGGTTGTCGCCGACATCAAGGCAAAGTTTGAACAGGCACAGTCGGTCGTCATGCTTGACTATCGCGGCTTGACCGTTGCCGAGGATACGGAACTGCGCAGTCAGTGCCGTGCGGCGGGCGTCGAGTACGCAGTGCTTAAGAACACCATGATCGAGCTGGCGGTTCAGCAGCTGGGGATCACCGGCCTCGAAGGCTACCTGAAGGGGCCGACCGCGGTCGCCTTTGGCATGAAGGACGCGGTCGCACCCGCCAAGGTGCTGACCGACTACATCAAGAAGACCAAGAAGACCCAGATCAAGTGCGGTGTGGTAGATGGCCAGACCCTGGACGCCGCTGGCGTGCAGGTGCTCAGCGAGCTGCCGCCGAAGGAAGTCCTGATCGCCAAGATGATGGGCAGCCTGAACGCGCCGATCACCAATTTCGTGGGCGTCCTGTCCGCAACGCTGCGCTCGCTGGTTTACGCCATCGACGCGGTGCGCAAGCAGAAGGCCGGCGAATAAGCCACCTAGTGACCACCGAATGTTGGATGCAGAATTTTATTTGAGCATAATGGGAGGATATTAACATGAATCGCGAAGAAATTATTTCCGCTATCGAGGGCATGACCGTTATTGAGTTGGCCGAGCTGGTGAAAGAGCTTGAAGCCAAGTTTGGCGTTTCCGCCGCCGCACCCGTCGCAGCCGTCGCCGGCCCCGCCGCCGCCGCCGCTGAGGCCGTTGAAGAGAAGACCGAGTTCGACGTCATCCTGAAGGAAGTCG
>JAVXNW010000095.1:0-9389 GCA_036645575.1 Clostridia bacterium | reverse complement strand
GGGCGGGGGCGGGGGGAGGCGGTACTTCGCTCATGCGTGAGCAAAGCACCGCCTACATCGCCATGCCGCCGTCAACCGGCAACACCGCGCCCGTGATGTACGCGGCAGCCTCGCTCGCTAAAAACGCTACCGCCTCCGCAATGTCCTCCGCCTCGCCAATTCGACCCATCGGCACTTCCGCTAGCGCCGCCTCGAGCGCTTGCTCGTTCATCGCGGCGGTCATGTCCGTCTTCACAAAGCCTGGCGCGACCGCGTTGCAGGTGATGCCACGCGACGCAACCTCGCGCGCAATCGCCTTCGTCAGCCCGATCAGCCCCGCCTTCGCCGCCGAATAGTTCGCTTGCCCCGCGTTGCCCTTAAGCCCCGATACCGAGCTTATGTTGATGATGCGACCTGACCTGCGCCGGACAAAATCGGGCAGTACCGCGTGAATCAGATGAAACGCGCCCGCTAGATTGACCGATATCACCCGCGAAAAATCCTCCGCGCGCATCCGCATCGCCAGCCGGTCGCGCGTGATCCCCGCGTTGTTGACCAGTATGTCCACCGCGCCCAGCGTCTCCTTCACCTGCTGGTACGCGCTCGTCACCTGCGCTTGGTCCGACACGTCGCACGCAATCGCCATCGCACGCACGCCCGATTCCGCGATCCTGCGCAAGACCTCCTGCGCCGCCACCGCGTTGCCTGCGTACAAAATCGCTACGTCCGCACCGCTGGACGCAAGCTTGATCGCAATCGCGCGCCCGATCCCGCGCGATCCGCCCGTCACCAGCGCAATCTTTCCCCTCATCCGCCTATGCCTCCGATCATTTTGTCCAGGCTCGCCATGTCGGATACCGCATAGGTCGTCGCCTCGGGCACCGTCTTGGCGATCAGCCCACTGAGCACCGCGCCTGGCCCCACCTCGACAAACGTGTCCACGCCGTCCGCCCACATGTTCCTGATCGTCTGCGTCCACAGAACCGGCGAGCACACCTGCATCGCGAGCGTCTCTTCCCTTGCTTGACCATACGGGCGCGCCGTCCGGTTGGCATACACCGGCACACACGCCTCGCCAAGCGCGCCCTCGCCCAGGTGCGCGCGCAGGCCCTGCGCCGCCTCTTCCATGAACGGCGAATGAAACGCGCCCGATACCGCCAGCGGGACCAGCCGCCCGCGCTGCGCCTTCACCTTTTCCGAAAACGCCTGGAGCGCGCCCGCCGCGTAGGCGACCACCGTCTGCGTTGGGCAATTGAAGTTGACCGGGTACACGTTTTCACACGTCGCCGCCAGCGCGATCACGTCCTCCGCCGTCAGCCTGAGCACCGCCGCCATGCCGCCCGGGTGCCGCGTCGCGCATTTTTGCATCAAAAACGCACGCTTGATCACCAGTTCAAACGCAACCTCAAACGACAGCATTCCACAAAACGCGACCGCCGCCACCTCGCCCAGCGAAAAGCCAGCCGCCGCCGAAAAGCGCACCCCGCGCTCCTTTGCCGCCACCGCGCACGCGTAGTCCACCGCAAACAGGCAGGGCTGGGTGTTGATCGTCTCATTCAGCGCCGCTTGCGGCCCGTCAAAGCACTGGCTCAGCGTGCCCGGCCGCATTTTTTCCGCCATGTCCAGAACGCGTCTGGCCGCGCGCGAGCCCTCGTACAGCGCGCGACCCATGCCGGGCGCCTGCGCGCCCTGCCCCGCAAATACGACGGCTATACCCATCGACTGACCTCCGTCAGGCGCTTTTCCGCCTCTTCAAACAGCTGCGTGACGATTTCCTTGGCGCTCTGCTCTCGGGTCACCATCGCGCAAATCTGCCCCGCCATCATGCAGCCGTTTTCCACGTCGCCCTCGACCGCGGCCTTGCGCAGCGCGCCCGCGCCGAACTTGTCCACTTCTTCCGCCGGCACGTTCGAGTCGGCTTCCATCTCGGCAAACGCGCGCGTGAAGTTGTTCTTGAGCGCGCGAACCGGGTGACCCAGCCTGCGCCCGGTCACCGATGTGTCGATGTCGCGCGCGCCCAGGATCTTCTGCTTATAGTTCGGGTGCACTTGGCACTCGAACGCCGACAAAAACCGGGTGCCCAATTGCACGCCGCACGCGCCCAGCATGAACGCGGCCGCGACGCCGCGCCCGTCCGCAATGCCGCCCGCCGCGAGCACCGGAATCCCCACCGCGTCCACCACCTGCGGAACCAGCGCCATGGTGGTCAATTCCCCGACGTGTCCGCCCGATTCGCAGCCCTCCGCGATCACCGCAACCGCGCCTTCGCGCGCGACGCGCCGCGCAATGGCGACCGACGGCACGACCGGCACCACCTTGATGCCTGCGGGCACCCATTTCTTCATATAAATGCCCGGAAGCCCCGCGCCCGTCGTGACGACGGGCACCTTTTCCTCGAGGATCACCTGCGCGACCTCGGAAGCATAGGGGCTGAGCAGCATGACGTTCACGCCAAACGGCTTATCCGTCGCGGCGCGGCACGCGCGAATCTGCTCGCGCAGGTAATCGCCCGGCGCGTTCATCGCCGAGATGATGCCAAGGCCGCCGGCGTTCGAGACCGCCGCCGCCAGCTTGGCCTCCGACACCCACGCCATGCCGCCCTGAAAGATCGGGTATTCAATCCCGATCAAGGCGCAAAGTTCGCTGCGAATCATGCGTTCATCGCCTCATCAATGCACTTGACCAGATCGTCCATGCACTTGACCTCCGGGGTCAGCTCAATCGTCACGTCAAACTCGTCCTCGAGGTTCATTGCGAGGTCCGCCACGTCCAGCGAGTCCAGTTTCAGCTCCAGAAACGTGCTTTCCGGCTTGATTGTCGAAACCTCAATCCCCTTGTAGTCAGCCAGCATGGCGGCAACTTTATCAAACATCGTGTGTGTCCTCCTCAATTTTTTTGGATTATTTTCTATGGACGCGGGCCGACGGCCCGGAGTTCCCCTGATCCCGCGCGACTGCGCGATCCTGCCCCGTTGCGCGATCCCGCGCAACTGCGCGCTTTTATCCGGCTGCACGATCCTTCGTCCAGCGCAGCGCGCACGCCGCCGTGGTCAGCCCTGCGCCAAACGCGCTCATCACGAGCACTTGCCCCGCGCAAAGCGCCCCCGCGCGGTTGAGCTCGTCCAGCAATATCGGCACGCTCGCCGACGCGGTGTTGCCGCGCACGGAAATGTTGGCCGGAAATTTCTCCTCCGGCTGCTTGAGCCGCGTGCGCACCGCCTCCAGAATCCGCTTGTTCGCCTGATGCAGCACAAACAGATCCACCTGCTCGGGCGAAAGCCCCGCCTTCTCCATCACCGATCGGATATCGGCAACCGCCGCCGACACCGCGAACTTGTACACCTCTGACCCGTCCATGTAAAGCGACGACGCCGCGCGCTTTTTGGTCTCAAACGGGCTATTGCCCTGATCGGGCACCAGGTGCAGCACCCCCGCGTTGCCCGCGCACGTCAGATGCGTCCGCATCAGCCCGTCGCCAGGTCCCACCACCACCGCGCCCGCGCCGTCGCCAAACAGCACGCAGGTCGATCGGTCGCGCCAGTCGCACAGGCGGCTCATGATCTCCGCGCACACGATCAATACGTGCTTGGCCTTGCCGCTCGCGATGTAGGCGTCGCTCACGTCGAGCGCGTACAGAAATCCGGGGCACGCGTTGTTTAGGTCAAACCCGGCGCAGCGCGCGCCCAGCGCCGCCTGCAATTCGCACGCGAGCGCCGGCGTCACGTAGTCGCCCGCAAGCGTCGAGCACAGGATGAGGTCGATGTCCTGCGCGCAAAGCCCCGCGTCGCAAAGCGCCCGCTCCGCCGCGGCTTGCGCAAGGCTCAGCACCGATTCGTCGGTCACCAACCGCCGCTCGCGAATGCCCGTGCGGCTCGAAATCCACTCGTCGCTCGTGTCCAGAAATTTTGTCAGGTCAAAATTGGTGACCACCCGCTCCGGAAGCGCGCTCCCGGTTCCAAGTATCTTCACTGTGGGGTCCCTCCTTCGGCGCGCGCGGGGTCGGCCTGCTCGCGCAAAAACGCATTGAGCTTATTGAGGCCGCTCACCAGCGCAGCGCGCTCCTGCGCGTCCATCTCCTTTGCCACCGCGCGCACCATGCGCCGGTGAAAGTAGCGGTGCGCCGTCTCGGCCCGCCGCCCGCTTTCAGACAGCGTCAGCCGCACCCGCCGCCCGTCCACCGTGGAGGGCGCCTTGGTGATAAAGCCCTTCTTCTCGAGCTTCTTGATCGTCATTGTGGCGGACGGCGGCGTGATCTCAAGCGCCCGCGCGATATTGGCGATCGTGCGCTCGTCCTCGGGCAGCGCCGCCACGCTCTCCAGCATGTGCATCTCCGAAAGCGTCAACTGGTTCCCGCTCAAGTGCCTGAGCGTGTTTTCCTCCACCCGGCAGATCGAGCGGTAGGTGCTCACAAACAGCGTATTGAGCTCGGTCAGAAACTGATCCATGCGCACACCCTTCCGGTCGTTCATTCGTTTAGTTAAGCAAACTAATTATAGCCGCGCGCCCCGCCCTTGTCAAGTATGTCCCGCCAATTTTTGGTTAAACCGCCCTCGCGCCTCCCCGCCGCACAAAGATAAAAGCCCGGGCGGATAGCACATCCGTCCGGGCTTTGTCGCGCGCATGGCCTGCAAAGCCGCCCGCTACAGCGGCAGGCGCAGCTCGTTTAGCAGCATGCCGGTCAGCGGCGCGACGTTCAGGCGCTCGGAAAAATAGGCGCACTTGCATAAAAACAGGTAATAGGTGTTGAGCGCGCAGCCGCTGAGCGTCTCAAAGTTGCCCTGCCCCTTGGCGATGCGCACGTCGGCGGTTCGAACCAGCTGCGCGGCCTCCTCGCTCATCCGCTCCATCTGCGTTCCGGCAATGTCGCTGCCGTTTCCGATCACGCGCGCGACTTGGTCAAGCCCCACCGCGCAGGCGTCCTCCCGCGTCGCGTCGTTTAGGATGTCCTGCCCGCGCGTCACGACGGTGATCTCAAGGCCGACATAGCGGTCGCGCAGGCATTCGATCAGCAGCCGGTCAAAGACGATCTCGCCGCAGTTGTCGGTCAAAAAGGCGAGCGTGCGCGCCTGCGCAAGGTCGCTTTTCAGGTGCCGATACTCGACCTCGTCCAGCGCCTCGCGCTCGATATGCTCGATCATGCCCAGCAGCCACTGGTCGTCAAGCGTCTTGAGCACGCCGAAATCGATGTAGTTGCCCAGCCGCGACAGCTTGAGCGCGGTCGCCAGCGGGTCGCGCGAACGCGCAACCACGTCGCGCATCTTGGGCAGCAGCCCCAATAGCAGGTCGTTGTATTTGCCTTTCAGGTGCGGGTAATCGGGCGTGGGCACGCCATGCCGCGCCCTGATCGGCAGCATTTTGTCCAGCAACAAAGGTCCCGTGTCGCGCGCGCTCACCTGCGCAAGGCTGCCCATCACCTGCTGCAAGTAGGCGATCTTCCGGTCGTTGCCCGCAAGCTTTTCGGCGTTGGCCAGCTCCGCGCGCAGCTGGCATACGAGGCATTCGTATTCAAGTTCCATCTATTCCGTCCCTTCTCGCGCTCGTCGCGCCCTGCTGTGCACACAAAACCGGCGGCTTGCGCCGCCGGTTGGAGGGATTGCCCGCTATTCGCGCTCAAGGTCCTTGAGCTGCTCGATGTTGTACCACTCGGTGCGGCTCAAGTCGCTCTGGGAATAGCCGCCGGCATGGTACCACTTCTGGTTTTTAAAGTACTTGCGGTACTTCGCGGTCTCAAATACGTAGCCGTGCCGCGCGAGGATCTCGTTGCGCGCCAAGGCGTATTTGCTCTTGGAGCCCAGCTTGTCGCGCAGATAGCTCTTGGTCAATTTGCGCGAGCGCGCCTCTTTGAGCACATAGTTGTTGTTCTTGGCGGAGGAATTGGAGGAGGTGCTGGCCTCGCCGTCGCCGCTTGACAGCAGTCCATTTTCCTTTTCGAGGTCCTTGATCAATTCCATGTTGTACCATTCGATGGTGCTGAGGCTTCCGGAGGAGAACCCGCCCGGCTTGTACCAGCTCTTCTTGCCGAAGTAGGTCTGGTATTTGCCCTTGTTGAACTCGTAGCCGTGGCGCGCGTAGATCTCGTTGCGGGCATAGCCCCACAGCTTCTTGTCCACCTTCTCGACCTGGGCGCGGGTCAGCTTTTTCTTGGAGGAATTGGGGAAGATGTAGCTGGAATCGCTGCCGGTTCCGGTGCTATCCTTGTCCTCGTCGTAGGTCTGGTCGCCGACCGTCTCCTGGTCGTCGGTCGCATCGGTCGTGTCGGTCGTGTCGTCGGCCTCCGGATCCTTGACCAGCAGCGTGTCTTCCGGCGCGCCTTCGGTGGCGGGCAGCACGTCGCTGTCGTCAAAGAGCAGCACGGACTGCGTCCCGTCGAGCGGGAGCTTGGTCAATTTGGCGGACTTAAACTCGGACACGTAGGCAAATTGACCTGCCGCAGTGACGGTGGTAGCCAGTTCCGGGGTCATCAGCTTGACGGGCGCGCCGCCGGTCAGCGGATAGAGGGAGATGTCCTGGGATGTGTAGATCACGACGCCGCTGTCGGTGGGATAGAACTCCCAGTCGTAGGCAAGGTTCATGCTGGCCATCTGCCCGGTCTCGATGTTGTAGCGGTATAGCTGCCCCTCGAGCTTGAGCTCGGTGTCCGAACCCATGACGTAATTGTCCTCCAGGTTGTGGAAGAACAGGTAATTGTCGTGCGCGCGCAGGTCGGTCACGCCCTTGGCGACCAACTTTTCCGGGTTGGTGCCCAGAATGCTCATGGAGTAGAGCACGCCGGCGGACTGCTTGACCGGCTCCGGCTTGCCGGTGACGGTGCGCTCGTAGCTGAGCAGATCGGTTGCGGAGGTATAGAAGATCACGTCGTTTACGATGGCATAGCTGTCCATCAGCGTCTCTTCGTTCATGACCATGGTCTCGCCGTTGCCGCTGTCCACGATGTACAGGCGGCTGTTGGCCAGCACGTAGAGCACGTCGTCGTACCAGGAAAGGCTGTCCACCACGACGCCCACCTCAAAGGTGGTGAGCGTGGTGAGCGCGCCGGTCTTCTGTTCGAACTTCATGATCTCCATCTGTGCGGTGCGGTCCAGATCCCGCAGGTAATAGATGAAGTCGCCCGACACGACGAGGTCGCTAATCTCGCCGGCGGTATCCAGCACCTTCGTTTCGCCGCCGCCCGTGGCGCTCACCTCGCACAGGTTGTACTGGCTTCCGGTGTATAGTGCGGCGTACACCTTGCCGTTTAGTTCCACAGCAAACGCGCCGTGCACGCTCTCACCCTGATATTCGGCCTCGGCCAGCGCCGAACCCATCAGGCAAGTGACGAGCAATAGGCAAATCGTCAGCGTCGCCGTGATCCGCTTCGCAAAGCTCATTGCGATCCCTCCTAATTCTTGGCAATCTTTTTCCCAAAATTGGCGGCTTTTCCGTTGATGCTTTGACGCAGCGCACACTGGCTAAGTTCACGCGTCGGCAAATGGCGATTCCAGCGGGGTCAGTTCGCCCCTGTCCGCATCGAGGAAATATCGTATCCCCAGCCCCAGCGTGAGCTTAGGCTGGCAATGCCCGATCATGAGTCCAGAGATAATGGGCTTGTTGCAGGGCAGCACCACGTCGCGGATCACCTGGTCGTAGGTGAGGGAGCGATCGGGGTACTCGGCCGCGCAGCGCGTAAACGTGCCCAGCACCACCCCGGCGCAGGCGTCAAACGCGCCGGCCAGCCGCAGTTGCGTGAGCATTCGGTCGATGCGGTAGAGCCGCTCGTCCACATCCTCGATCAGCAAGATCGCGCTTGTCAGGTCGGGCATGTATTTTGTGCCCAGAAGCGAAACCATCAGCGTGAGGTTGCCGCCGATCAAGCGCCCCTCGGCGCGACCCGGGTGAAAGCAGGTGACCGGAACGCCCTCGGGGTTTTGAAGCGGCACGCCCAGCTGCCGATCATTTAGGCACATGAGGAGCGACTGCCTGCTGAAGGGCGCAAAGTCCGGTTCGCCCCAGCCGGTCGGCATGGGCCCATGAATGGTGGCAAGGCCGCGCGCGGCAAGCGCCAAGTGAAGGCCGGTCACGTCGGAATAGCCCAGCACCATCTTCCGGCTTTGCCGGATCAGGTCGTAGTCGAGCCTGTCCAATATGCGGGGCAGGCCATAGCCGCCGCGAATGAGCGTGACCGCGTCCACATCCTCGCGTTCAAACATGCGCATGAGGTCGCCGGCGCGCAGCGCGTCGTCGCCCGCAAGGTAGCCGTATTTCGCGGTGCAGCTGTCTCCCAGCGCGACCTTGTAGCCCATGGCCTCGGCGGCGGAAATAGCGCGGGGAAGGAGCGCCGGGTCGGCCAGCGTGCTAGATGCGGCGACAAAGCCCAGCGTATCGCCGGGCGCGATCCTGCGCGGCTTTTGCATAATTTCACATCCTATCGTATTATAGCACATCGGTTCATTCGATTACAAGACAAAGGAAAAAAATGTCAACACGTCAAAGTAATTGTTTGCGTGAAAGCGCACGGTGCGCGGGCCCACCTGCTCGGCGCCGGGGTAGAATCCCGCGCGCTTGGCCATGAAGTGGGGGCGGTACTCGACGGTCACGTCGAAGGACTCCGGCAGCGGGAAGAGGCAGGATTCGCGGGGCAAGCGCAGGGCGCGCTCGGTGGTCTCGCGAATGCGCTTGACGGCGAGGGCGGGCTGAATGGAGATGGAGCCGTTGCCGAACCCTTCGCAGACGGGCACGGTCTGGATATTGGGGTTCACGTGCGTGACCCAGTCGCACAGGCCCGCGTCGCCGCAGACGCAGTAGACGGGCACATGTTCGTAGGCGGCGGTCAGGCAATTGATGAGCAATTCGGAGCCGCCGAGGCCATTTATGTCAAGTTTAAGGATATTGCCGTTCATGGTATGGGCGAGCGGGTTTTCGTCGCTGCCCGCGCCGGAGTGATAGCCGGTAAAGAAGACGCCGTCGAAGGAGTGGTCAAGTCCCGCCATCATGGAATAGGGGTGGCGTCCCCAGCCGCGAAATATCTTAGCGCACTCAGGCAAGCAATCGGGGTCGATATTGCGGGCGGAGTCGTGGGCATCTTTGATGAACAATTCATCGGCGCCCGCAGCGATAGCGCCCTCGCAAGCAGCGGCGACCTCGCGGGTCATCTGGCGAGCGAAGTGGTCATAGAGGTACTTGCCCTGTTCGGTCTCATCCCAATGGGCAATGCCGGCGGTGCCTTCGATATCGGCGGAAATAAAGATTTTCATAGCAATGATCCTTCTTTCTGTTGATTGAATTTGCGCGTGAGCGTAGTCCGGCACTGCGGTGCCGGGCTGCGCTCACGCGGTGATTGAACGCGAAAGGTGGGCTGCTCGCCCCCTTTCACACTATCCCCTCGAGCTGTACGCCCTTGCTGTGGTGTCCTCGCCTCCCGGTACCCCTCTTCCC
>JAVXNW010000094.1:0-9772 GCA_036645575.1 Clostridia bacterium | reverse complement strand
GCGTTCAATAACCCGCGTGAGCGTAGCACGACGCCGCAGCGTCGTGCGCAGCCCGGCACCGCAGTGCCGGGCTGCGCTCACGCCCATTCTCGCTTACGAGGGAAATGACCGCAGGGTGACGCGGTTTTGCGTCAACGTGATTTCGCCTTGGGCAACCTTTAGCGTTTGACCGTCTAACAGCTTCTTCATGTCGTTTACCGTGATCGACGCAATGCCTTGCTGCGCTAGCGCGTTGCGCCAGATGGTGAAATGACACCCTTCACGCCAGCGCGAACAGCCAAATGCCTTCTGGTTCGCAGTCACTTCCCCTGTCCCACACAGCGGGCATTTGCGCGAAAGCGACGTGACGGAAGACTTGCCCTTGCCCTTGCTTTTCTCCTCGCGCTCGAACACAACCGTCTGGTCGCTCGACTTGGCGCACTCGACGAGAAACGCGCTATACCGCCGAATGCTATCCATGAAGCGATCGGCTTTGGCAGTGATAAGACCTTGGTCTGTTTCGCGCGCCATCTTGCTCAGCGCACGCTCCCACTTGCCGGTCATCTCGGCGGATGTTATGATCTCTGGGGCCACTTGGATCAGCCGGTCGCCCTTTTCGGTTGCGACGAGGGTCTTGCCACGCCGCACGATGTAGCCCACCTGAATCAGCCGCTCGATGATCGCCGCGCGGGTGGCTGGGGTGCCAAGCCCGCTGTCCTTCATCGACTCCTTGAGCGAATCGTCCTCCAGCGTGCGCCCCGCGTGCTCCATAAGCCCCAGAAGCGAGGCGTCGTTGTGCGGCGAGGGCGGCTTGGTCTTGCATTTCTTCAGCGAAATCGCCTGAACTACGCGGGTATCGCCGATTGACACGTGGGGAAGCTGCGTTTCAGGCTTTTCTTCTTTTGAATCGCGGTAAAGCGCGCGCCAGCCCTCCTTGGTCGGAATCTGGCCTACCGACTTAAACTGGTAATCTAAAACGCCTGTCAGGACGATCGCAGACTCGTATTCGTAGTCGGGATACAGCGCCGCGATCAATCTGCGCACGACCATGTCATACACTTTGTGCTCTAAATCGGGTAAGCGACCAAGGTCTGTATTCTGCCCCGTGGGCACGAGCGCGTGGTGATCGTTGACCTTTTCGTCGTTGTAGACGCGGGACGGAACCGGGGGTTCGGGCTGCAATTGCGCGGCGAATTGCGCGTAAGGTTCTGGTAAAGAGGCCAAAGTCTGTTTTATTTTGGGGATCATGTCGCGCGTGAGGTAGCGGCTATCGGTTCGCGGATAGGTGAGCAGTTTGTATTTTTCGTAGAGCGATTGCGCGATCTCAAGCGTCTTGGCGGCGGAAATGCCCAGGAGGCGGTTCGCCTCGCGCTGAAGCGCGGTCAGGTCGAACAGTTGCGGCGGCGGCGTTTTTTTCTGCTCCCGCCGCGCGTCTAGGATGCGGGCGGGCTGCCCCTCGGCGAGTTCCTTGATCCGCGCCGCCAGCGCCCCGTCGCGGCAGCGCTGCTCCTGCGTCTCGGGATCGATCCACAACCCCTCGTAGTCGCCAAAGTTCGCGCGCACCTCATGGTAATCTTCGGGCACAAAGTCCCGGATCTCGCGGTCGCGCGCCACAATCAGCCTGAGCGTGGGCGTCTGCACCCGACCCAGCGTAAGCAGCGCGTCAAAGCGCAGCGTAAAGGCGCGCGTCGCGTTCATGCCCACCAGCCAGTCGGCCTCCGAACGGCAGCGCGCGCTCGCGTAGAGCGCGTCGTAGGCGGAGGCGGGCTTCAGGTGCGCAAACCCTTCGCGGATCGCCGCGTCGGTCATCGAGGAAATCCACAGCCGCTCAACCGGCTTTTTGCACTTTGCCTGCGCGTAGATATAGCGAAAAATCAGCTCGCCCTCGCGCCCGCTATCGGTCGCGCAGATGATCTTTTCCGTGTCCGCACTGTTCATCAGGCTTTTGACGATGGCGTACTGCGCCTTGGTCTTGGGCAGCACCTTGGTCTTGAGAACCGGCAGCATCGGCAGCTGATCCATGCGCCACTTTTTATAGATCGGGTCCAGCTCATCCGGCTCGCACAGGCTGACCAAGTGGCCCAGCGCCCAACTGACCACGTATTCCTCGCCAATCAGCGCGCCTTCACCCTTGCCCCGGCAGTTGAGCACCCGCGCAATGTCCCGGGCGACGGAGGGCTTCTCCGCCACAATCAATGTGCGCATCAGGATGCGTACACGGGCGCGTTCATCGCGCGACCCAGCACATAGTATTCCGCCCACAGGCTGCGCGCCTCGCCCGCCGACGCGGCGTGCGTCAAGAGCGTCGCCGTGAGCGTTCCCTTGCCAAACGGCGAGACGTCGATCGGATCGCTTATCAGCAGCACGTCGCCTTGCGCCGGCGCAAGGTTTAGCTCCGCCCACCGCGCGGGCAGCGGACAGGAGCCCGACAGCTTCACCGTGTAGGTGATAAAGGCATAGTCGGAAGCGTTCTCCGATTCCATCTCCCGGAACTGCGACCGCGCAAAATCGCCCCGCTTAGAAGAAGCCAGCAGCGCCGAAAACGCGTCCTGCTGATCAGACGCGGGCACCACCTCAATCCCCACAAGGGACGCGGAAAGCTGCTCGCTCAAAAAAACAACGACAAACAAGGTCAGACAGACAAGGGCGATCACGCTGATCCATTTGGCGGATTTGCTCATGGTAGAATGCCTCCAATATTTGATGCGGCGCGTCCCAAGGCGGCGCCGCTTACAATTTGCAATCTCAAAAAAGCCGCCCTATGCGATGAGGGCGAACCGCGTCCGGCGCGAAAATGGGCACTGACAAACTTCTTCCATATTGTAATCTATCTTGCGCGCGACTGTCAAGCAGGGAAACATAAAGCGCGCCGTGCGCGGGACGAAAAAAGGGGCCTGCCGTCCGCCTAAAAAACGCGCATCGCGTCATTGACAAGCCTTATGGGTTTTGTTATAATACGACTGGTGTCTGGGATGTTGGAATATTTAGGATAATATTGGCCGTGCTAATTGTGTGATTTATTAAATACAGGGGGTTTGTATGAAGAATATTGTAGCGGTCAACACGAATACGTACCATGGATTTACCGTGCATGAGGCGCTTCGGGGGATTGCGCGGGCGGGGTTTAAGTATGTGGAACTGACGGCGGTGCGCGGGTGGACCGAGCATGTGATGCCGGACATGGGAAGGGACGAGCTGCTCGAAGTCGAGCGGGAGCTCAAGGACTTGGGTCTTACCTGCATCGCGCTCAGCGGGCATTGCAACTTGACCGACAAAGAGCGGCTTTCGGACTTCCGCGACAACATGAAGCTGGCCAAGTGCTTGGGCGGAAAATACATCATCTCCTCGACGGGCGAGGCGCATTTTGCCAAGAACGAGGCCTTTACAGACGATGTGCTGATTGAGAACATCAAGGCGCTGCTGCCTGACCTGCAAAAGGACGGGCTGAAGCTGGGCATTGAGGTGCACGGCGAGTACGGAACGGGCGAGGCGGTCGATCGGATCGTGAAGGGCGTGGGTTCCGACCTCGTGGGCGTCAATTACGACACCGCCAACGTGGTCTTCTACGGCGGCAAGGTGCCGGGCGAAGACATCAAGACCTGCATGGCCGACGTCAATTACGTCCACCTGAAAGACAAGATTGGCATGGACAACAGCTGGAATTTCCCCGCCATCGGCAAGGGCGAACTGGACTTGATCGGCTTGATCCACGACCTGAACGCGCATGGGTATACGGGGCCGCTGTCGATAGAAATCGAGCACAACGAGGCCTTCACGATGAACCCCAAGAAGCCCGGCGACATCGACTTTGTCAACCGCGTCGTCAAGGAGTCCTTTGATTACTTGACCGCGCAGGGGATTTTGTAAAAGGCAGTCCATCCTTTGGCGCGCGGCCGGAAGGCGAAGCGGCCTTGGCGCGAAGCTACGGCGCGCTAAGTCGTCTGCGCTTCAAGCGCGCGGCGCATTGTATCATGGGTCCAAGTCGGCAGCGTCCGGCACGTATAAAAATTATTTTGTAGGAGGAACCCCCATGTTTAAGAAGAGTCTGGCGATCCTGATTGCGGTCATGATCCTGTGCCTGTCCTGCGCCGGCGTCGCGGTGGCGGAGAAGAAGCTCACCTTTGGCTACATTGCCTATCAGATGTCTGATATCTGGAACGAGTATTCCTCCAAGGCCTTCCAGTATGCCGCCGAACAAAACGGCGTCGACGTGGTCGTGCTCGATTCCCAAAACGACATCGCGCAGTCCATCTCCGCGATGGAATCGCTGATCCAGCAAGAAGTAGACGGCATCTCGATCTTCCCGATCTCCCCCGAGCAGGGCGCGCAGTTGATCGCGATGGCCAACGAAGCGGGCATCCCGATCACGGTTGAGAACATCGACGTGGCGACGGTCGCCGCGCCCGAAAGCTATGTCGCGGCGGTTGGCTGCGTATATGGCGATATCGGCTATGCCGCGATCAAGTGGCTGAGCGAGAACGTCCAGGACGCGAAGGTGTTCTACTGCGCGGGCGCGGTGGGCGGCGGCGTATTTGAGGCGTACAAGGGCGGCGTTGACAAGGCGCTGACCGACCTGAACGGCTCCATCGAGATGGTCGGTCTGTCCAACTCCGACGCGTGGTCCACCGAGGACGGCCTCAACCTCACGCAGAACTTCATCAACTCCGGAACAGAGTTCAACTGCATCTTCGCCAACAACGACCAGATCGCCCAGGGCTGCTATCAGGCGCTGCAGATGGCCGATATGACCAGCATCCCGGTCGTCTCCACCGGCGGATCGCCCGACGCGTACAAGTTCCTCGAGGATGGCATCGAGGCCGCGAACATGACCGCGCCCGTGTCCATTCAGGGCATCCAGACCTTCAAGAACCTCTACGACTTCGTCAAAGAGGGCAAGACGCCCGACGCGAAGTTCCAGAGCCTGCCGGTCGTCCCGGTCGCCGGCGCGGACCTGAGCGCGTGGATCGACTGGTCTGACTACGCGGCCGCCTATCAGTACGTATACGGCGCATAAGGCGCGCAAAGTTATGGCGCTGTGTCTCGCCTCGGCGGGACACAGCGCTTAGGGAACCGCCCATTCATTATGAGCGGTTTCTTGAGCGGTTTCGCGATCCAAAAAGCAACAAGGGCGGGGAAAGCATGTTATCGAGCAATACGGGGCTTGCGGGCGAGGCGCCCGTCATTGAGATGCGCGGAATCGTCAAGGAGTTTCCGGGCGTGCGGGCACTCAACGACCTATCTTTTGACGTGTACAAGGGCGAAATCCACTGCATTGTCGGGGAAAACGGCGCGGGCAAATCGACGCTGATGAAGATTTTATCGGGCGCCTACACGCCGACCGCCGGCGTCATTCTGATTGATGGCGCGTCGCACAACGCGCTGACCCCCGCGCTGTCTACAAGCCTAGGCATCGAGATCGTCTATCAGGAGAACGACTTGGTGCCCACGATGAACGCGATTGAAAACGTGTTTGTCGGAAAGGAAATGACCAAAGCGGGCTTCATGGTCGATAAAAAGGGCATGGCGCGCGCGGTGCGCGAATTGATGGCGCAGTTTGCCATCGAAATCGATCCCACGCGGACGGTGGAAGACATGTCGGTGTCGGATCAGCAGTTTGTGAAGATCCTCAAGGCGCTCATGAACCGGTCGCGCATCCTGATCATGGACGAGCCGACCTCGATGTTCAACACCCAAGACGCGGGCAAGGTGCTCAACTTGGTCAAGACCATTTCAAAGGCCGGCATCAGCGTCATCTACATCTCGCACTTCCTCAAGGAGGTCGTGCAGATCGCGGATCGCATCACGGTCATTCGCGATGGCGCGTCGGTCAGAACCTACGACAACCATGAAAAAAACGTGTCCATCGGCGCGATTACCTCCGACATGGTGGGACGCCCGGTCGACATGTTCTATAAAAAAGAGCGCTGCCCGATCGGGGACGTGGTGTTTGAGGTCAAGGGGCTTCAGCTCAAAAAGGATGCGCCCATCATCAACTTTTCGCTGCGCGCGGGCGAGATATTGGGCCTTTCCGGCATGGTGGGCTCCGGCCGCACCGAGATCGCGCAGGCGATATCGGGCGCGAGCCGCCGCCATGCGGGCGACATGTTCCTGGACGGGGAAAAGCTGACGATCGCCAATCCGCGGGACAGCATCAAGGCGGGGATCGCCCACATCACCGAGGACCGGCAAAAGCTGGGGCTAAACCTAGGCGCGAGCGTCATGGAAAACGTGCTGCTGGTCGGCCTTCAGAGCATGAAGCCAAGCCTGTATTACAACTACAAGACCTATGCGGGCGAGGTTCAGCCCATCGTCGAGAAGCTTCGAATCAAGACGCCGAGCCTTGCCCAAGAGGTCGTCAACCTGTCGGGCGGCAACCAACAGAAGGTGGTGCTGGGCAAGTGGCTGTACGCGGGCGGGCGGGTGTACATCTTCGACGAGCCCACGCGCGGCATCGACGTGAACGCCAAGGCCGAGTTCTACAAGCAGATGAGCGAGCTTACGCGCGCGGGCGGCGCGATCATCATGATTTCGTCGGACATGCCGGAGCTGATCTCGATGAGCGACCGCGTGCTGGTGGTGCGCGACGGCGCGATCAAGTGCGAGCTGACCGGCGAGTCGATCAACGAACAGACGATCATCAAAGAAGCATTAGGAGTAAAGGGCCATGCGTAAGACGAAGGGACTGCTGAAGGATCAACGGGTACTGCTGGGGATTGTCATCATATTGCTTGTGACGGTCGTGGGCATCATCAACCCCAAATTTATCAAGCTCAACAACATCGTGGCGATCTTCCAGCAGATTTCGGTGCTGGGCGTCATGACGATGGCGATGGCGATGCTGCTGATCAGCGGCGGAATCGACCTGTCGATCGGCAACATGATGACGCTGTCGGCGGTCGTGGTCGCGACGGTGCTTCTCAAGACCGACAACATGTTTTTGGCGGTCGCGTCGGGCGTGGGCGTGTCCATCTTGTGCGGGCTGTTTAACGGCTTTATCATTGCGAAATCCAAGTGCATGCCGCTGATCATCACGCTGGGCACCAGCCAGATGTTCTACGGCGTATCGCTCTTGATTGCGGGCGGCTCGTTTTTGCAGTTCCAGAACAAGCTGGATTTCATGCGCAAGATCAAGCTGTTCGACTTTTTGCCGCTGATGGTCATCTTCATGATCGTCGTGTGCTTGGCCATGTATTTCCTGCTCACCAAGACGCGCTTCGGCAGGCGCATTGTCGCCATCGGCGGCAACGAGAAAAACGCCTACCTGTCGGGCATCAGCGTGGACAGGTACAAGATCATCACCTACGGAATCTCGGGCGCGATCGTGTCAATCGCGGGGCTGATCTTCGCGGCGCGCCTGAACGCGATCGCGGCGAGCGCGGGGGCGGGCTACGAACTGGACGCGCTGGTCGCGGCGGTCATCGGCGGCATCACCTTTGAGGGCGGGCGCGGGACCGTGCTGGGCGCGTTTCTGGGCTGCCTGCTGACCGGCATCATCTCCAACGCGCTAGACATATTGGGCGTGACCGCCTATGTCAAGATCGTCATTACCGGCGGCATCATCGTGCTGGCGGTGGTGCTCAGCAACATCCAAAACGCGCGCAAGCGCGCATAAGACATCGGGCCCAAGCCCTTTTCCGCCTGCAAAGGGCCTGGATCGGCTTGGGCTCATTTTAATGAGGAGGGCGCGTCCATGAAGACGGGCGTCAGTTTTTACACCTTTGCGCAGGATGTGGACATCTTAACCGCCTGCCGCGAGGTAAAGAAGGCGGGCTATGACGGGGTGGAGCTGGTCTTAAGCGAAGAAGGCTCGCTCAACATGCATGCGAGCGACCAGACGCTGCGAGAAATGCGCGCGATGGTCGAAGGCGAGGGGCTTAAGATATCCAGCGTGGGCGCGTGGAACATCTGGGAGCACAACATGGCGGGCGAGGACGCGCGCGAGGCGCAGTGCGCGCGCGACATCGTGAAAAAGCAGATTGACTGCGCCGCGGCGTTCGGCGCGGACGCGGTGCTGGTCGTGCCGGGCTGGGTGGGCACGCCCTTTGCGCCGGGGATCGTGCGCTACGACGTGGCCTACGACAACGCGCAAAAGGCGCTATTCCAGCTGGAACCCCATGCGCGCGCGGCCGGGGTCGCGATGGCGGTGGAGAACGTGTGGAACAAGCTGCTGCTCTCGCCGATCGAGTTTCGAGGATTTCTGGACGCGATCGATTCGCCGTTTGTCGGCGCGTATTTCGACGTGGGCAACATCATCTACGTGGGCTATCCCGAGCAGTGGATCGAGATTCTGGGAAGCCGCATCAAGCGGCTGCATTTCTGCGACTGCCGATTTGATCAGGCGGGGCTGGGCATGTTTGTGGATCTATTGGAGGGCGACGTGGATTTTGAAAAGGTCATGCCCGCGATCCGGGGGATCGGGTACGACGATTGGATCACGGTGGAGTTTTTGCCCAACTACAAGAAATTCCCATACCAGTCGATCATCAACGCCAAGATGTCGCTGGATACCATATTAAAGCTGTAGGAGGATGGACGGATGTTGAACGTAGCGGTCGTCGGTTCGGGGTATATCGGCCTTTCGCACATCGAGGCATACAAGGCGCTTGACGGCGCGCAGGTCGTGTGCGTGATCAATCGCTCCAAGGAAAAAAACGAAAAGGGCGTCTGCGCGGCGGGCGCGCCGTGCAAGGCGTATACGTCGCTTGAAGAGGCGCTCAAGGAAGAAGTGATCGACCTGGTGGACGTGTGCACGCCCACCAATACGCATGAGCAATTCGTGATCGAGGCCGCGAACGCGGGGCGGCATGTGCTGTGCGAAAAGCCGGTCACGTTCGAAATGGACGCCTTTGACCGGATGAGCGAGGCGTGCGCGAAAAACGGCGTGCGGTTCATGGTGGCGCAGGTGGCGCGCTGGTGGCCGGAGTTTCAGGTGATCAAGGATTGCGTGGACGCGGGCAAGCTGGGCAAGATCCACATGATCTACGAAAAGCGGCTGGCGCAGCACCCGACGTGGTCGACCTGGCACCGGAAGCCGGAAGTGAGCGGCGGCGGGCTGTACGACATGAACGTGCACGACATCGACTTTTTGTATACGCTGTTTGGCATGCCCGAGCGCGTGTACGCGACCGGCTGGAAGAGCCCGTCGGGCTGCTGGAACCACGTGGCGACCAATATTTCGTGGAAAGACGGCACGCGCGCGATCTGCGAGACCTCCCTTGAGATGACCGGCAACTTCCCGTTCTCCATTGAGTTCCGGGGCTGCGGGGACAAGGGCACCATCGCGTATTCGCTGACGGCGGGTCACAACATCAAAGATGGCGAGCGCGGGTTCGACTTTAACTTCTATCCCGCGGGCACTGAGACGGTCGAGGCGCTGGAAGCCAAGCAAGGCGACATGTTCGTGGGCGAGATCGGCGGGTTTATCGACGCGATCAACGCGGGCACACCGGCGCCCGTGACGCTTGAGCAGAGCCGCGCGGTGCTCAAAATCGTGCTGGCGATCCGCAAATCGCTTGAAGAGGGCACGATCGAATCATTGTCCTAGGTCGGGATGATGGCCGGGATGATCCCCGTGGTTGGCAATGCCGTCAACTTAAGCCTTAAATGCGCTGTTGTTCGGATGAAAGCGGCAAGATTGCGCCGGATCTTTTTGTCCTTGTGGTGCGCTCGATCCTTAAGTTGACGGAAGGGTGGCCTCGGAGCCACGGCGTCGCCCCAACCGTTGCGGGGGGGGGGGAGGTGTAACACGCCGGCCGGCCTTCTTCGCTTGCGAGCGGGAGGGGGGCTTTTTAAC
>JAVXNW010000093.1:0-9898 GCA_036645575.1 Clostridia bacterium | reverse complement strand
GCGCGCTGGCATCCAAGGACCTTCCTTGGCGGGGTCCAGGGGCAGCGCCCCGGCTGCCGGAGGCCCCCCGTCCGTTCTCATTAATTATCTTCCCGCCTCCCGGTTCCCCTCGCCTCCCCGTCCCCCGCCTCCCCGCTACTTCTTCAAGTAGTCCATCGATGCGTAGCCGCTCAGTTCGGCGCTCTTTACCTGCGCCCAGCCGTTGCCGACCTCGCCGACCACAATGACCTTCTGCCCATGCAGGTAGGTGCCCAGCAGGCGGCCATCGGTGCCAGCCTTATCCCGGACGTTTAGCGTCGAGCCATTCGCGCCCACGTCAACGGTCGCGTAGTATTCATTCCCGCGAAGCGCGGGCAGCGGCGCGGGTGTCGGTGCGGGCGTGGGTCGTGCGCGCACCCGGCCAAGGCTCTTGGGCAATTCTGACAGCGCTACGAGCGGCGTGCGCGCGTAGTCCATCCTTACCAGCGTCATGCCCGGATAGTAAAACGACAGGATCTCAACCCAGGTCGCCCCATGCGCCTTGGCCATCTGCTCAGCCCCGCGCTGGCTCATGCCGACGCCATGCCCATACCTGCGCGACGACAGCACAAACCCGTCCGCCGTCTTTTCGCTCGACAGCACTTCCCAGTCGCTTCCGTTGAGCCCCAACCCATACGCCTCCTTCAGGAATCCGTAAAAGTCGAGGTCTACGCACAGCGCTTGGGGCACGATCTCTTGAACGTTCAGCGGCGTCGTCTGCGCGTTTGGCGTCGGGTCAGCCTGGTACAGGCGCTTGCCCGACACCTGCATGCCCACCCGCAGCGCGGTGTACATCCGGCCGCCCTCGAATTTCGGCTTGACCGGCGTCGCGCTTTCAATCGACACGACCTTGATGTCTTCCGCCTCATCGCTATACCCCAGCGCCGCCATCTGCTCGGTAAGCCCCGACACCAGCGCCTGCATGATCCGCGCGTCCACCTGCGCGGGGTCGGACGAAAGGCGCAGCGTCTTTACCGCGCTTGACGGGTTTTCCAGATCGTAGGGATCGTCCCGCATCGCGAGATACCCAAACGCGCCCGAGCCGCCCCAGATATTGCCCGGAAGTTCCGTCTGACCGCCGTTGGTCGCCGTGAAGTAGCACATCGCGTAGTCGCCGTCGTACTGGCCGGTCACGCCGCGCGTCTCATCGACCGCCGCGATCGTCGCCTCGAGTTGCGCGTCAAACCCTTTAAACGTCTGGTTCGTCGGCGTGTCCACCACGTCGTACGCCTTTCCGGGCGCGACATGCCTCAGCGCGTAGGTGCGCGCCGCTACGGCCTGCGCCTTGAGCGCCTCCATCGGAAAGCCATTGCTCATCTCATACGGCACCACGCCATACAGGTAGTCCTCAATGTCGAGCGTCACCACTGGCTCGATCACGCCCCCCGCGTTGCGCAGCGTCAGGTCGCCCACGTACAGGTTCTCGCGCTCGGTCTCATGGATCAGGATGCCGCTTGGCCCCTCCGACGCGTGCCGGGTGAGCGTAAACGAGGGCCCCATGTTGATCGTGAGTCCGCCGCACTGGAGCAGCAGGTTTTCGCCATCGACCGCGACCGACAGCGCGCTTTCGCTGGCGAACCGGAACCCGGCGTCGCGCTCCACCGCGTAGTTTCCATACAGCGTGAGCCCCAGCGCCGTCGGCTGCTTGAGCGACTTGAGCATCACCCGGATCAGCGGGGACTCGTCGCGCTTGACCGTCTGAATGGCCGAAGCCGACGCGGGAACCGCGTCCGCCGCGCCATCCGCCGCGCCATCCGCCGCGCCATCCGCCGCGCCATCCGCCGCGCCATCCGCGACCGCAGGCGTTTGCGCGGGCGCTTGCGCTTCTGGCGCCATGGTGCTTTCCGGCGCGCCCCAGCCGAACAAATTAAATGCCTGCGCCGGTGCGCTCGCCATCAGCACGCACACGAGCGTCGCCAGCACCGTGAGCAATTGAAATTTCCGCATAATTTCCTCCCATGCGCCCCTTTTCGACAGGCCGCGCCAATAGTTGACATGCTTTTTGCTTTTTGGACGGCCAAACCCTGCCAACTGTTCCAATATGGCCAGCATCTTCCGCGCCCCGCCCCATCCATCCGCCGGGCCGGTCGGGCCCAAGCGCGGGCGCAATATACAAAGACGCCGTGCTGTCAATATCGGCAGCACGGCGCATCGTTATACAATTTTTCCCATTGCTGGGAAAGTTTTCATTTTGGCGGGGCGGATAAGCGGCCGGGATGTCGAACCCTGCGCGCCGCGTCCGCCGACGCAGCAGCTGATCGTCAGTTAAACGCGTCCTTCATTCGGTCAAAAAACGACTTCTTCTGCTCATATTCGCGACCCGACGTCGTGGCCTCGAACTGGCGCAGCAGGTCCTTTTGCTTTTCGTTCAGCTTCTTGGGCACCTCTACATTGATCTCAATGTACAGATCGCCCTTGTTCCCGCCGCGCAGGCTTGGAATGCCCTGCCCGCGAATGCGGAACGTCGTATTGGGCTGCGTGCCCTCCGGCACCATGTATTTGACCGGCTTTTCGAGCGTCGGCACGTCGATCTCCGCGCCCAGCGCCGCCTGCGTAAGCGAGATCGGCACCGCGCAGTACAGGTCGGTGCCCTTGCGCGTAAAGTACTTGTGCGGCTTCACCCGCACCAGCACCTGCAAATCGCCCGCGGGGCCGCCGCGCGCGCCCGGCTCGCCCTGCCCGCTCACGCGGATCACCTGGCCGTCGTCGATGCCCGCCGGGATCTTCACCGTGCGCTTCTTGGTCGTGCGCACCTGCCCGTTCCCGCCGCACTTCGTACACGGTTCCTTGATCACCTTGCCGGTTCCGTGGCATACGTCGCACACGCGCACGTTCTGTATGCGCCCAAACGGCGTATTCTGCTGAACGCGCACCTGACCCGCGCCCTTGCACGCCGTGCACGTCTGGGGCTGCGTGCCCTCCTTCGCGCCGCTGCCGTGGCAGGTCGGGCACTCCTCGTGCCGCGTCAGGTTGATGTCCTTGGAACAGCCCTTTGCCGCCTCCTCGAAGCTCAGCGTCACCTCATAGCGCAAATCGTCGCCCTGCACCGGGCCCTGACTGCGCCGCTCACCGCCGCCGCCGCCGCCACCAAAGAACGCGGAAAATATATCGTCAAAGCCGCCGAATCCGCCGCCACCGCCGCCGCCAAATCCGCCAAAGTCGGAGTACTGCCCGCCGCCAAACCCGGCGCCCGGCTGTTCATGCCCGAATTGGTCGTACCGCGCGCGCTTCTGCGGGTCCGACAGGTTCTCGTATGCCTCGTTTACCTCTTTGAATTTGTCCTCGGCCGACTTATCCCCCGCGTTCACGTCCGGGTGGTATTTCTTCGCCATCTGGCGGTACGCCTTTTTGACGTCGGCGTCGGACGCATCCTTTTGGATGCCCAGCACCTCGTAATAATCTCTCTTTGCAGCCAAAGCCACACCCTCCCCTCATTGGCGGTCTGATTTACGGCGATAAGGAACGGCCGTTAGGCCGTTCCCCATAGACCGTCAATGTCGGTTTCCCAACAACTGATGATGCTTCTTAGTGATTGCCGCTGTTGTTTTCCTCAAAATCGGACTCCACCGTTCCGTCGTCGTTGACCTGCGGGCCGGCTTGCGGGTCTGCCGCGCCGCCCGGCTGCTGTTGCTGCTGCTGGTAGACCTTGCCGAAGATCTCATAGGTCATCTGCGAGAATTTCTCCGATGCTTCCTTGATGTCGGACGCGTTGTTGCCCTCGCGGATCTTCTTGAAGTTGGCCAGCTCCTCGTTGAGCTTGGCAACGTCCGCCGGGTCCAGCTTCCCGTCCATCTCCTTCATCGTGCGCTCGGTCTGATAGATCAGCCCATCCGCCTGGTTGAAGGTCTCGATCTCTTCCTTCTTCGCCTTGTCTTCATTGGCAAAGCGCTCCGCCTCATCCATGGCCTTCTTGATGTCGGCTTCGGACAGGTTGGACGAGGACGTGATCGTGATCTTCTGCTCGTTGCCGGTGCCCAGATCCTTGGCGCTCACGTGCACGATTCCGTTGGCGTCGATGTCGAACGTGACTTCGATCTGCGGGACGCCTCTGGGCGAGGGCGCAATGCCCGACAGCTGGAACCGACCCAGCGTCTTATTGTAGGCGGCCATCTCGCGCTCGCCTTGCAGCACGTGCACATCGACTGCGGTCTGTCCGTCCGCTGCGGTGGAGAAGACCTGGCTCTTCTTGGTCGGGATCGTCGTGTTGCGGTCGATCAGCCGGGTAAACACGCCGCCCATCGTCTCAATGCCCAGCGACAGCGGGGTCACGTCTAGCAGCAGCACGTCCTTGACGTCGCCGCCCAGCACGCCCGCCTGAATCGCCGCGCCGATCGCGACGCACTCGTCCGGGTTGATGCCCTTGTAGGGCTCCTTGCCGGTCACGCGCTGCACCGCGTCCTGCACAGCCGGGATGCGCGTGGATCCTCCCACCAGAATGACCTTGTCTACCTGCGAGGCCGAGATGCCCGCGTCGCGCAGCGCCTGATTGAGCGGCGTGATCGTCTTGTCGACCAAGTCGGCGGTCAGTTCGTTGAATTTGGTGCGCGTCAGCGTCACGTCGAGGTGCTTGGGGCCGGTCGCGTCCGCCGTGATGAACGGCAGGTTGATGTTGGCGCTCATGAGTCCGGACAATTCAATCTTGGCCTTCTCCGCCGCCTCGCGCAGGCGCTGAACCGCCATGCGGTCCTGCTTTATGTCGATGCCGTTCTCGCGCTTAAATTCGTCCGCCACGTAATCGACGATGCGCTGGTCGAAGTCGTCGCCGCCCAGGCGGTTGTTGCCCGCGGTGGCCAGCACCTCAAATACGCCGTCGCCGATCTCCATCAGCGACACGTCGAACGTGCCGCCGCCCAGATCGTACACCAGAATCTTGTGCGCCTCTTCCTTGTCAAGGCCGTAGGCCAGCGCCGCCGCCGTCGGCTCGTTGATGATTCGGAGCACTTCAAGGCCCGCGATGCGCCCCGCGTCCTTGGTCGCCTGACGCTGCGCGTCCGAGAAGTACGCCGGAACCGTGATGACCGCTTGGGTCACCGGGCCGCCCAGGTAGGCTTCCGCGTCGCTCTTCAGCTTTTGCAGGATCATGGCGCTGATCTCCTGCGGCGTATAGGCCTTGCCGTCGATGTTTACGCGGTAGTTCGTGCCCATCTCACGCTTGATTGAGACCACCGTGCGGTCCGGGTTGGTGACGGCCTGACGCTTGGCGACCTGACCGACCAGGCGCTCGCCGTTCTTGGCAAAGCCCAGAACCGACGGGGTCGTGCGGTTGCCTTCAGGGTTGGGGATGACGACGGGCTCCGCGCCCTCCATCACGGCCACGCAGGAATTGGTGGTGCCAAGGTCGATGCCGATAATCTTGCTCATAATAGCTTATCCTCCAAAATTGATTGTTTATTTGTTTCAGGGTGAATCGTTGATTCGGGTGAATATCGATGGGCGACGCTTATTCGGCGGCCACCTTGACCATCGCGTAGCGGATGATCTTATCCTTTACGCGATAACCTTTCTGAAAAACCTCGAGCACCGTGCCCGGCTCGCCCTCCTCGGTGCGCATCACCGCGTTGTGCAGTTCGGGATCGAACTTCTCGCCCAGCGCGGGCACTTCCTGAAGGCCCAATTTCGCGCCCGAGTCCAGCATCTGCCGCCGCGTCATCTGGACGCCCTCGATCAGCTTGCCGATGTCCGGGGCCTGCTCCGCCGCCGCGATCGCGCGGTCTAGGTTGTCCAGAACCGGCAGCATCGCGCTCAACGCGTCGCGCACGCCCTCGTCGTAGCGCTCGGTGCCGATCTGCTCGTTGCGCCGCTTGAAGTTCTGGAAATCCGCCTGCGTGCGGCGCGCCATCTCGAGGTAGTCGTCGCGCTGCTTGACCGCGGTCTCAAGCGCCGAACGCCATTCGTCCTCGGTGGCGACTTTGGCGCGCGCCTGCGCTCTCTCTTCCTCGGCTCTGTCGGCTTCCGCCTTCTCGGCCTCGGCCTTCTCCGCACGCTCGGCCTTTTCCGCCTTCTTCTGCTGCTTGCGCTCGGCCTTTGTCGGCTGGGAAGGTTGCGCTTCCTGCGCGGGCACTTCTTCCTCGGTCGTCGTCTTCATCTCTTCGTCCAATGCCTACACCTCTACTTTTCTGACAGCATGTCGGTAATTGCCCTGCCCATGAAGGATAGCACCGACACCACTTTCGCATAATTCATGCGCGTTGGCCCAATGATGCCCATCGTCCCCGTCGAATGATTGCCTACGCGGTAGCTGGCGGTCACCAGCGAGCAGTCCTGAAGCTCCGGCAGGTCATTCTCGGGGCCGATGTGGATCGTAAATTCCACCGCGCCCGCTTGCCGCAACAGCGGATAGAGCTTTTCGCGCGACTCGAGCACGCCCAGAAACGCCTTGACTTTCTCGACGTCCGCGTATTCGGGGTAGTTGAGCAGGTTCGCGCTGCCGCCTACGACCATGTCGCCATGCTCTTGGCCACCTATCCGGTCCTCCATCGTGCCAAGAAGCGCGGCCAACAGCTTGCGGTTTTGGTTTAGGTCCCGGAAGATCTCCGCAAACTTCTGACGGACTTGGCTCATCGTCAGCCCGTCCAGCTGCGCCGAAAGCCGCAGCGACAATTCATACAACTGATCTTCGTCAAAGTCGTCCGGTACGCGCACCACCGCGTCCTTGATGATCCCCGCGTTGGTCACCACGATCAATAGCGCCGTGTTTTCGCTGACCGGCACCAATTGAATCCGCTTCACCCGAAGCGATTCGCTCTGCGGCGACGTGATCAGCGAGGTGTACTGCGTCATGTCAGACAACACCTGCGCCGCGCGCTTGATGACGTCCTCCACTTGACGCGATCGCATGTCTAAGTACTGCGTGATCTGCTGCGCGTCCCCCTGCGAAATCTCGGAGATCTTCACCAGGTGATCCACGTACAGCCGATAGGCCTTGGGCGACGGGATGCGCCCCGCCGATGTGTGCGGTTGATCCAGATACCCCAGCTCCTCCAGATCGCTCATCTCGTTGCGAATGGTCGCCGGGGAAAACGCGACGCTCCCCTTGCGCGAAATCGTGCGCGAACCAACCGGCACGGCGGTCAGGATATAGTCGTCGATGATGGCCTTTAAAATCAGGAACTTGCGATCATCGAGCCTCACCCGATCACCCCCTCTTTGCCTGTTAGCACTCTTGACGGTCGAGTGCTAATCACTGGATATAGAGTAGCACTTACGCCCTTATTTGTCAATAGGCGAGAAAGATAATATTGTGTAAAAGGTCAGGAGAGGTCAAAATTCAAGCGCGCGGGCGGGCAGATATGCGCGGGCGCGGGGCGCGGTACGCGGGCGGCTGGATATGCGCAGGCGCGGGGCGCGGTACGCGGGCGGCTGGATATGCGCGGGGGTTGCAGCGCTTCTTATTTATGGTAGCGTTCGCCCGCGAGGATCTTGCAGGCGCGGTAGAGCTGTTCGAGCAGGATCACGCGCATGAGCGGGTGGGGGAAGGTGAGGCGCGAGAAGGAGAGGCGTGCGTCGGCGCGGGCGAGCACTTCTTCGGACAGGCCGAGCGATCCGCCGATCACGAGCACGACGGGGCGTCCGTCCATGGACCACGCGGCGAGTTTGCGCGCGAGGGTCAAAGAATCGGGCGCTTCCGCGTCGATTGCCAGGGCGATGACGTAGTCGTCGGGGTGCAGTTGGCGCAGGATGGCGCGGCCCTCCTCCCGGATCACCTGGTTATCGAGCGCGGGCGAGGGTTTAGCGGGTTCGGGGCAGTCGGGCACTTCGCGCACCTCGAACTTTCCATAGCGCGTCAAGCGCTTGAGGTATTCGTGGCAGCCGGCCTTCTGCCAATCTTCTTTTAGTTTGCCCACGCACAGTACGGTCACGCGCATCACAATACCCCCAACAGCGTAAGAAAATTGATGAAATACAGGCAGCATGCGGTGACGATGCCGGCCGCCAGCACGATCAGCGTCTGTGTGCCGAGCGGGGTTTTGTCGGTCGTCTCGGCCTTTGCGGGGGCGCGCAGCTGCCAGATGGTGTACAGGAGTCCGCCAAATACCGCGAGGAAGGCGAGCGTGCGCATCAGCAGCATCCACACGCCCGATCCGCCGCCGACAAACCCGATCAGCGTCTGCCCGCTCGCGAGCGCCGCCTGCGCGCCGCCCGATACGCCGGGCAGCACGAGCACGAGCGCGTTGTGCAGCGCGTGATAGGCCATTGCGGGGATCAGCGAATCCGACGCGAGCACGATGAGCCCCAGCGCAAGCCCGATCACCGCTTCACCCGGCAGCGCCTCAATGCTGCCATGGCTCAGGACAAACAGCGCGGTCGAGAAAAGCAGCGCGCATTTCCGGCCGCGCCTTAGCCATGCGCTCATGAGCACGCCGCGAAACAGCAGCTCTTCGCATACGCCGGGCACGAGCGCCAGCACCAGAAATCGCATCACCTGCAAAAGCGCGCCGGTCTGCGCGGGAGATGCCGCGAGCTGCGGCGTCAGCCCCATTTTTTCCAGCGCGATCAGCCACAGCGTGCCCAGATTGTCGCATAAAAAAACGCCCGCGACGCAGGCAAGCAGCGTCAGCACCAGTGGTCGAACGCGCGGAAGCGTCAGCCCAAGCCCGCTCGTCGTGCCGGGGCGGTGCGCGATGTGCCGGCCAATCGGCACGAGCACAAACGCCGCGTAGTACAATAGCTGAAACGCAAAACTGACCGCCATGCCGCGCGCCGACGGAAACAGCGCCGCCACCGCGCTTGCGCAAAGCTGCGTGAGCACCAGCCCCGCCATGGCGGAAAAGTACAGCGCGACCGCGCTATCGATCGTCGGGCGGCGCGGCCAATCGTGAAACTCGGTCTCCGATAGGCTGCGATTGTACTCACTCATGGGCATCCTCCCCGCTTGATAGGCAATACCGGCCGCTGAGCCCGTCGCGCCGTGCGACGTCTAACCCCAGCGCCTCGCCCGGCGTGAGCCCCGCCGCGTCCAAGGCGTAGCACACCGCCTGAAGCGCCAGTGCGGGAAAGTTGTTCTCCCCGCTCAAGTGACCCAGAATGATGTGCTTTACGCCCCGCTCCGCCAAGCATACCGCCGCGCGCCCCGCGTCCTCGTTGGACAGGTGACCGCGGTCGCCTAGGATTCGCCGCTTGAGCGCGTACGGGTACCGCCCCGCCTTCAGCATCTCTACATCATGGTTGCTCTCTAATAGCACCAAGTCACTTCCCGCAAGCTCGCCAAGCCATTCCTCGCAAATGTGGCCAATGTCGGTCGCAATCGCCGCCTTTAGCCCGCCCGCGCTGAACGAAAAACCGACCGGCTGCGCCGCGTCGTGCGGGATCGGGAACGGGAGCACGTTCATGTCCCCTACGTAAAAGTCTTGACCCGGCACAATCACACACCGGTGCTTGGGCGCAATGCGGCCGAGCTTTCCTGACATCGCCTGCCATGTGCCCTCGGTTGCGTAGACCGGCAAATCATACCGTCGCGAAAATATGCCCGCGCCCGCTACGTGATCCGCGTGCTCGTGCGTGATCAGTAGCGCGTCTAGCTGGCCTGGCTCTACATCTAATTTCTCTAGCTCCTGCTGCATTCGGTTGCCCGATAGCCCGGCATCTACCAGCAATCGCGTCTCATTTGCCCGGACATAGATCGCGTTGCCACTCGAACCGCTGAACAGCGGCGCAAACTCCATCTGCAAAGCTCTTTCCTTTCATACCAAGCCGTCGTGGGGGGAGGGAAAAACGAGGAGGCGGGGGAGGCGAGGGGAACCAGGAGGCGGGAAGGTTAATTAAGGGGAGGCGAGGGGAACCGGGAGGCGGGAAGATAATAATGGGAACGGACGGGGGGCCTCCGGCGGCCGGGGCGCTGCCCCTGGACCCCGCCAAGGAAGGTCCTTGGATGCCAGCGCGC
>JAVXNW010000092.1:0-10205 GCA_036645575.1 Clostridia bacterium | reverse complement strand
AGGCGAGGACACCACAGCAAGGGCGTACAGCTCGAGGGGATAGTGTGAAAGGGGGCGAGCAGCCCACCTTTCGCGTTTAATCACCGCGTGAGCGTCAGCACGACACCGCAGTGCCGTGCTGGCGAGCAGCCCACCTTTCGCGTTTAATCACCGCGTGAGCGTCAGCACGACACCGCAGTGCCGTGCTGCCTTGACGACATCCTTGCTCACGCGGGGAGGGAGGTTCGGCGTTGCGGAAGAACAGCCGCACCCCGTGCGGCCTTTACGCCTTGCCGCAGTGGCCGGAGCAGCCGCCGGCGGCATCGATTGACGCGGGGGTGGCCAGCATGGCGGTCGCGCCGTCACGGGCGCTATCGGACGCGCGAAAGCCGTAGCGGGCGAAGAACGCGCCAAGCGGCGCGGGCGCGGTCAGGCGGATGTCCGGCGCGTTTAAGTCCAGCGCGCGCTGGAGCAGCATGCGCATGATGAGGTCGCCAAGCCCGCTTAGCCGGTGCTGCGCGATCACGCCCACCAGATCGATCGTGAAATGGTCGTCCTCAAGGCACAACCGCCCGGCCCCGGCGGGCTGTCCATCTGCGCTATAGGCAAGCGCGTAAAACGCCATGGCGTCCGACGCGTCTTCCCCAAGGTCAAATACCTGCTTGCGCACGGCCAACACCCGCGCAATGTCATCCATCGAGGTCAGATAATTTCCGCGAATCATGCTGAACATCTTCTTTCCTATGAGATTGATTATAAGGAGGGCACCATCATGGAGGAACGCATAAAGCGCATAAACGAACTGGCCAAGCGCGCCAAGGACGGCTCGATCACGCCCGAAGAGGCCGAGGAGCGCGCCGTGCTTCGCGCGGCCTATCTGGCGGACTTCCGCAAGAGCTTCAAGAGCACGCTTGACAACACGGTCGTCGAATACGAGGGCGGCGTTCGCATACCGCTCAAGGACGCGCCCAAGGAAAACCTCAAGGTGGCCATCGAGCGCGCGCCCAAGGACAAGTGATTGCCCTATTCTACCCCATTTGCGCCCGCTCGTCCATCGTTATTTTTCAAATATAGTTGCTTTTTGCCCGGTGGTTGGGTATAATATGGACGCGGACGGTGTCTGCAAAGATGTCGCAGGAAGGGAGCGATTTTTCCATGGATGAAGAACAGGATCTGATTGTCATCGTGGACGACGAGGGAAACGAACTGACCATGGAGGTGCTTGACTACTTCTTTTATGAAGGTCAGGAGTACGCAATCCTGGTTGAATATGACGAGGAAGGCTGCACCTGTGAGCACGAGGATTGCACTTGTTGCGACGACGAGCAGCAGGAAGCGTACATTATGCGCGTAGCGCCGGTTGGCGACGATCAGGAAGAGTTTATCCCGGTCGAAGAAGAACTGCTCGAGAAGCTGATTGACTTTGTACAGAACGATCTGTACGAGGGCGAAGACGACGAGGACGACGAAGAGGACGAGGAAGACGAAGTCGAAGCCGCCGAAGACCCGAAGGACGAGTAACACAAATCCGGCGCGGTCACGCGCGGCATTCGTACATCGCCCATCCAAGTTTCCCCCTATACAAAACCAAGGGGCTGTTGCAGCGACAAGAAAACTGCGATAGCCCCTTGGTTTTTTGTTGGACAGGGCGGCTCGGGCGGCGGAAAGGGGCGCGCCCAAGCCCAAATCGGCAGCGCGCGTGGCGGCTATTCCCCGACGTTTCGCCCGATCAGCGCCTTGTTCTTCAGCAGATACGTGCGGTCTTCGTCAAACACGTACAGGCGATAGACCAGCACGCACATCTTTTCGCCGACCGCGACCGGGCGGCGCTCGAGCGAGCGGTTGGTGATGAGCGTCATGCCGTTTACGTCCAGCTTCAGCTCGAGGTAGCTCCCGCGAAAGGCCATCTCCCTGATCGTGCCCTGCTCGCACACGTCCATGACGTCGCGGAACTTCTGGTTGTCGCTTTTAAACGCCTCGACAAATTCCGGCCGGACGACGGCCTGGTCGACGCCGGGCACCTTGTCAAAGCCGATCAGCCGCTCGTAGTGCGCGACCACCGTGGAGCTTCCGATGAACTGCGCGACGAACGGGCCGCGCGGGCGCTTGTAGATCTCGACCGGCGCGCCCATCTGCTCGATCTTGCCGCCGTTGGTGATGATGATTTCATCCGATACCTCGACCGCCTCGTCCTGATCGTGCGTCACGAAGATCGATGTGATGCCCACCTTTTCGATCATCTGCTTGAGCCACGCGCGCAATTCCTTGCGCACCTTGGCGTCGATTGCGGCAAACGGCTCGTCCAGCAGCAGCAACTGCGGTTTGGGCGCGAGCGCGCGCGCAAACGCCACGCGCTGGCGCTGCCCGCCCGACAGCTGGTTGGGGTAGCGCTTTTCCATGCCGGAAAGCCCGGTCAGCTCAAGCAATTCATTCACCCGCTGCGCGATCTCGCGCTTGCTTTTTTTCTGCACCTTGAGGCCAAAGGCGATGTTCTCCGCGACCGTCATGTACCGAAACAGCGCGTAATTCTGGAACACGAACCCGATCCCGCGCTCGCTTGCGGCAATGTCGTTGACCACGCGCCCATCCAGCACGATTTGACCGGCGTCGGGCGCTTCAAGCCCCGCGATGATGCGCAGGATCGTCGTCTTTCCGCTGCCGCTTGGGCCGAGCAGCGCGACGAGCTTGCCCTTTTGAACGCCAAAGGAGATGTCGTTTAGCGCGCGAAAGTCGCCAAAGGACTTGCTGATCGATTGAAGTTCTACATACATGCGTTAGGTCTCCTTCTTCTTGCCCTTGTACTCGATCACGCTGCGCAGGATCAGGATGATCACCGCCAGAAACACGAGCAGGGACGATACGGCAAACGCCTCGGAATAGTGAAATTCGTTGTACAGAATTTCGATGTGCAGCGGCAGCGTGTTGGTCTTTCCGCGCAGATGACCCGACAGGATGGACACCGCGCCGAACTCGCCCATTGCGCGCGCGGAGCACAGCACCACCCCGTAGAGCAGCGGCCACTTGATGTGGGGGAAGGTGATCCGGCGGAAGATGGTGAAGCCGCTCGCGCCCATCAGCGCCGCCGCCTCCTCCTCGGCCGTGCCCTGCTGCGAGAGCACCGGGATCAGCTCGCGCGAGATGTACGGCAGCGTCGTGAAGATGGTCGCCAGCATGACGCCCGGCACCGCGTACACGATCGCCATGTCGTGCGCCATCAAAAATCCGTAGATCGGACTGGATCGGCCAAACGTCAGGATGTAGATGAGCCCCGCGATGACCGGCGAGATCGACAGCGGCAGGTCGATGAAGGTGGTCAGCACCTTTTTCCCGCGAAATGAGAACTTGGTCACCGTCCATGCGGCCGCAAGCCCGAATACCGTATTCACCGCCACCGCGACCGCCGTGGTCTTGAGCGTCAGCCCAAGCGCCTTGATCGCATAGGGGTCCGAAATGTTGGCCAGGTAGTGCGCAAGGCCGTCCTTGAACGCCTGCACCAGCACGAACACCAGCGGAAGCAGCAGAAACAGCAGGATGAACGCCGCGCACAGGCCGATCAGCACCCACTTGCCCGGGTTTTTCGATTCTTTCACGCGCGTCCCCCCTAATTCAGCGTGCGCTTGGCCGCGCGCACCTGCAAGATATTCATGATCAGCAACAGCACAAACGACAGGAGCAGCATCACCAGCGCGATCGCGGTCGCCCCGGCATAGTCGAACTGCTGCAATTGCGACATGATCATCAGCGGCACGATCTCCGTCGAGTACGGCTTGTTGCCCGCGATGAAGACCACGCTCCCATACTCGCCCAGCCCCCGCGCCAGCGCAAGCCCGAACCCGGTCAGCGCGGCGGGGCGTATCTCCGGCCAGATGATGCGGAAAAAGATGGTTCTGCGGTTCGCGCCCAGCATCCCCGCGGCCTCCTCATAGGCTCCGTCCAGCTTTTCAAGCACCGGCTGCACCGCGCGCACGACGAAGGGAATGCCCACAAAGATGAGCGCCAGCACGATGCCGATGCGCGTGTAGGCGATGGCCACGCCAAATTGCGCAAAGATGCGGCCGATCCAGCCGTTCGAGGCGGTCAGCGACGTGAGCGTGATGCCCGCAATGGCGGTCGGCAGCGCAAACGGCAGCTCGATCAGCCCGTCCAGCAGGCGCTTGCCGGGGAAGTCGTAGCGCACGAGCACCCACGCGATGAGCACGCCCATCACCAGGTTGACGAGCGCCGCAACGCTCGCGCAGATCAGGCTCACCTGAAAGCTGGCCAAGACGCGCGCGCGGGTGATCGTGCGAATGAACTGGGGAAAGCCCATCTGCGCGCTGGTCACCGCGATGGAACACAGCGGGATCAGCACGATCAGGGAGACCATCGTGAGCGTCACGCCAAGGCCCAACCCAAAGCCCGGAATGACGCGCCGGTTTTTCGGCTTTTTCGCTTTGTCTGTCTTCATCAAAATCGAATCGCTCACTTTTCGTAGATCTGATCGAACACGCCGCCGTCGGAGAAGAAGCGCGCCTGCGCCGCCTTCCACCCGCCAAAGTGCTCGATGTTGGTCATCTCCATCTTGAGGTCAAATACGTCCGCGTACTCCGCGAGGATCGCCTCGTTTGACGGGCGGTAGAAGTGCTGGGCGGCGAGGCGCTGCGCGTCGTCTTCGTACAGCCCCGCGAGGTACGCGCTGGCAAGCGCTTGGGTGTCGTGCTTTTTCGCGACCTCGTCCACCACCGCGACCGAGGGCTGGCACAGGATGCTGATCGACGGCGCGACAAGCTCGTATTCGCCCGGGTACGCCTTGAGCGTCAGGTACGCCTCGTTTTCCCACGCGATCAGCACGTCGCCCTGCTTGTTTTCGACAAACGAGGTGGTCGAGCCGCGCGCGCCCGAGTCGAGCACCAGCACGTTTTCAAACAGCTTGCGCATGAAGCCCAGCGTCTGCGCCTCATCCCCGGCAAATTGCTTTTCGCAATAGGCCCACGCGGCCAGAAAGTTCCACCGCGCGCCGCCCGACGTCTTGGGGTTGGGCGTGATGACGCCGACCCCGTCCCGCGCAAGGTCGTTCCAGTCCTTGATGCCCTTGGGGTTGCCCGCGCGCACGAGGAACACGATCGCCGAGGTGTAGGGCGCGCTGTCCTTGGCAAACTCCGCCTTCCACCCCGCCTCAATCAGCCCCGCGTCGGCCACCGCCTGCACGTCGCCCTCGAGCGCCAGCGTGACCACGTCGGCCTCCAGCCCCTGCGAGACCGAGATCGCCTGCGAGCCGGAACCGCCGTGCGACTGGATCACCTCGACCGCGCGCCCGGTTTCGGCCAGCTGCTTTTGGCTAAAGAGCTGGTTGTAGGCCGCGTAAAATTCGCGGGTCGGGTCGTAGGACACGTTGGTGAGTTCGAGCGCGCGCGCGGTGGGCGCGGGGCTTTCTTGGGCGCTTGGCGTCCCGGCGCAGCCGGACAGCGCGCCGCTTGTCAGGATCAGCACCAGGAAAAGCAGTGCGATCGGGCGATTTTTTTTCATGAAATGTTCCTTCTTTCGCTGAATTAAGCAAACGTTTGGGTTCGTTTTTTCGCATAAAACGCTTGAATATCGGGCGTATATCGGCTATAATAGCTATGATACCCTAGTGCTCTTTGAATTTCAAGCCTTAATTAGGCAAACGTTTTCTTTAAAGGAGGGGAGCGCATTGTCGCTCAAACGGATTGCGGAGATGGTGGGCGCGTCGCCGTCCACGGTGTCGCGGGTGCTCAACAACCGCTCGGCGACCTGCGCGTCGGAGGCGCTCAAGGAGAAGATCTGGCAGGCGGCGCACGACATCGGCTACACGCCCAACCAGAGCGCGCAGTTTCTCGTGCGGGGCGGAAAGGCGGAGGAGAAGACGCCACGGGTCGCGGTGGTGCTGGCGCGCATATTTTCGCTTTCGGACGACCCGTTCTTCTTTGAATTGTACCGTGCGATCGAGGTGGAATTGAACCGTCGCCACATCGTGCTGGAGGGCATATGGCGCGCGGGGGACACGCTCGAGGGCGGCGTAGGCGCGCCGGACGGCGTGATCATATTGGGCAGGTGTTCAGCGGCGCTGCTCAAAAGGCTCCAGTTGGTCACGGGCAATTTGGTGGGGCTGTGGCGCAATCCGCTCAATTTCGACGTGGACGAGGTGGTTGCGGACGGCGAGAAGGCGGCGCGGCTGGCGGTCGAGCACCTGCTGACCCTGGGGCATCGGAAAATCGCCTATATCGGCGACTGCTCCTACGAGCGGCGCTACGTCGGCTATTGCGACACGCTGATCAAGCACGAATTGCCGATCAACTATCAGGGGATATTCCCGACCGACCAGAGCGAGCGGGCGGGCTACGAGGCGATGGAAAAGCTGCTTGAGAGCGGCGAGGCGACGGCGGTATTGTGCGCAAACGACCTGACCGCGGTGGGCGCGCTTGCGGCAATGGCGAAAAATCGCGCGGCCAAGAAGCATCCGCTGTCGGTCATATCGATTGACAACATCGACCGGGCGCAGGCGACGCAGCCCATGCTGACCACGGTCAACATTCCGCGCGAGGACATGGCGCACATGGCCCTTGAGGTGCTGCTCGACCGGATGCGCGGCGGACATCGGGAGAACCTGCGCGTCGAACTTCCGTGCAGGATTGTGGTGCGCGACAGTTGCCGCGCAAGCGGCGCTATGGTATAATATCCCTATTAGGTAAGCGGTGGGGCGGCGGCCCGCAGGGAGAAGGGGGCGTTTGGGATGACGGACATACAAATTGCACAGGCGGTTGCGCTGAGGCCGATTGACGAGATCGCGGCGCGCGCGGGGATCGACGAGAAATATCTAGAACATTACGGCCGCTACAAGGCCAAGGTGGATTTGGGGCTGCTCAAGGAAAGCGCGCGCGCGGACGGAAAGCTCGTGCTGGTGACCGCGATCACGCCGACGGCGGCGGGCGAGGGCAAGACCACCACCACGATCGGCCTTGCGGACGCGCTCTCGCGGCTTGGAAAGCGCACGATGGTCGCGCTGCGCGAGCCGTCGCTGGGGCCGGTGTTCGGCGTCAAGGGCGGCGCGACCGGCGGGGGCTATGCGCAGGTGGTGCCCATGGAGGACATCAACCTCCACTTTACCGGCGACTTTCACGCCATTGGCGCGGCAAACAACCTGCTGGCGGCGATGCTGGACAACCACATTCAGCAGGGCAATCCCTTGCGCATCGACGCAAAGAGCATCACTTGGAAGCGCGCGGTGGACATGAACGACCGGCAGTTGCGCAACATCGTCTCAGGCCTTGGCGGCAGAACCAACGGCGTCGTGCGCGAGGACGGGTTTGACATCACGGTTGCGAGCGAAGTGATGGCGGTGGTGTGCCTGGCCAGCGGGATCGCCGATTTGAAGGAGCGCCTTTCAAAGATCGTCGTCGCCTACGATTTTGACGCGCGACCCGTGACGGCGGGGCAGCTCAAGGCGCAGGGCGCGATGGCCGCGCTGCTCAAGGACGCCATCAAGCCCAACTTGGTTCAGACGCTCGAGGGCACGCCCGCGCTGATCCACGGCGGCCCCTTTGCCAACATTGCGCACGGCTGCAACTCGGTCACGGCGACCCGTATGGCGCTCAAGCTGGGCGATTACGCGGTGACGGAGGCCGGGTTCGGCGCGGATCTGGGCGCGGAGAAATTCATCGACATCAAGTGCCGCACGGCGGGGCTTCACCCGCGCGCGATGGTGATCGTCGCGTCGGTGCGCGCGCTCAAGCTGCACGGCGGGCAAAACAAAAAGGAGCTGGCGCAGGAGAACTTGGACGCGCTTGAAAAGGGACTGCCCAACCTCATGCGCCATGTGCAAAACGCCATAGACGTCTACGAGATCCCGACCGTGGTCGCGCTCAACCGCTTCCCGACCGATACCGACGCGGAGGTCGAGCTGGTGGAACGCAAGCTCGCGGAGTACAACGTCGAGGCGGTCTTAAGCGACGTGTGGGCCAAGGGCGGCGAGGGCGGCTTGGCGCTGGCCCAGTCGGTCATTCGCCTGTGCGAGCGCCCGACCCACCTCAAGTTCGCCTACGAGCTTGACACGACCATCGAGGAGAAATTGCGGGCGCTCACCGAAAAAGTGTACCATGGGCGCGACGTGGCGTTCCTGCCCGCCGCGAAAAAGCGAATGAAACAGCTGGCGCAGATGGGCTATGGCGCGCTGCCCATCTGCGTGGCCAAGACGCAGTACAGCTTTTCCGACAATCCCCTGCTCTTGGGCGCGCCGGAGGGCTTCACCGTGACGGTGCGCGAGCTCAAGCTGTCGGCGGGCGCGGGCTTTATCGTCGCGCTGACCGGCGACGTGATGACCATGCCGGGTCTGCCCGAGCATCCCGCCGCCGAGAACATCGACGTAGACGACGACGGAAAGATCACCGGGCTGTTCTAGCCTATGCTTTTTCCCACTCGCTTTTGAGGAGCCCCATGACCAGCGTATCCTCATAGCAGCCGTCCAGATAGCTGTCCTCGCGCAGGCAGCCCTCGTGGCGGAACCCGGCCATCTCGTACAGGTGAACGGCGCGGACGTTGCGCTCGTACACCTTGAGGTAGAGGCGGTTCAGGTTGAGCGTGTGAAACGCGTAGCGGCACAAGAGGGCAAGCGCCTCGCGCGCGATGCCGCGCCCCATCGATTCAGGCAAGAGCACAATGCCGATTTCGGCCTTGCGGGCAATGCTGTCGATCATCATGAGGTTGCACTGACCCAAGTATTTGAGGGTATCGGGCTGGGCGATCACGAAGTTTGCGCCGGAGTTCCCGTCCAATATGCCCCGCAGATACTGCTCGGTCTGCTCCCACGTCTGGGGCTTGTAAAACACGCTGCCCAACATGCCGCATACCTTGTCGTTTGTCACCCATGCGCGAATGTCGCCCAAGTCTTCCCAGCGGTACTCGCGCAACGTCACTTGTTCTCCGTACATTCTGCCCATGTCGGTCCCTCCCTTTTAGCGATAGGAATTTACTGATTGCGCGGATCGGTGCTCTTGTGCTTTTTGCCGCTGTCGTCCAGAAATTCGATCTCGAGGTGATCGAAGTCCACCACTTCGATGAAGTGGTCGGGCGAAAACGCCGTGCGTCGAAACGATTGATATTCCTTTTCGTGCTTGCTCAGCCACATGGGGCTGGGCAGATCCATCTCCTTGAGCACCTCTTCAAGCGCGGCGTGCTCCTCGCCCCAACCGCAGGGCGTCGTCTCCTGCCGCGCAATCCGGTGCCGTTTAATCACCCGTACCCACAATCTCGACATCTGCTCACCCTCCAATACCGGCATTATAGCACGGAAAATAAAACTCGTCAAAAAAATAGATGCAACGTGTTTCATCCGCGCGCCGCGCGGTTATATAAGGTTCAAGCGCCAAGTGCGTGTCAGAGAATAAAAAAAGTCATTGAATATGAGGAGGATTTACATTATGAAGTGGGTTTGCACAATCTGTGGTTATGTTCACGAAGGGGACCAGCCGCCCGAGTTTTGCCCCATCTGCAAGGCCCCCGCGAGCAAGTTCAACAAGATGTCCGAAGAGCGCGTTTGGGCAGCTGAGCACGTCGTCGGCATCGCCAAGGGCCTTGACGCCCGCGTAATCGAAGGACTGCGCCAGAACTTCAACGGCGAGTGCTCCGAAGTTGGCATGTATTTGGCCATGAGCCGCGTCGCCGATCGCGAAGGAATGCCCGAGATCGCCGAAGCCTATCGCCGCTACGCCTTTGACGAGGCCGAGCATGCCGCCAAGTTCGCCGAGCTTCTGGGCGAAGTCGTGACCGACTCCACCAAGAAGAACCTCCAGATGCGCGTTGACGCCGAGTTCGGCGCGACCACAGGCAAGATGGATCTGGCGAAACTCGCCAAGGAACTGGGCTACGACGCCGTCCACGACACCGTCCACGAGATGGCCAAGGACGAAGCCCGCCACGGCAAAGGCTTCGAAGGCCTGCTCAAGCGCTACTTCAAGTAACATAAACCCGAGCCGCCGCGCCAGAAATGGCACGGCGGCTTTTTTTACGGCAATTTTAACGCCGGAACACGGCTGCCGGAAGGGTGGCTCCGTGGCTCGAAAGACCGCGAGATCGCCCCAACATACAGGGCACTATGCGAGAATGCCACAGCGTGGGCGTACAGCTCGAGGGGGTGGTGTGGAGGGGGGCGAGTAGCCCCTCCTCCGCGTTCAATCACCGCGTGAGCGACAGCACGGCACCGCAGTGCCGGGCTGCGCGAGACAGCCCGAGTT
>JAVXNW010000091.1:0-10400 GCA_036645575.1 Clostridia bacterium | reverse complement strand
ATCATCGACGCCACAATCTTGATGTTCTTTCCCCCATAACGCTTTTCAAAAAACTCCGGCATCGTGCTCGCGTGCATGTGCCGCGTCATGATCCGCGTGCGCCGCCCCATGACCACCCACGCGAGCATCGACCCGATCACCGCATTGCCAATCCCGATCCACGTCGCGCTCACGCCATACGCCCAGCCAAACTGACCCGCGTACCCAATAAAAACAACGCCGGAAAAATAGCTCGTCCCGTAGGCAAACGCGCTCAGCCACGGCCCCACCGACCGCCCGCCCAGCACAAAATCACCCACAGTCAGCACTTTCCGACGCGCATACAGCCCTATGCCCAACATAACCGCAAAAAAGAGTATGAGAACCAAGACCTTAATCAACATGGGCTTACCATCCTTCCTCGTCGCAGCACACGCAAGGCAGCGCGGGCGACATTACGCCGTCTATTGTATCACAAACAAATTGTTCCTGTCAACTGCCATTTTGCCTGGTTTGCCCGCGACATCAAAATTCGTCCACGCTCCCCCTGCGAGGCGGGCGCGCCCGCTTTGCGCCTTCGCAAATCGGCGCGCTTTGTTGACAGGCCTTGCCCGCCGTGCTATAATTTTTATGGACAAATGCCGCGCGCTTGGCGAAGCGGCGGCCGACCCGCGCGGGGACAAAATCGCGCGCCCCGCAACGTACACGGCGCGAAGCGAGCCCTGCGCGAAAGACGCGCCGATCTGCGCACGGAAGGAATTATTTTCATGGATGAGGCAACTCTCAGGGGCATCGTCGAGGCGATCCTCTATGTGGCGGGCGAGCCGGTTCCGGTCGCGGACCTTGCGCACGCGCTCGACCTGACCCAGTCCGAACTGGAGCCGGTGCTCGAAAACTTGCGCGACACATGCCTGCTCGAAAAGCGCGGCCTGCGCCTCAACCACTACGGCGACTGCGTACAGCTCTCCATCTGCCCCGACTACGCGCCCTACGTCGAGCGCCTGCTCCAGCCGATTCAACAGCAATCGCTTTCACAGGCCGCCATGGAGACGCTGTCCATCATCGCCTATCGCCAGCCGGTGACCAAATCCGACATCGAGAAGGTGCGCGGCGTCAAGTGCGACTACTCGGTGCAGTCGCTGGTCGGCAAGGGTCTAATCGAGGAGGTCGGCCGCCGCGAGACGCTCGGCCGACCGATCCTCTACGCGACAACCGACGCGTTTTTGCGCCATTTCGGCATTGAAACCCTCGACCAATTGCCCGAGCAGCCCGGCGACATGGGCGCGCTCGAACAGATGGGCGTATGATGTTCGTTGCACGCAATGAACATCATTTTTTGTCTGACTATTCTCGAATCCTGTCATATTCCGCGCCGCCCCTTCATATTTATAGACCATGGATATACGACCGAGGGGGCTGAATCACATGGAAGACATCATTCGCGTCCTGCCGGTAGACGACAACCCGGCCGTCTTAAAGCTGATCACCGACTACTTTGCCGATAAGCCGGATATCATGATCGTGGGCTGCGCGTGCGACGGCGAGCAGGCGCTTTCGATGATCCCCCAGACGCAGCCCGACCTACTGCTGCTCGACATCATCATGCCCAAGCTGGACGGCTTTGCCGTGCTCAAGGCGCTGGGCGACATGCCCTGCGCACCGCGCGCGATCATGGTGACCGGCCTGTCCCGCGACGACTTCATCACCCGCGCCATGCAGCTTGGCGCCAGCTACTACATGGTCAAGCCGCTGGACCTTGGCGTGCTGTACGACAGGATTCGCGAAATTTACCGGATGGAGGACATGCCCGGCGCGCCCGCCGAGGCGCACCACGCCAAACTTCACTCCACCGACGAGCAGGTGACCAATCTGTTTTTGACCATCGGCATTCCCGCGCACATCAAGGGCTATCAATACCTGCGCGAGGCGGTGCGCATGGTGCTCGAAAACCACGACGTCATCGGGCGCATCACCAAGGAACTGTATCCCGGCATTGCGCGCAAATACGACACCACCGCAAGCAAGGTGGAGCGCGCGATGCGCCACGCCATCGAGGTGGCCTGGAACCGTGGCCGGCTGGACGCCATCAACCGCATGTATGGCTACAAGGTCTTTTCCCCCGACGACAAGCCCACCAACGGCGAATTTATCGCCATGGTCGCAGACAAGGCCGCCATGCAAAAAAGCGCGTAGCGTCGCAAGCGAAACAAGGAGGCGAAAGCCTCCTTGTTTCGTTTGCCGAAAACCGCGCTGCGCGGCGCCTAGCCGCCTACGCCGCCGCGCGCGGAAAAGCGCCTAGTCCGCGCAGCCTTCGCCCTTGACATTCGCGTCAGCCCATCGCCCGGATCAGCTGCGCAAGCGCCGCTTTTTGTTCCTTCGTCAGCGCCAGCCATACGTCAAACATCTCCTGTTGCTCAGGCAACAGCTCGACCAGCTCGCCCTCCGAAAAAAACTGGCCGAGCGTGATGCCAAACCCCTCGCAAATGGCCTCGAGCGTGGCAATCGACGGCGTCGTGTTGCGATTGAATATGTTTGCAACCGTCGATTGCGACAGCCCTGCCTCGATCGCCAGGCGATATTCGCTCCACTTGCGTTCCGACAGCAGTTGTTGAATGCGCGCTTTTGCGTCCAAAACAATCACCACCCATTTGTTTATATTTTAGTATTCATCTTGCGAGTAAAAAAGTGGGTAGATGTATCTTTTATCATATTCAATTGAATTATATTGCGATTTGATGCAAAAAACAGGCATGGATTTAAAAACCTTGCCTTTTTTGCGCGCGGCCAGTCCGTTTTAGCGGCGCGGCGCGGGATTCATTGGCGGCGTCCGCTCCGGCGGCGCGGCCAAAGCGGCGCGGCTGTGCCCGCGCAAATTCCGCCTAAAAGATCCGCCGCTTTTGCCGCGTGGTTTGATTATTCATGGGGTTTGTGGTAGAATAGCATGGATAAACGCTGGGAGGTCCTGTGATGTCGCTTGCCTCTTTTTCGGAAAATTTCGCGCTTTACGACGTGACGCCGATTGAAAACCTGTTCCTGCTGGAGTACATGCCCTACGCGCCCGGCGACGCCGTGCGCGTATATCTCTATGGGCTGATGCTGTGCCGATACCCGAGCAAAAACGACTCGATTGCGCAGATGGCGCACGCGCTGAGCCTGAGCGCCACGCAGGTGCTGGACGCCATGCGCTACTGGGAGAGCCGGGGGCTGGTGATCGGCAAGAGCGACAACCCGCCCACCTTCGAATACCAAAACGTGCGCTCGGCGATGCTCGAACACCCGCAGGAGGAAAACCCGGCCTACGCCTACAGCGCGTTCAATCAAAAGCTGCAAGCCATCTTTGGCATCCTGCACCCGCAGCAGTTTACCGCCGCCATGGAGTGGGTGGAGGAACTCAAGCTGCCGGTCGATGTGGTCTTGTACATGTGCGAGCAGGTAAATGCGCTGCTCACGCTGCGCAACGGCGGCAAGCCGCGCTCCATCGGCTACGCGTTCAAGGTGCTCAAGGACCGCGCGATGGACTGGGCGGAGCGCAAGATCGACACGCTCGAGAAGGCGCAGGCCGAGATGCAAAAGGAGCTTCCCCCGCACCGCGTCTCGCGGCGGGTGCTCGATCAATTGGGGCTTCGGCGCAACCCGACCGCGGCCGAGACGCAGCTGTGCGCAAAATGGCTGGGCGAGTGGGGGCTCACCGAGGAGCAGGTCGTCGCGGCGCTCAGCGAGACCACCAAGAGCGCCAACCCGTCGTTTGCCTATCTGGACGCGATCCTGGCCGGGCAATGCGGCGCGAAGGATCAGGTGCCGGGCGCGGCGGAGCAGACGCGCGAGGCGGTCAAGGCGGTGCTTGCGGCGCTGGGCGCGCCCTCGCACGCGCCGACTGCCGCGCTGCTTTCGGCCTATGAGGGGTGGCTACAGGCGGGCTTTGCGCCCGAGACCATTCTGCGCGCGGCGGGCAAGTGCAGCGCGCGCGGACAGCGCACGTTTGAAAAGCTTTCGGACGTGCTGGGCAAGTGGCTCACGCTCAAGCTGACCACGCCCGAGGCGGCCGACCAGTACCTTGCGCGGCGGGCGGAGATGCGCACGCTCACGCTCAGCATTTTCGAAAAGGCGGGCATCACGCGCGAGCCCACCGACGCCGACCTCGACCGCACGCAGGAATGGCTGGCGTTTGCCTCGCCCGAGCTAATCGAATGCGCGGCGGACTGCGTGCGCGGGTTCCGCCTGCCCGAGTCCGGCATCACCAAGCGGCTGGGCGACTGGATGGCGGCGGGCATTCACGACGTCGAGGCCGCTAAAGCGTTCAAGGCGCAGCGCAAGCCGAGCGGCGAGGCGGGCGCGGGCAGCGGCGCAAGCGGCGGGACAAGTGGCGCAAGCGCCGGCATGAACCGATCCGAAGCGCCGCGCGCGGCGCTCAATTACGCGCAGCGCACCTACGAGAGCGACTACTTTGACGACTTCTTTGCCGACCTGACGACGCCCGGAAAGGATGAGCCCAAATGACGCGCGGACAGTTGATCGACCAGTTGATGGGCGAATACGCCCAGTTGCGCGCGCGCAACGAGCGCGAACGCGACGCGCGCATTGCCGAGGCACGCGCGCGCGATCCCGAGATCCTGCGGATTCAAGAGAACATGGCGCGCCGGTTTTCAAGCGCGACGCGCCGTCTCTTAGCCGACCGCGCACGCGCGCGGGAGATCACCGAAAAGCTCAAATGCGACACGCTTTTGGATCAGCAGGCGCTCGCGGCGCGGCTGGCGATCGACGGCTATCCGGAAGACTACCTCGATTTGCAGCCCCGGTGCAAGCGCTGCGGGGACAGCGGCTACGAGGGCGAGCGCCGGCTCAAGTTCTGCACCTGCTTTGAGCAGCGGCTGAGCGAGATGCGCTTTCCCGGAAGCGACACCACGCCCTTTCATTCCTTTGAACACTTCGACCCCACGATCTTCCCGAGCGCGGCGCAGAAGGAGCGCACCGAGCGCGCGCGCGACCTGTGCGTGCAGTTTGCGGACAGCTTTCCACGCACGGCGCATTTGAACCTGCTTTTGTTGGGCGAGAGCGGGCTGGGCAAGACGTTTTTGCTGGACGCCATCGCCGGGCGCGTGCGGGAGCGCGGCTTCGCGCCGGTGCGCATGACCGCCTTTCACATGCTCGAGGACATGCGCGCCTACCATTTCGGCGAAAACCAGGCGGGCTCGCCGCTCGACCAGCTGATCTCCTGCCCGCTTTTGATGATCGACGACCTGGGCACCGAGCCGCTGCTTCGCAACATCACCATCGAATACCTGTTCCTCGTCTTAAATGAGCGCATCGCGTCGGCGCGGCACACGGTGATCGCGACCAACCTGACGGCGTCGCAGCTGGCCGAGCGATACGGCGAGCGCGTGCTCTCGCGGCTGATGGACCGCACGATGAGCGAACTCATCAAATTAGAAGGCGCGGATCTGCGCTATCGGAGGCCAAAATGAACGAAAAGGGCTTGATCTACGAAAAACTGGACGCGCTGAACATCGCCTATGACACGCTCACGCACCCGCTTGCGCACACGATGGACGACTTGAGCGAGGTCGCCCGACAGCTTGGCGCGGTGATCCCGAAAAATTTATTCCTGACGCCGCGCAATCAGTCGGCGTTTTACCTGTGCTTGGTTCAGCCGGACGCGGTGTTTAAGACCGCCGACATCTCCAAGCAGATCGGCGCGTCGCGGCTGAGCTTTGGCCCGGCGGACAAGCTTTCGGAACTTCTGCACACCCATCCCGGCGCGATCAGCCCGATGGGGCTGGCGTTTGAGTCGGCGCAAAGCGTGCGTTTGCTGATCGACGAGCGGCTGCGCGCCTGCCCGCGGCTGGGTTTTCACCCAAACGACAACACGGAGACGCTGGCCATCAGCGGGCGCGATTTTTTTGACCTGTTTCTGCCCGCGACCGGGTTTGTGCCCACCTACATTCATCTGGAGGCGTTCGAATGAAGATCACCGAGATCCTGTCCTCAGGGCGCGTGACAGTGTCGTGTGAACTGTTTCCGCCCAAGCCCGGCCAACCGCTCGAGGGCGCGCTGCGCCTCGTGCGCGAGACCGCGCAGCTGTCCCCCTCGTTCATCAGCGTCACCTGCGGCGCGGCGGGCACGGCCAGCGGAAATACCTGCGAGATGGCGCGCGAGGCGCAAAGCGCGGGCGGCGTGACCGCGCTTGCGCATCTGGTGTGCATGGGCTCGAGCCGCGCGCGCATCGATGAGGCGCTGTGTCAGCTGCGCGCGGACGGAATCGAAAACATTCTGGCGCTGCGCGGCGACGTTCCGCCCTCGGGCGAGCGCACGGGCTGTTATCCGCACGCGAGCGACCTGACGAGCGCCATTGCGCGCTACGGCGGCTTCTGCGTGGGCGGCGCGTGCTACCCGGAGGGGCATCCCGAGTCGCACGACTTGGCGGCGGACATCGAGGGACTCAAGCGCAAGGTGGACGCGGGGTGCGCGTTTTTGACCACGCAGATGTTTTTCGACAATTCCGTGCTGTACAGTTTCTTGTTCCGGCTGTTGCGCGCGGGCGTGACGGTGCCGGTGATCGCGGGGATCATGCCGGTCACGAACGCCGCGCAGATCACGCGCATCCTGCACCTGTCGGGCGGCACGCTGCCGCCCCGCTTTCGCGCGATTGTGGACAGGTTTCAGGACAATCCCCCCGCCATGCGGCAGGCGGGCGTCGCCTATGCGACGGAGCAGATCATCGACTTGATCGCGTGCGGCGTAAACAACGTGCACCTGTACACGATGAACAAGCCGGAGATCGCGGCGGGCATCATGCGCAACCTCTCGGAGATCTTCCGATGACCGCCGAGCCGTCTGCCGGATCGCTTCCCGGCCTTTTTCCGACCGCGCGCGAATCGGCGACCGCGCGCGGCGATATTTCACCGACCGCCGCGCAACCCGCGCAATTCCTTCCCGCCCTTTCGCCGACCGAGCGCGAGGCGCTCAAGTACCTGGGCTATGGCGCGAGCGCGCCCGATGAGCGCACGCTTGCGCTCATTCGCCAGGTGCTTCAAGCGGCGCGCGCGCAGACGCGCTTTCGCTGCGTCACCCGCGTGATGGACGCGCAGGTCGCCCAAGACCGCGTGACGCTTGACGGCGGGTACACGCTTTTTAGCCGCGACCTCGCGCGGCACTTGGCGGGCTGCACGCGCGTGCAATTGATCGGCGCGACGCTCGGCCCCGGCGCGGACACGCTGCTTCGGCGCTACCAGGCGTGCGACCTGGCGGGCGCGGCGTGCGCGCAGGCGGCGCTCGCGGCGCTGCTCGAGGAGGCGCTCGAAGCGCGGTCGTGCGAAGGCCAGACGGCGCGATTCAGCCCCGGCTATGGCGACCTCGCGCTTGACGCCCAGCCGATCTTCTTCGACCTGCTGGATCTCCCTAGGCATCTGGGTCTTTCGCTGACCAGCGGCGGCATGATGCTGCCCAGCAAATCGGTGACCGCGATCACGGGCTTGCGCGCCAACGCCGCGCGCGCCACGCACGATTGCGCCCACTGCGAAAGCCGCGACTGCCCCTACCGCGTCTCGCCCTAATCCCCGCCCTTTGCGTCTCCCCTGCCCCCTCGCCCGCCTCCACGATTTTCGCGCCCGCGCGGCGCAACGTCTCGATTGAAAGGGGAAATTCCGATGGATTTTCAGAAGTTGCTCGGCACGCGTCCGCTTTTTTTCGACGGCGCCATGGGCACCATGCTCCAAAAAAGCGGGCTTGCCGCAGGGGAAGTGCCGGAAAGCTGGAACATCGCGCACCCGGACGCCATCGCGCGCATCCATGGGGCGTACTTAGACGCCGGCTGCGACATCGTCAAGGCCAACACGTTTGGCGCAAACCCCTTAAAAATGCGCGACTGTGCCGCGTCGATTCGCGCGGGCGTCGAAATTGCGCGCGCATCGTGCGGCGAAGGCGCGCTGGTCGCGCTGGACATCGGCCCCACGGGACGCCTGCTCAAGCCCTTTGGCGACTTGGCCTTTGAGGACGCGCTTGATTCGTTTGCGCAGGTGGTGCGCGCGGGCGCGCCGGGGTGCGACATCGTGCTGATCGAGACCTTTTCCGACCTGTTCGAGGTCAAGGCGGCGGTGCTTGCGGCCAAGGAGCACTGCGACCTGCCGGTGGTGGTGACGCTGTCGTTTGACGAGGACGGAAAGCTGTTGACCGGCGCGACGGTGGAGGCGGCGGTCGCGCTGCTCGAGGGGCTGCGCGTCTCGGCGCTGGGGTTCAACTGCGGACTTGGCCCTCGTGAGATGCTGAAGCTGCTGCCCCGGCTGGCCGCGTGCACGAGCATCCCGATCGCGATCAACCCCAACGCGGGGCTGCCGGTGTCGGTGGATGGGCGCGCGGTCTACCGCGTCGCGCCGGCGGAATTTGCCGAGACGATGCGGGAACTGGTCGCGGGCGGCGCATGGCTGATCGGCGGCTGCTGTGGCACCACGCCCGAGCACATCAGAAAGACGACGCGGCTCGTTCGGGAAATGCCGCTCGTGCCGCTTTCGCCCAAGCGCCTGACGGTGGTCTCGTCCTATGCCAAGGCGTGTTCGTTCGGGGCCTTGGCGCCGCTTGTGATCGGCGAGCGGCTCAACCCGACGGGCAAGCCGCGCATCAAGCAAGCGCTGCGCGAGGGCGACATGGAGACGCTTTTGCGCGAGGGGCTTGCGCAGGTGGCGGCGGGCGCGCAAATTCTGGACGTGAACGTGGGGCTTCCGGGGATCGATGAAGTGGCGGTGCTTGCGCAGGTGGTGTCTGCGCTCGAGGGCGTGATCGACGTGCCGCTCCAGATCGACACGGCCAATCCCGCGGCGATTGAGCGGGCGCTTAGGGGATATGCGGGCAAGGCGCTGATCAACTCGGTGAGCGGCAAGCGCGCGTCGATGGACGCGGTGTTCCCGCTGGTTCAAAAGTACGGCGGGTGCGTCGTTGCGCTGCCGCTGGACGAAGACGGCATCCCGGAAAGCGCCGAAGGTCGAATCGCCATTGCGCGCAAGATCCTTGCGGAGGCGGCGCGCTACGGCATTGCGCGCGAGGACATCTTGATAGACGGGCTGACGATGGCGGTGAGCGCGGCAAGCGGCGGCGCGGTGGCGACGCTCGAGTGCGTGCGCCGCGCGCGCAGCGAATTAGGCGTTCATACGGTGCTGGGCGTGTCGAACGTGTCGTTTGGGCTGCCGGAGCGGCCCAGCATGAACGCGGCGTTTTTCGCGATGGCGCTGGGCGCGGGGCTGAGCGCGGGGATCATCAACCCGCTGAACGCGCCGATGATGGACGCGTACTGGGCGAGCCGCGCGCTGATGGGGCGCGACGACGCGTGCAAAGGGTACATGGCGCACTTCGCGGGGCGCGCGCCGGGCGCGCTTCCGGCCCCGGAAGAGATGACGCTGCGCGAGGCGATCGTGGGCGGGCTCAAGGGCGAAGCGTATAAAAAGGCGGAAGCGCTCCTCAAGACGCTTGCGCCGCTCGAGGTGATCGATGGGCAGCTGATCCCGGCGCTTGACGAGGTCGGGCACGGTTTTGAGCGAAAGACCCTTTTTCTGCCGCAGCTGCTGCTGAGCGCGGACGCGGCGCGGGCGGGTTTTGACGCGATCCGCGCGCATATTCTTGCGCATGGCGGCGCGCAGCAATCGCGCGGTCGGGTGATTCTCGCGACGGTTCAGGGCGATATTCACGATATCGGCAAGAACATCGTCAAAGTACTGCTCCAAAATTACGGCTTTGAGGTCATGGATCTTGGGAAAGACGTGCCGCCGGAGGCCATTGTGGCGACCGCGACCCGCGAGCAGATCAAGCTGATCGGACTGAGCGCGCTGATGACCACGACGGTTGTGTCGATGGAAAAGACCATTCATCTGTTGCGGGCGGCGGGCGACTACCGAATCATGGTGGGCGGGGCGGTGCTGACGAAGGACTACGCCGCGTCAATCGGCGCGGACTTTTACGCAAAGGACGCCATGCAGTCGGTGCGCTACGCCTCAGGCGTGCTGGCGGAGATATGACAGATAAGGCGCGGCGCGGCGCGCGGGGCGGAGACATGGCGGATGGCGCGCGGGGCGGAGACATGGCGAGCGGCGCGTTGGGCGACAAGATGACGCTCGTCGAGGCGCTGGGCGTGCTGCCCGGGGTGACGGCGGTCACGGGCGGCGGCGGCAAGACAAGCCTTTTGTGGCTGCTCGGGCAGTCGCTTTCCGGCGCGGGGAAAAAGGTGCTGCTCGCGACCACCACGCACATCTTCCCGCCGGCCTGCCCCGTGCTGATTTCGCCGAACGCGCAGGAACTGGCGGACGCGTTTGCGCAAAGTTCGCTGCTCGCGGCGGGCACTGCGCCGCGCGACGGTCGGCTGGGCGCGCTTGCCAACTTGGAAGAGCTTGCGCAGTGCTGCGACTATGTGCTGGTCGAGGCGGATGGCGCGCGGCGGCTCC
>JAVXNW010000090.1:0-10428 GCA_036645575.1 Clostridia bacterium | reverse complement strand
GAATCAGCACGCAGGCGGGCGTGAACCCGGAAATGACGCATCCGTTCCCGCTTTCAAATCAACTCCCCCGCATGCGGGCGCTGGATCTGACCTGCCGGTGTGGCGTCGCGCACAACGGCATCATTCGCCTGACGACCGACCCGGCGAATGCCCGCTACAGTGACACGGCGCTGTTCATTGCCGAATACCTCGCCGGTATCATCCAACAGCCCCGCGATCTCCGAAATCAAGACCTGCTCGACCACATTTACGCGCTGGCGGGATCGAAGTTCGCCATCATGGACGGTAGTGGTTACGCCGCCACAGTCGGCGAGTTCATCAGCGACCGGGGACTGCTTTACAGCAACAGGCGTTTCGAAGCCGTCCGCTACGCATGAAAGAAGGGATTTCCTTGAACACCCCCGCGCCGCGCTGCAAGCGCGTTAAGTTGGGCGCGCCGCGCCCGCTCGTAAATCAAGCCGACCGCGCCGCGCCCGATCGCGCCATGCGGAAGTATTTCTTCCTGAACGGCGGCAGAGCCACCGCGAAGGCCGCCGCCACATTGCTTGGCGAGAGCGATTACCAATACGCGGTCGCCGCCGCACGCGTCACGTTCTTCGCTGATCCCCGCGCGGTGTATGCGGTCGATACGCCCGGCGGGCGGTTGACCATCGTGTTCAGAAGCATTTGAATCACCGTCCATACAATTTTTTCTCGAGACAAACCGCTCACTGGGGCGCGCGGTTTTGTTTTGCCCGCGTCGCGCGCACGTCGCCCCAACGTCGGGCTTTTAAATTGGGTCGGGACACACAGCAAGCGGTCGGGCGGATAACGCTCTGCGTTGTTCCGATGTTGAGGGACAACAACAGCCCCCGCGATCCGTCTCGCAGGGGCTGTCCTATTTGGGTAGCATAAGAATATCACAGGAGCCGAGTGGCTTACAATGGCTTTTAGTGGCTTGTTTCATCAATTGTTGTTAAGTTTTTGCTCCAAAGCGGATAGCGCGCGCCCATGTAGCCGATACACCCACCGAAGCTGCACATTCATCTCCAGCGCGATCTGCTCCCAGCTTTTATAGCACAGATACCGACTTTCCAGAACCATCTGGTGCTCCGGTTTGTCGAGTGTGCCGATTGTGTCGATGATCTCCCGCTTCAAATCGACCAGCGCGTCCACGTCCCGGTTGATGTCCGCTTCCAAATCAACCAGCTTCGCCACCGTGGATTCCATCGTCTGCAGATTGGGCGAGGACGCGCGGGGCATGTCGCTGATGTTCGTCGTCACTTTGGTGGCCGATTCCCGGAGCCGGGCGACCATCTCCAGCTTGCCGTTGATGCGCTGATCAATGCGAAACGCCTGCTGTAAATACTCCTTCGCGGTCAAATCGGTTCCTCCCTCCACGGCATTTCGCCGTGATAATACTTTTCTGAAATGTCCGTCTGTCGCGCCAACGGTAATTTCCGCAGACGCATGTCCGCCTTGCTAAGTCGCTTCTGCCATTGCCAGACGGGCCGGTAGAATGGGCAGCATTGATAGCCTACGCAGTTTTTTACCGCCAGCGCGCTGCACGCGCAGCCCTTTCGCAGGGCGAAACACTTCTCATTCATGGGCGCTCACCTCCCGCTGTTGATCAGGTTCCATGTGCCGCGGGGCATTGTGGCGATCTGCCAGCCCGCGCGCTCGAGCATCGTCGCCCGGTCGTAGTTCTCCACGTCCTGCGACAGGCGCGTCACCGCGTTCGACAGTCCGTACAGGGACAAATCGCCGCCCTCGATCAGGTGCTGGAGAACCCCGTCGGACTCTACTTTGTTGAAGCCGAATTGGTCGGCGGCAAGCTCCACCACCTCCGGCACGCGGCCGGTGATGCGCACACCCGCCGCTTCGCGCAGTTTGTTTACGATGGTTCCAAATCGAACTTCTTCCGTCGCGCCGCGAACAATGTCCCGCAGCTTCAGCAGGAATGCCTGATCGTCGGCCTCGATGGTCACGTCTGAGAACAGTTCCCAACTGGCCTCGGATTCACGCCCAATGTGGTACTTCTTCTGGCCGAGATCGTTAATCAGCATGCCGTTTTTGCAGACCAGGCGCATGACCAGCGGCATGACGGAGACGGAGCCAAGCCCGACCTCGGAGTTGGAAATCAGGATGCCCGCCTGTACGACGTCGCCGGGGACGACCTCCGCTTCAAGGCGCCTGTTGACCGCCTTGAGATACATCCGGTTTTCAGTGATCTCGCAGCTCTCGATCTGTACGCCGTCCATTTCCGCGATGATCGGCAGCGTCGCCGTGGCGATTTCATAGTTGTCGATGCGCCTGTATCGGTCGCTCAAATAGGCGCGGGCGTTTCCGTCCAGTGTGCGTATTGTCTGGCGACCGTCCCGCGCGCCCAGCCAGCCGTTGACGTTCTCCGCCAGCAGCGCGGGCAGCTCCGTCTGCATTTTGTCGTAGTATTTCGAGGGAATCCCTAGCGCCGAACCAAGCTGCCTATGGAACAGCCCCGTCATGCCAAAGTGTTCATCGCGCCCGGCGTCGCCTGAGTGGCGCAAGACCAGTTCGCGCGCGTCGTCGCTTATCCGAATCGCGCCCGTGTCCACGATGAAATCGCGCTTGCTGTCTCTTTGGCGGGCAAGCTCCGCAGCTACTTCCTGCAGTGTGCGTCCCTGTTTCATGATTTCCTCCGTTCCTCATCCGCCTGTCGGATGATGTCTTTTACGTCTTCCACGCTCTCCACACGCCGAGCGATCCCGCCCGCGCGGTTAATCTTGTTAAGTGCCCGATTTTGAAGCTCCGTCAGTCTGCCGCCGGGGAGCTTGGCCTCGAGGCCGAGAAAACGCCCCTTGTAGCAGCAGATGATGTCCGGAACCCCGGATGTTCCGTAAGTCCCGCCATGCTCCTTCCAAAAGAAAACGTCGCTGCCCAGCGACGCGAGGTATTTCTTAATGGCAGCGACGATATCACGTTCCAGCAAATCACATCGCCCCCTTGATCCGCTCCTCAATTCGCAATAGTCGTCCCAGCCCCTACCGGGGCATGGCTACTCCTTTGCTCATTGGCCTTGCGTGTGGCCTTCATCCGCCACTGGCGGCGGCCACTACGCGGCCCTTGACCGCCGCGAGCAGCGCGTTCTGGTCGGCGGCTTTGTCGTGAAGAGCCTTCATGACCTGCTCGTCCATCGTGCCTTTCACCACCAGATGATGGACGACCACCGTGTTCTTTTGCCCCTGTCGCCAGAGCCGGGCGTTGGCCTGTTCGTAGAGCTCGAGACTCCAGTTGAGGCCGAACCATACGATGGTGTTGCCGCCGTGTTGCAAATTTAAACCATGTGCCGTTGACGCGGGCTGTGTCACGGCGATGGGAATCTTCCCGTCGTTCCAGTCGGTCATGTCTTGCGAAGTTTTGAGTTCCCGCGCGCCGTTTTCATTTTCCGGCGACCATTTCCCGAAACGTTCTTGAATGCGGACTAGGTCGTGCTTGTACAGAACCATCACCAGCACGGGCTTGCCGTTCGCGGCTTCGATGATGTCCTCCAACGCGTCGAGCTTTTTGTCGTGGATCACGCGGATGTTGTGGAACTCGTCGTAGACTGCGCCGTTGGACAATTGGAGCAGTTTCCCCGCCAACGTCGCGGCGTTGAGCGCGAGAACATCGCCATCGGCGTAAGGAAGCAGCATATCGCGCTCCATCTGCTTGTAAAGCTTTTCTTCCTTGGTCGAGAGCGTCAGCTCCACCACGTTGTCCACGCGCTCCGGCATGTGCAAATGGTCGGTCGCCCGCATGGATACGCAGATGTCAGAGAGCCGCTTGTAGATATCTTTCTCCGCGCCGGGCTTGAGTTCGTGCTTGTAGGGCAGCCAGCTATTCGGCGTGGTGAAGAACATGTCGATGTAGCTGCGCATTGTCCTGCCCAGACGAACGCCGCGATCCAACAGGAATATCTGCGGCCATAGATCTTCGAGGCCGTTGGGCGCGGGCGTGCCGGTCAGGCCGACCACACGACTAAATTGGCTTATCACCCGTTTCAGTGCCATGAAGCGTTTTGCCTTGCCGTTCTTGAACGACGAAAGTTCGTCGATCACCAGCATGTCGAAGGGGAGCTTGCGCCCCTGATAGTGTTTGACCAGCCACTCCACGTTTTCGCGGTTGACGACGTACAGTTCGGCCTTGCGGGCAAGCGCCGCCACGCGCTCTTTCTGCGAGCCGATTATCCGCTCCATGCGCAGGTTTCTCAGATGCGCCCACTTTTCCAGCTCCGCCGGCCATGTGTCCCGCGCCACGCGCAGCGGGGCGATAATGAGCACGCGACTTACCTCGAAGCTGTCGAACATCATATGGTCGATGGCGGTCAGGGCAATTGCGGTCTTGCCAAGTCCGCAGTCCAGAAACAGGGCGCAGGCGGCGTGTTTCTCAATGAAATCCACGCAGAATGCCTGATAAGGATGGAGGTCGCTCTCGCTCAATAGGGAATCCTGCGGGAGACTGCCTTTGATGTTCAGGAGATCACCCCCAGTATAGATATAGTTTTATTCATAGATAACCCATGCGGTAGCAAACTTCGAAGGCTTCTCGACCCTTGCACCCACATGGGTTATCTGGGACGATTGGGTTATCTGGGACGGTTGGGTTATCTATGACGGTTGGGCTATCCGGGGCCAATGGAATCAGAGGTGTATTCAGGTCATTTCGAAGCGGACAGGTTGCGTTGTTATCTTCGCGCGCGCGTATGAGCGTGTCCGTATATACACCCTTACGATGTCCTTTTTACTCTATTATTCATCATCTCTATAGAGGAGATCGTAACATAGTAATCGATTGGATTTCTTCTATTATATATCGCCACTACGGACATGTTGCGATCTGTGTTGCCATCAAAAGGGCGTAACAGGTACAGCCGTTACTATCTCGGATAGTAACACGATCGTATCGGCTTCTTTTCATGACACTATCCGCCGCACAAAGCACCGCTGTAAACCATACGGCGCTCGACGTTGCGTCGAGGCGCTGTTCCCGCCGTACTTCACCCACCCGCCGATCTTCATCAGCATCCCGAAAATGTCGTAGGTGTCGGAGCGCTTGATCGTGGTCGGGTCTTTGCCGAAGCACTCCGACCAGATCTCCACCGCGCTGACCACGTCCCGACGATTCACGCCTACGCGGTTCCCACCCATGAAGGGATCGTCCCGGAGATATCCGCGCCGCTGCACAATATCCATCATGTTCCAGTCCTCGGGCAGCGGCTTTTCCAGATAGTCGGCGATCATACCCTCGCGCACGTCGGATTCCAATGCGGCGGTCTGCTCGATAGCGGCCAGTTGTTCAAGCTCCGGCGAGAGGAACAGCGTTTCCCCGGATTTGTAGCGCTGATAAGCCTCCGCCCAGAGTTGCGGTACCACCGCCACTACCTCCCACGGGCGCTTGGGGGAAGATGAAGTGCAGGTAACAGGCCAAAAGCGGCGGTTGCCGGTGATATCGCGCAGGAATCCGTCGTTGTTGTTCGTGCTGCCCACGATGATGCACTGCCGGGGGTGATCCTCGACGCTGTAACCGTAGGAGTGGCGGAATTTATCATCCTGCCTTGTGATAAACGCCTTGACCGTCTCCACGTCCATTTTCTTGATCCCGGCAAGCTCGCCCAGCTCCAGAATCCAAAATCCTTGCAGCTTTTCGGGCGCGGTCTTGTCCTTCATGTCGGTGAGCGTCAGGGAATCACTGAACCACTTGCCCGCGAGCTTGGCGAAGAAGGACGATTTGCCCATACCCTGCGGGCCGTTCAGCACAACCACGGAATCAAACTTGACGCCCGGTTCGTAAATGCGCGCCACGGCCGCGACCATCATCTTACGAGCGACCGCGCGGGTATAGGCGGTGTCCGGGGAACCAAGATATGTGATAAACATTTCCTCTACGCGCTTCGTGCCGTCCCACTCGGGGAGCGACGCGAAATAGTCGCGGATGGGATGATAGGCGCGCTCGGCGGCGATGGCGAGCAGGATGCTTTTGAGCTTGCTCGGCGTGTACAGGCGGTAGATGCGCTCGAGGTATATCTGGATCGCGCCCAGATCGGTTTCGTTCCAGCCGGGCTTGAGTTGCAGCCACGGGAGCGTGGTGTTCCCGTCGGCGTCGCGACGGATGTCGAGGCTGCTGCGGTGAATGTTGTAGGCGATGTCCTTTAGGCGCGTGTCGCTTCGCAGGACCAGGGCGAGATTGCCCAGCGTATCCCGGACGTTGCCCTGCTTATCCAAATCGAGTTTGTTCTGCCAGTCGGGGTCGTCGGGCGGGGTTTGCGGTTTTGCGGAAACGGCGTCGGGCAGTTCTGTGAATTCGGCGGCGATCTGCTGCTGTCGTTCCTCGGCTAGCAGGCGCTTGGTCGCCTCGTCGTTCCGGGCATAATCGCGCATCAGGGCGATGCTGCGCATATTGTCGCCCACGGGCGCGCCGTCCGGGGCCTCGCCGCCGATGGGGAAACGGTGCAGGCGCACGAGATCAAAGGCGTTGCACAGTTTCCCGCTCGCGGGGTCGGTTGCGTGATGGGAGAAGGCATACTTGCCGTCGTAGGTCACAAGGCCGCCGGTCGTGCTGCCGCCGACAAAGGTATACCGATCGTCGAACGCCGTGGGCGTGTACCGGTCGGCAAGCTCGCGCTCGATCACGTCCTCAATGGAATGCGCGCGGCAGTACGCGCCGATGATGCCTGTCTTGCTGAGCGGATCGGTCTGCTTGGTCGCGGTCTTGCGAATCTGTTCTTCCAGCGGCAGCGTCGTCGGCCAGAGCGACGGATCGCGCCAGTCGGCGTAGGTGGCGAGGATCGTATCGGGGTCAAGGAAGGCGGCATCCGCGTACTGAAAAAGATACTGCCCATCGTCCGGGCAACTCGGCCAGTACATCAACCGCGCGGGTTCAAACGTCGTGGGATCAAAGCGCTTAAGCGTCAGGTCGTCCGCAATGCAGCGGGCGATGGCTGCGTACTCGTCCGGCGTGACCGCGCGGGAAAGTGGGATCACCAGCCGAACGCGGGGGCGTTCGGGCGTGTGGCTGTGCGTGGAGTAGAGCGCGTAAGCGCCTAAGAACATCGTGTCCAGATCATCAAACAGGCCGGGATCGGCGCTGTCGGCGTCCAGACAGATCAGGCAGCGGTTGACCACGGATGCGTTGTTGCGCTTGCCATTTTTGAGATACCCGCCGACAAAGCCGCCGATGTCCTTGCAGCGATCCCTGTCAGCCTTGGGGTAAGCGGCGTACTCGGCCACCGTTTCCCGCGTGCGGGTGGGCTGGGAGAGCTTGCTCAAAAGCTCGCTCCACAAAAGCTCTTTGTTCCGCCAGTTGGTCTCCATGCGGCTCCTGCCCGTGGCGATGAGGAGCTTCTGGTCGTGTGTTACCTGCATGAATTTCCTCCTTGATGGTTTTAGAGATGGTAAAAGAGCAGCCGAATCGACTGCTCTTTGCTGCGCATAAATGCTACTGCCAGTTATTGTTTTTAGATGTGACAGTCGAGGATCGTCAGGTACAACTCGGGATCGGCATGAATGACGTCGCGGTCGAACGCCGCGAGGTATGCGGCCTTGCTTTCCCGCGTCTCGCTGGGACAGCCGAACCAGCCCATTTTACCCAGCTCATGCCACTCGCCGTCTTCGGTTAGGTAGGCGTAAGCGGAAAACGCGCTCGCTTGCCGGGCGTAGGTTGCCCGGTCGCCGTACAGATCACGGTAAATCCGCCTCGGGTTCGCGGTGCAATACCGCGAGAGAAAAATGGCTCATGGGTCATGCTCCTTTTCGCTTTTCGTAGTGACATCATGGCTCATCATGGCGGTGATAGCAAGATAACAGACGGATAAGCATCAGGATTTGCGATAGTATTCAAGCTCATCCCCGTCCGCGCGGAGCGGCAACCCCTCCGCCCACGCGGGCGCGCGCGCCATGATCTCGCAGGCCTCCTCTACGGAGCCTTGGCCGATGGGAACTTCCATGACCGCCTCATCGTGCACGTGAAAGTTAATCGGGTATCCCGCCGTCTCAAGGTTCATCATGCCGTGCGCCAGCAGGTCGCGGGCAATGGACTGAGTAACATTTTCCGCAATTTTTCCGCCAAAGGTCTCTTGCACAACCAACTGGCCGTTCGCGGCAGGCGCGAGATAGCCGATGCCGCTGTTGCCGAAGCGATTGGGTACGAAGCGCGGGGAAATGTAGCAGAGGTTGCGCCCGCCGGGCAGACGAATGAACATGCGATCGTCCTGCCAGTAGAGTGCCACCTTGCCCACGCGGGCGGAGGTGTGCTCCTCTATCACCTCGCGGGCTGCGCGATCCAGCGCGCCCCAGAAGGCGACGATGCGCGGATTTGCCGCCCGCCAGGCGTCCACCAACGGCTGCATCTCGTCCTCCGGCATCGCAGCATTCATGGCTTTCAGCGCGCCGACGCCTCCGCCATAGCCGCAATTGTGGACGAGGCGTCCCGATACGGTAAAACGATGATGCGGTCCGGCATTTCGTATGTCATAAAGTCGAGCTGTGCAGCGATCGTCCGCCAGCCTTTCCGCTTTTCCCGGACGGCTTGCCGCGCAGACTCGATGATTTCCTCCCGTGTTTTCCCCGCCGAAAGCATGCGCGTGACAACATTTCTGCAATAAGGCCAGTATTCTTGATTCCATTCCGACAGAACCGTCAAACGACGATTTCCGGAGTTCTCTGCCCGGGAGACAAATCGTATATTGCCCGGTTCGTAGTTGCCATCGTTGTTTATTCGATCCATTTCGTACTCCTTGCGCACATCTGGCACATTCTTCAGAATCCAAATGCCCGCCTGAATAACAGAGGGGAAGTTGAACCTGATGCCCCTCGCCCCATAATGCCGATACTGGCGATCGTTTGGATTCTCGCAACGTTGTTTCGCTGCCGTCAGCCTTCGGTCTAGCCACATAGGGATCGGTTTGGGCTTCTCCGAACAATTCTGACAACCCTTCGATATCCCCCGAGTCAGATTGCTGAGAAGCGTCCACTGAATGCTGTGGCAGGATGTGCATTCTGTCAGCACATGGCAGTGATTCCATTTCCTGTTCCAGCGCTTTTCCGGGCTGATGATTTTCACCCAGCCGTATTGCTTGCCCACAATGCTCGGTGATTGTGAGATGTGCGCCGCTGGAGGCGGCGATCCCAAACTGTATCGGCTCCGATTGCCCCTCGATCCAGACGAGGTGGTCCGGGGTTGCCGTAAGTCCGTCATGGGTAATAACCGCCCTTCTTCCACGGTATACAACGCCGTCGTGATGAACCCATTCTTCGCCATCCCATACTCGGTGGTCGATAGTGACGCGCTCAATCGGGACGAGTCCATAATCCGTGAGAACCAGCTGGCCTTGAGCAACGCACGATAAAGTTGCCTGCTTCCCTTTCTGGCGATACTCATAGTTCGGCCGGCCCTTGACAATGGTCTCTGCGGGGACGGAGAACATGCGGGCGGCTGTCGCCTCGTAGATTTTGCCGCGTCCTTCGAACTCTTCCAGCACCCATTCCTCCCCGGCTAGCCACGCGAGCACGCGGGCTTCGATGGCGGAGAAATCGGCTACGATGAATCGACAGCCGTCCTTTGGGATAAAGGCGGTGCGGATCAGCTCGGAGAGGGTATTGGGCACGGAGCCGAACAGCAGCTCAAGCTGTTCCTCGTCGCCGGTTTTCACAATCTCGCGGGCGAGGGACAGATCAGGCAAATGATTCTGCGGGAGATTCTGGGCCTGAACCAAGCGCCCTGCCCACCGCATCGTTCGCGACGCGCCGCCGAATTGCAACAGGCCGTGTATGCGCCCATCGCGGCACACCGTCCGGGCCATGGCCTCGTACTTTTTCACGGAAGTCTTGGACAGTTCCAGCCTAAGGTTGAGCAGTTCGCCGACGATTCCCTCGGCGTCCTTCGCCTTCTCCTGCACGATCTTCTTGGCAAGGGATTCCATGGGCATGTCCTGATCGGCCAGCCACGCCTTGAGCTGGGACACGGAGCCGGGGTTTTCAAGGCCGGTAAGCTCCTTTGCCCGCAGGAACGCTTGCGCCGAAAACACCTGATCGACCCGCATCGCCTGTTTCACAAGCATCTTATCCACCCTGACGCCCCGGTCGTTGATGCGCTGATCGAGCGCGTAGAGTTCCCATTCGTAATCGGGCAACGGATGTTTTTCCAGAACCGCTAACACGTCGGCAGGTAAACGCTCGCCACAAGCCGGATCAACGGTCTGTACCGGTTCATCGTCGTAAGCGTAGGAGAAAAGCAGTATCTCAAAGTCCGGCGCGTCAGCGTAGCGATACACGCCACATTTGGGCAGGGGCGCGGAGGAATAGGTCTCGATGTCGACGCCCAACATCTTGGGCAAGCTGATCACCTTCTTCAATGTCAATATCGCGGTTGATTTCCGAGGGTCGATAGGGTATAATAAAATTACGCAAGGACTTTTAAGACAATTTGCCATCGAAG
>JAVXNW010000089.1:0-10433 GCA_036645575.1 Clostridia bacterium | reverse complement strand
AAGTCGCCCGCAGGCGTCACAGAAGCCGTCGCAGCGTCGCACGCAAGCACGGCGGCAAGCGCGGGGGCGGGCACGGGGGAAGGCGCGGGGGCGGGTACGGGGGCAAGCGCGGGGGCGAATCCGGGGACGGGGGCGCGTGCTTTGGCAACCATGGATTTTTGCGGGGCGCGCGCACAAGGCGTGCGGATCGGCTTTGCGTCCGGCGCGGAAAGCACGCATCGGCAAGGTGGCGCGACCGATTCGGGAAGCCCCGAAATGCCGGGAGGCGCTGCGGCGGAACGCCCTGAAAGCCCCGCAAAGGGAACCTCCGAAATGCCGGGAAACGCCGCGCGGGGAAGCTTCGAAATGCCGGGAAAGGTGGCGGGGGAAAAGCCCGAAATGCCGGGAAGCGGCGCGGGGGAGGGCGAGGAGAAGCGCGTCCAACTGCAAATTTTGGTGGTCGCGGCGATCGGCATCCTGGCGCTGCTTCTTTTGATGATCGCGCACAATCACTTCGTGCGAAACGACGCGGCAACCGCCACAATCTCGCAACTGCGCGATTTCGTCTCCGGCAGCGTTGGTTTTCTGATCGGGCATTCCACCCATCAAAAATAGGCGCGGCATTGCCCGGCGTTTGAACCGCCCACGTAGGCGCGTGCGCCTTTAATAAGGAAGCCACAGAAAAAAGCGGTCGCATTGATCGGCCGCATTTTTATGCGCGTAAGAACACCAAGCGCGAAACCCGGGCCTTGCCGCTTTCGAGGTTTAAATAAGAATTTGCGCGGCGAAATGTTCCAAAGCGGGCGTTTTATGCTATACTAGCGAGAACCGATAAGGCGCGTACCCAGCAAGGCGAAGATGGCACGCCCCGCTTTTCTTTGCGCTTATCGCGCGAACAAATGGCATTGGCCTGTGGCGAAGGCGGTTTCGAAAGGAGAACACAATGGCGGTTATTGGACTGGACGTGGGGACATCGGGCGTAAAGAGCACGGTGTTTGAGGGGGATGCGCGGGTGGTTGCCCATGCTTACCGGGAGTATGACCTGATCAGCGAGGGCGAGGGATTATACGAGCTGGATCCGCGCGTGCTGTTGGATTCGGCGCTGGCGGTGCTGGAGGAATCCTCGCGCGGCTTGGGCACGCGCATTCAGGCGATCAGCGTCACCTCTTTTGGCGAGTCGTTTGTGTGTCTGGACGCGCAGGACCGCGTGCTGGCAAACACCATGATCTACATGGACAAGCGCGGAAAAGAGGCGTGCGACGAATACCTGAAAATCAAAAGCGCGCGCGAGATATTTTGCGAATGCGGACAGGGCGTTGAACCGATGTTCGCGCTGTACAAGCTGCGCTGGATGAAGGAGAACAAGCCGGAAATCCTCGAAAAGACGCGCAAGATCTGCTTCATTGCCGACTTTATCACCCACATGCTGGGCGGCGCGCACAAGTGCGACTACTCGCTTGCGGCGCGCAGCGCGATGTTTCAGGTGTTTCAAAAGGCATGGATTCCGGACGCGATCGCCTTTGCCGGGATCGATCCCGCGATCCTGCCGGAGCCGGTGCCCGGCGCGAGCGTGGTGGGCGGCATGAGCACGGAGATGGCAAAGCGGCTGGGCATGACGCCGGGCGTCAAGCTGATCGTCGGCGGGCACGACCAGATCATGGCCGCGCTTGGCTCGGGCGCGTGGGAGGCGGGCGACGTCGCCAACGGCATGGGGACGGTGGACTGCATCACCTCGGTCATGCGGGCGGACACGCTCGATATGGACAAGCTGCTCAAATACAACTTCCCCGTGGTGCCCTTTTTGGCAAACGACACCTACGTGACCTACGCGTTTAACATGTCGGGCGGGTGCGCGGTCAAGTGGTTCCGCGACACCCTCGCGCAGGACATCGCGGGGACGCCGGACGCCTATCGGCGGCTCAACCAAGAGGCGCCCGATCAGCCGACCGACCTGTACGTGCTGCCCTACCTCGCGGGCGGTGGAACGCCCTACATGGACGCCGCGACGCCCGGCGCCGTGATCGGGCTTCGCCTGGGCACATCGCGCGGCAAGCTGTTTCGCGCGTTTCTCGAGGGCGAGAGCTACGAGATGCGGCTGAACCTCGAGTGCCTCGAGGCCGCGGGCATCGACGTCAGGCGCGTGATCACCGTGGGTGGCGGCTCCAACTCGCCGCTATGGATGCAGATCCGCGCGGACGTATTTGGCCGGAATATCTACCTGCCCCAAAACAAGGAGGCCGGCACGCTCGCGACCGCGCTGATCGGCTACGTGGGGCTGGGCAAGTACCCCTCGATCGCCGCCGCGCAAGCGGACATGATCGCCTACGCCGAGCAATTCGTGCCGGATCAAAAAAATCAAGCGCGCTACGACGCACGCTACAAAAAATACAGACGCCTATATGAAGGGGTCAAAGCCCTGTACCAGGGCGAATAATTCAAAAGGATCGCCGCAAATCGCGGCGGTCCTTTTCACACCTGCACACACAGTGCTTGACAGTTGTGCGCGGCATGTGGTAGTCTGTCATGAGAAGCAATGAAGGGCAATTTGACAGGTCTTGTCGAATTGCGGCGGATCGATCGCCAAATTGGATATTTAAGAGGATGGTGGCGAGGAAGGAGGGTAAAATGAGCGAGGAATTGAAACCCAGCGAGGCGCCGGAATGGGCGGAGCAGGCGGATTGTGCCTGCGCCGATCCGGTGAAGCACTACCTGACGTTGGCGGGAAAAGCGCCGCTGCTCAGCAAGGAAGAGGAGTGTCGGCTGGCGGTGCTGGTTGCTCAAGGGGACCAAGCGGCCAAGGACACGATGGTGTGCGCCAATTTGCGGCTGGTGATCAGCATCGCCAAAAAGTACGTCGGGGGCACGCGGATGCTATCGTTTTTGGACCTCATTCAAGAGGGGAACATGGGGCTTATGAAGGCGGTGGACCGCTATGATCCCGCGCTCGGCTTTCGGTTTTCGACCTATGCAACCTGGTGGATACGCCAAGCGATCATGCGGGGCATTGCCGACCAGGACCGGACGATTCGCCTGCCGGTGCACATGGGCGAGGACGTCCGCAAGGTGCAGAAGGCGGCGCGCCAGCTCTCCGCGCAGCAGCAGCCCGCGCAGGATTATGAGGAATTGGCCCAGATAACCGGTTTTCCGAGGGAGCGCGTCGAGCAAATCCTTCAAATGACCAGCCAGACGGTCTCCCTCGACACCCCGGTGGGCGACGACGACGCGAGCTCCCTGCGCGATTTCATCGAGGATAAGAGCATGTCCTCGCCCGAAGATATCGCCGTGGGCACCATCATGAAGTTGGAAATCGACAAGCAGCTCGAGACGCTCAACCAACGCGAACAGACCATCATCCGAATGCGCTTTGGCCTGCACGGCGAAAAGCCGCACACGCTCGAGGAGGTCGGCGATTACATCGGCGTCACGCGCGAGCGCATCCGCCAGATCGAGGCAAAGGCGCTGCGCAAGCTCCGGCATCCCAGCCGAAGCAAATACCTAAAGGAATTCATTTGACGCGGGCGCCTTTCCCAGCGCCTACAGGCGTCTGGTCAGGCGCACGCACACGCCGATCGGAAGCACCTCGCTTCGGTCGACTTTTTCCGTCTCAAACTCGCGGTCATAGCACTGAAGCAGCACCTTCCCGCCGTCCAGCTTGTTCACCTTGCGCGCAATCCGCTCGCCCTTGTATTGCAGCACCATGATCGCAAGGTCGGTGATCGTCTGCGCCGGAATGGTCAGCAGCAGATCCCCCGCGTGAATCCGGTATCCGCGCAGCGAATCGTCGTTGCAGCGATAGTAAAACACCTTGTCGGGCGCGCCGCCCTCGATCTTGCCGCCCACAATCGGCGTCAGCTCGTGGTCGATCACCATGCCGTCAGACCCGGTCACCGGCACCCGCTTGACCACGCCGCCCAGCGCGTCACGCCAGGCGTCGCTCGCCTCGCTCGGCGCGTCAGGCTGTTTTTCGACGACCTCCGCCGCCGGGAGCGGCAGCACGTAGGGCCTGGGTCTAGGCCGCAGCTGAACCGCCGGTTCCGCCGCAACCTCCAATTCCGTCGATACCGGGTTCTTTACCCCCATCACCTTCAAGATGCGCTGCGCCTGCTCGTCAGAGGCGATGCGCCGGCCCCCCTCGATCTCCTTGATCATGCTCTCGGAGAATCCGCTCTTTTTGCCCAGTTGTTTTTCTGTCATATTCGCGCCCACGCGCGCCTGCCTGATCGTATCGCCCAATCGACTCATACTTGCGGTTCCTTTCAATGGTGATGCGCTCATTGTAGCAGATTGGACGCGAAAATACAATTGCCGACGCGGAGATCCCGCGCGCATTTTTTTGGAACCCGATGGTTCATACTGCGCCCGCAGGAAGACAGCTAATTGCGAGACGAAACAGAAATAATATAGGCAAAATTCTAAATTTGAGAAGAATACACTTGCAATTTTAGCGAAAAGAAGGTAATATACCTATCGTGGGGGGACATTGCCCACAGCGCGAACGGGAGATGAAACCTGTGGCGCGCAAGTGCAATCGCAAGGCCGAGGGTGCAAAGTTTATTTTTGACCCTTTTGATTAAATAGGAGGAAAGACGCAATGAAAATTCTGGCGGTTGGGTGCCATCCGGACGACCTAGAGATCGGGTGCTACGGCACCCTTGCGAAATATGTAAAGATGGGCCACGAGGTTGCCGTCTGCCACGTCGCGAACGGGAACTTGGGGCACATGGAAATCGCGCCCGCGCCGCTGCGCGAGATGCGCTTTCAGGAGGCCGAGGCCGCCGCGAAGGTGATCGGCGCCGCCCACTATTCGGTCGATATCGGCGACCTGTTCGTGACCGCCGAAAACGACGAGCTGATCAGGCGCTTGGCCGCGGTCGTGCGCGAGGTGCAGCCCGATCTGATCATCACCCACAACGAGCAGGACTACATGAACGACCACATGCAGACCTATTACGCGGTGCTGCGCGCCTCCTTTGGCGCGAGCCTTCCGCACTTTGACGTGCCCAGCGACGCGCCCATTTCGCCCACCTGCCCGATCTACCACATGGACCCGGTGGCGGGGACCGGCTTTATCCCGACCGAGTACGTGGACATCACGAGCACCATCGACCTAAAGCTCGAGGCGCTCTCCTGCCACAAGTCCCAGATCGTCTGGATGCTGGAGCACGACCACATCGACTTTTTGGATTTCGTCAAGACCTGCTCGCGCGTGCGCGGCTTCCAGAGCGGCGTCGATTACGCCGAGGGCTTTCGCCCGAACCTCAACTACCTGCGCATAACCACCAAGCGCCTGCTGCCCTGACGCGGCGGCAGGCCATCGTCTTAATTGCGCATGGCGCGCGTTGATCCGGCATAGAGGGACAAATTCAAGCAGGAAAGGATCGATATTCCATGAGTGAAACCGCCGTACTCAGGCAGCGCAAGACGCTGGGCTCCCGGGTATCCAAGTTCACCAAGGACTATGCCATCGTGTTGGCTATTCTGGTGCTGGTCGTCATTTTCTCCATCGCTTCGCCTTATTTCTTCTCCTACAAGAACCTGCGCAATATTTTGCAGCAGACCACCTCGCTTGCCATCGTCTGCATCGGTCAGGCGCTGATCATCACCACCGGCCAGTTTGACCTGTCTCTTGGGCAAAACGTCTGCCTGACCTCTTGCACCATGGCGTGGCTGATCAAGTTTGGCGGCTGGAACCCTTGGCTGGCCATTTTGGCGGCCATTGTGGTGGGCATGTCGGTCGGCGCGTGCAACGGCCTGTTGATTGCCTATGCGCGCATCCCCTGTTTTATCGTCACCTTGGGCTTTCAGATGATCTGCAAGGGCACCAGCAAGATCATCACCAACGCGACCCCGATCCCCGGTATGCCCGAATCGATCCAGTTCTTCGGGCGCGGCTTTATCGGCGGCGCGGAGTGGGGCGTTCCAATCAGCGTGGCGATGATGATTGGCATGTTTGTGATCGCGATGTTCGTGACCACGCGCACCAAGTTCGGACGCTGCCTGTACGCCATGGGCGGCGGCGAGGAAGCGGCGTACTTTGCGGGCATTGACGTAAAGAAATACCGCGCGCTGGTCTACACCATCGCGGGTGGCCTGTGCGCGATATCAAGCGTGGTGCTGGTCACCCGGCTGGACAGCGCGGCGCTGACCAACGGCAGCCTCTACGAGTTTGACTCTACGATCGCCTGTATTCTGGGCGGCATCAGCTTGGCCGGCGGGCGCGGAAAAATCGTGCAGGGCCTCTTTGGCGCGATCTTCCTCATGCTTTTCTTCAACGGCATGACGATGATGAACGTCAATCCGTTCGTGCAAGACGTGCTCAAGGGCGTCGTCATGATCGGCGCGGTCGCGCTGGACGTGGTGCGCAACAAGCGCAAGTAAGGCGAGGAGGGCTGAAGGTGAGCGACTATATTCTGGAACTCAAAGGCATTTCCAAGCGTTTCCCCGGCGTCAAGGCGCTCGACCGGATTACCTTTTCCGTCGAGCGGGGCACGGTTCATGCGCTTGTGGGCGAGAATGGCGCGGGCAAATCCACGCTGATTAAGATTCTGGCCGGCATCTACCGCGCGGAAGAGGGAGAAGTGCTGCTAAACGGCCGACCGGTGCTGTTTAAGTCCCCATTTGAATCGCAGTTGGGCGGCGTGAGCGTGGTTCATCAGGAGCTAAAGCTCTCTGAGACGCTGACCGTTGCCGAGAACGTCTTCTTGGGCAAGCTCCTTTACAGGGGCGGCCTCGTCGATTGGAAGGCCATGCGCGCGCGCGCGGACACGCTCTTGCGCCAGCTGGGTCTTGCCATCGACGTAAACGAAGTGGTGGCCAATCTCTCTGTCGCGCAAAAGCAGATGGTCGAAATCTGCAAGGCGATCAACCGCAACTGCCAGGTGCTGATCATGGACGAGCCCTCCGCGACGCTTACCGAGAAGGAACAGAAGATCATGTTCCGCACCGTCAAGATGCTGCGCGAGCAGGGCGTGACCGTCATCTACATATCGCACCGCTTGGAAGAGATCTTCGACTTGGCCGACAACGTGACCATCCTGCGCGATGGATTGCACATAAAGACGCTGCCGGTCGCGGATGTGACGCGCCACGACTTGGTCGCGATGATGGTGGGTCGCGAGGTTTCAAACGAGTACCCCAAGAGTTGCCTGCCGCTGGGCGACGTCGTGCTTGAAGTCAAGGACATCTTTCGCCCCGGCGTATTGGATCACGTGAGCTTCACGCTGCACAAGGGCGAGATACTGGGCGTGGCGGGCTTGGTCGGCGCGGGCCGCACCGAGCTTGTGCGGGCCATTCTGGGCATCGATAAGATCAAATCCGGCCAGATCCTCCTCAAAGGCCATCCGATCAAGATCACGCGCTTTCGTCAGGCGATCGTTCTGGGCTTTGGCCTCGTGCCGGAGGATCGCAAAAAGCAGGGCCTTGTGCAGATGGCGACCGTGCTTGACAACATCTGCATGGTCAGCATGGACAAGGTTTCCAAGGGCAACATCATGAACCGCGCCTTGGAGCGCAAGTACACCGAGGAGTATATTGAGAAAATGAGCATCTCCACCCCCAGCATCGACACCGAGGTGCAGTACCTGTCGGGCGGCAATCAGCAAAAGGTGGTCATCGCCAAGTGGCTGTTGCAGGACAGCGAGATCATCATCTTGGACGAGCCGACGCGCGGCATCGACGTGGGCGCCAAGCGCGAAATATACCTGCTGGTTGACGCGCTCGTCAAGCAGGGCAAGTCCGTCATCATGATCTCCTCAGAACTGCCCGAGGTGGTCGGCATGTCCGACCGGGTGCTGGTCATGCACGAGGGGCGGAAGGTGGGCGAGCTTAAACGCGAAGAGCTCTCCCAAGAGCGCATCATGGCGCTGTGTGTCTAACCGCCGCGCTGATCAGCCCGGCAAGCCGCAGTCGCGTGATCCGTCAATAGGACGCCACGCCCGGTCGCGTTTTTATTGTCTTCCCTCGTCGCGGATGCGGCGAATAAAATAATAGGAGGATACGGTTATGAAGCGTAGGTCCCTCATGTCCCTGCTCCTGCTCGTGGTTATGTTGGTTTCGCTCCTTGGCGGCACGGCGGTCGCGGAAGCACCCAAGCCCTGGGAGGGCAAGCGCATCGGCGTTGCGCATATCACCATGTACGACGAGTGGTGCAAAGCGGTCTACGACGAGCTGATGGCACAGGGTCCCGCCATGGGCTTTGGCGAGATCAACGTGCAGGACGGCAACCTGAACGCGGAAACGCAGCAGAAACAGGTCGAAGACTTCATTACCCAGAAGTACGACGCGATCCTCATCGACCCCGTCAACGCGGACGGCATCATCCCGACGCTCGAAGCGGCCGGCGCGGCGGGCATCCCGGTCTTCGCCTTTGACAGCGGCACCGCCTACAAAGACCTCGTTACCCACGTCGCGTGGGATCACGCCGACACCGGGCGCCTGTGCGCCAAGTGGGTCGCGGACTACGCGCGCACAAACCTTGGCGGCAAGGTGAAGGTTGGCGTGCTGGCCATGCTCAACGCCGTGCATACGCAGGTCCGCTCCGAGGCGTTTGTTGAGACGCTGACCGCGGAACTGGGCGCCGAGAACATCGAGTGGGTGTTCAATCAGGACTTTGGCGAGACGCGCGAGTCCGCCGCCAACATCGTCTCGAACAACATCATGAAGCCCATTGACGTCATCTGGGCGGCGGTGGACAACGCGGCGCAGGGCGCGGCAACCGCGCTTGAGCTGAACGCCGCCGAAGGCACCATCGTGGTTTGCGCGGGCGCATGGGGTTCCGAGCCGTTCAACCTGATCAACAGCGGCAGCAAGTACTACAAGATGTGCATCGGCGTGTCCGCTGCCAACATCGTGCAGATGACCCTCGAATCGGTTCAGAAGCATTTTGCCGGTGAAGAAGTGCCCAAGACCCAGAACATCGAACTGGCCGTGATCGACGCCACCAACATCGCGGATTACATGAAGTACGTCGGCTAAGCCTTACATCGAGATCACGCCGGAACACGGCGCATAAGGGGGGCGAAAGCCCCCCTTATGTCGTTTTATGCCCGAAAAAAAACAGCAGCGCCCCAGTGAGCGCGCCACAGTCAAAAGCAAATCGGAGGAAAAAATCCATGAGCAGCCCAATGCTTCAAATTCCGCGCGAGGAATACGCGCAACGAATCACGCGCCTGCAAGCCGCCATGCGCGCTTGCGACATCGACCTCCTCGTCACCCATGCCTGTGAGTGTGAATCCGCAACCGTCCGCTATCTGAGCAATTTCTGGGCGGTGTTTGATTTTGTCGGGGTGTTGGTGCCGGTGGAAGGCGCGCCCATCCTGCTGACCGGCGGCCCCGAATCCTACGACTTCGCGGTGCAATTCGCCTTAATAGACGACGTGCGCGTGCATCCGATGTACGTCGAGACCAGCGCGCCCGAGTGGGACAAGCCCACGCACCCTTGGAGCTATCGGATGATTTTGGATGAACTGCGCAAAAAAATGCCGATCAAGCGCATCGGCATCGCCAACCCCAACACGATCCCGCACACGATCTACGCCGACATCTGCGCGGGCGCGGACGGCGCGGAATTGGTGAGTGCGGAAGGCCTGATCATGCAACTGCGCTGGCACAAGTCGGACGCCGAGATCGCGCTGCTCAAGGAGGGCTACCGGATCACGGAGGAGGCGCTCAAGCAGACCGCCAAGATGATCGCGCCGGGCGTGCGCGAGCGCGAACTGCTGGGTCATTGGAAGGCGCTCGCCTATGAGATGGGCGCGGAGGGCTTTGGCTATCCCTGCTGGGTGACGAGCGGCCCCGCGACCTACCAAAGCCTGTGCAAGTCAACCGACCGCGCGCTTGAAGGAAATGAAATGGTGCAATTTTCGGTAGGCGCGAAATACAACGGCTATTGCGGCAATATCGGCCGCGTCGCCGTGCTGGGCAAGCTGCCCGATCAGCACATGGACATGATCAAGATCGCGTCCGAGTGCCTGGATGAGACGATGGGCATGATGGCGCCGGGCGTTCCGTTTGCGCGCGTCTACGAAAAATTCCAAGCGCGGCTGAACCACTACGGCTTTGGCGGATTCAGCCTATACGGTCCGGCGCACGGAACCGGGTTGCAGGAGTGTGAAGGGCCGTGGGTGGACGACCGCACGGCGCAGGTGCTGGAGGCGAAGATGGTGTTCAATCTGGACATCTGGCTTGCCAACGACCGGTACGGCGTGCGCCTTGAGGATGGCGTGCTGATCACCGAGTCCGGCAGGGAAGAACTGACCACTTGGCATCGCGACATACTTTTCGTCTAAGAATGCGATCGTCACGGACAATCAAGCGGATGCGGCGCTGCGAGCGCAAGTGCTGGCGCTCACGCGGTGATTGAACGCGGAGGAGGGGCAGCCCGGCACTGCGGTGCCGTGCTGCGCTCACGCGGTGATTGAACGCGGAGGAGGGGCTTCTCGCCCCCCTCCACACCA
>JAVXNW010000088.1:0-10441 GCA_036645575.1 Clostridia bacterium | reverse complement strand
AAATTGTTGTCCACGCGCGCGTTCATCACCATCGTGACCTGCTCGGCAATTTCCATCATGTAGGTTTCGGTTTCCTCGTTGAGCGTCGCCCGGAACTCATCGGTATACCGCCCAATCAAAAACCAAAGCATGGCGACCAGAAAAACGGCCAACACCATGAGCGATAGGTAGTATCGTGTGTTGTGGCGAGCCTTCTGCGCCTTCATGGTAAATACCCCCGTCTCCCCATCGAAAAAGATTAGACGTTACAAACATACTTATTTTACCACACAAAATAGCGATAATCAAGGATCAACGCGGCAACGCGCCAATAAAACGACCAAGAACCGTCAAAGGCCATTGGCGCGAGAGGTGCAAGACAAAAAACCGGCTGTTCCGCAGCGGGAACGCCGGATTTTTGCATCGGTATTTTAGCCAATCTTTCAGCCGAGCGCGCAGCGGTACATGGCGATCAGGTTTTCCGGTGGGACGTTTGAAACGACGTTGTGGATGGGGTTAAACACGTACCCGCCGCCACGGGAGAGACAGGCAAGGCGCGCCTCGACCTCTTTTTCCACGGCTTCTGGCGTTCCAAACGGCAGCGTCTGCTGCGTGTCCACGCCGCCGCCCCAAAATGTGAGTTCCTGGCCAAATTCCTGCTTGATCTTGCCCGCGTCCATGCCGTCAGCCGACAGTTGCAGCGGGTTCAGGATGTCCACGCCCATCTGGACGAAATCGGCCATCAGCGGATATACCGCGCCGCAGGAGTGATAGAAGGTCTTCCAGCCCGTGTTTTGATGGACCCAGTCGTTGATCTTTTGATAGTGCGGCTTATAGAGTTTGCGGAAGACTTGCGGGCTTAGAAAGGTTGCGTGTTGGGTGCCAAAGTCGGTGCCGGAGATCCAGATCACTTGGATGCGCTCACCCACCGCTTCGCGGTATATTTCGAGGTTTTTGAGCATGACTTCGGTCTGATAGGAAAAGACTTCGTCCACGTAATCGGGAAACAGCAGGTGCGCTTCCAGCCAGTCAGCCATGCGGCGAATGCCGGTGGGATGCTTTAAGAAAGGTCCGGGCAGCGCCGCCACGTCGCCCAGCCCCGCGCCGCCCAGCAGCCCCACAATGCCGTACTGCGTCTCGTCAAACAGCCGCCGGCTTTCGCGTTCCCAGTAGCGTGCGTCCTCGTCTGAGGCAAGCGCGAAATCATCTTGAAAGTCCGCGCGCGCGTCCAGTTGATCTTCGTCCAGCTCGTCAAAATCGTAGGGCGCGCAGTGGTCGATCCCGTCAAAAAAACTGCCGCCCGCAGGCAGCATGGCGCTTGGCGGCACCTGTCGATCGCCCTGCGGATAGACGAAGGTGTTGCCGGCAGCGTCCACATCATATTGGAAGTCGCCGCCCATCTCCACCGGCGTTCCGTCTGGCATTTTCCAAGGTTTCCAGTTTTCGTTTTTATAGCCCAGAAAATTGCTTCGGTTCCATAGCCCGATTACGTCGCAGCCTACCGCGCGCAGCAGATCCTCGTCCGGCATTCCCAGCATCTGCGCAGGCTCTATGATGCGGATCGGCTTTTCGGGAAGACCCAGCGCCTTGCGCAATTTGTACATGGTGCTCGCGTTCATCCCGGTCTGCCCGGTTGCGCCCAAGTCGATCGGGCAGCGGTCGGGCGCCTGGTGGTGGATGGCCGCGATGAGGCGTTCTCTTGAAGTCATGACCGGCTCCTCCTTTTTTTAAAGCGGGGACAGCCGCGCCGTCCCCGCTTTGCGTCATACCGATGGATGAAATGACTGGACGCTTTGCGTCATAACCGATGGATGAAATTACTTGGCGCTTTCGCCCATGATCTCGACGTAATTGCTTGCGTCAACCATCGTTGCGCTGAACGGGTACACGCCAAATTCGCAGCCGTCCTTTTTGTAATCCGCATAGGGAACGGTGCCCTGCTCGATCCAGTCCATGGCGGCGTTCGCGGCGATGGTGCCGTCCAGGATGGGGTCGATGTAGGCGGTCGCCTTGAAGCAAGAGAATTCCTTCTTGAACTCGTCCTTGGCCAGATAGCCGCCTACGCCGATGACGATGGCGTCTTTGTCTTTGCCGGCCTGCTCAAGCGCGCGGGTTGCGCCCTGTGCGCCTTCGTCGTTGGGGGCGGTGACCAGCCAGATCTTGACGTCGGGGTTGGCGGTGATGGTGGCGGCGGCGACGTTGAAGCCCTTGTCCGAGGTGCCGTCATAGTCCGCCTTGATGATCTTGTCCTGCGGGAACGCCGGAACGAGCGCGGTGAACTTGTCCACGGCGCCGGTCGAGCGCGGCACGCACGAGGAGACTTCGCTCATCGTCATGCAGATGTAGCCGACATCGGTGAAATCGGTGATCGCGTTGGTGGTCACGTAGTTGCCCAAGTATTCGCCGATGCCCTCGCCAACTTTGTAGGCGTCCAGCTCGAGCGCCGGGGCGATGTGCAGGCCGGTCTCGTCGATCAGGCCGTCATCGTCCGCCATGACCTTGATGCCCGCTTCGGCGCAGCGCGCGACTGTTATCTGGGACAGCTTCTGATCGGGCGGGCATACGATCAGCACGTCCACCTGCTGGGCGATCGCGTTGTCCAAGGCGGTAATGTACTTGTCAGGGCTCATGCCGCAGTCAAACATCAAGACATCTTTGGCGCCGCGCGCGGTCGCGGTTTCCAGCATGGCGGTTGAGGTGCCGACAAACCACTCCTGAGAAAGATCCTTGCAGATGAAGGCCAACGTGGGCGCTTCCGCCGCAAAGGCGGTGACGCTGCCCAACAACATTGCCAGAGCCAGCAGGACGACCAGTGTTTTCTTCATGGTGATACCCTCCAAATAGTTATATTTTATCCGCCCAGAGCGGATGCACCCAAGGCCAAGCCCGAAAAGGAACCCATGGATCAGCCGTTCAAGCGCTTCTCCTTGCGGTTGCGCACGTAGTCAAACGACAGCGCCGCAATCAGGAGCAGGCCGCGCGAAACCGTCTGCCAGAACGACGGGATGTTGAGCATCATCAGGCCGTTGTTGAAGCCCTGCATGATGAGCAGGCCGATCAGCGCGCCGCCCAGCGTGCCTACGCCGCCCGACATGGCCACGCCGCCCAGCACCGCCGCGGTGACCGCGTCAAACTCGAGTCCCTCGCAGCTCATCGGCTGCCCCGAGGACATGCGCGCGGTCATGATACATCCGCCGAGCGCGGCAAACGCCGAGGTCATCATGTACAGCGCGATCAGCACTTTCTGCGCGTTTATGCCGGTCAGGCGCGAGGCGGTGGGGTTGCCGCCCACCATGTAGACGTGGCGGCCAAAGCGGGTGCGCGCAAGCACCACCGCAAATAGGATGAACAGGACGATAAAGAAGATGACCGGAACCGGCACGCCGAGCACGCGCCCCGCGCCCAGCTTTAGGTAGTCGCCATTGGTGATAAACACGGCCTTGCCGCCGCAGATGATGTACGCAAGGCCGCGAAAGACCGACATGGTCGCGAGTGTCGCGATAAAGGCCTCTAGCTTCAGGCGGTTGATGAGCACCGCGTTGATCAGGCCAATGCAAAGACCCACCGCCACGACGATCAGGATCGCCAGAAACAGGTTCATCCCGGTATTGAGCAGCAGCGCCACCAGCACGCCCGAAAACGCCGCGACCGATCCGGGCGACAGGTCGACCTTGCCGGTGATCAGCAAAAAGCTCTCGCCGATCGTGACTAAGCCCACGACCGACATGGCGATCAGGATATTCACGATGTTGGCCTGCGTGAAGTACTTGCCGCCGGTCAAGATCTGGAACACGACGATGATCAGCACGAGCGCGACCACCAGACCGATCTTGTCCGAATGCACGAGGCGCTTACCTGCCGCCGTCAAGGCGTTTGTCTTTGCGCCGGTTTCCTGTTCATTCTGCTTATTCATGGTCTTTCCCTCCCAGCATGTCCTTCATCGCCAGCATCAGCACCTTGTGCTCGGTCGCATCCTCGCGCCGAAGCGTGCCCGTAATGCGCCCTTGGCACATGACGATGATCCGGTCGCACACGCCCAATATCTCCGGAAGCTCGCTTGACACCATGATGACCCCAATGCCCTGTGCGGCCAAGTCGCAGATGATTTGATAGATCTCCGACTTGGACCCCACGTCAATGCCCTTTGTCGGCTCGTCTAAAATCAGAATCTTGGGGCTGGACGCCAGCCAGCGCGCCAGAATGGTCTTCTGTTGATTGCCGCCCGACAGTTCGCCAATCAGCTTGTCGATCGACGGCGTCTTGATGTTGAGGTCTTCCACGCCCTTTTCGGCCAGCTTTTTTTCCTTGAGGCGGTTGATAAAGCCCTTGTTGACCAGCGAAGGCAGCACGGCCATGGAGATGTTGTTCATCACCGACCGCCGCGCGACGATGCCTTGCTCCTTGCGGTCTTCCGGGCACAGCGCAATCCCTAAGTGAATGGCATCCTCCGGAAAGTGCAGCTTGACGGGCTGTCCCTCAATCAGAATGTCGCCCGACTTGCGCTTGTCCGCGCCGAACAGCACGCGCATGGTTTCGGTGCGTCCCGCGCCGACCAACCCCGCGAAGCCCAGCACTTCGCCTGCGCGCAGCGTAAAGCTGACGCCCTTTACGTTGTCCGCAACCAAGTCCTTGGCCTCCAATACGACGGGGCCGATCTTGTCGTTGCGCCTGAGGTTTTTAAAAATGTCGCCCAGGTTGCGCCCGACCATCATCTTGACGACCGACAGCTCGTCCGCGTCCGCGGTATGCACTTGCCCCACCATCTGCCCGTCCTTGAGCACGACCACTTCGTCGGTAATCTGGAAGATTTCCTTCATGCGGTGGGAGACGTACAGGATGATGATGCCCTCTTTTTTGAGCTTTTCGATGATCTGAAACAGCACTTCGATCTCGGCGTCAGACAGCGACGCGGTCGGCTCGTCAAAGGCGATGATGCGCGGCTTGCGCCGGTACGCCTTCATGATCTCGATCATCTGCTGATAGGCGACCGACAGATCACGCACGCGATCGGTTGCCTTGAAGGGCAATTTGAACTCGTCGATGATCCGCTGCGCCATTTGGTTGAGCGTCTTAAAGTCGATCAGGCGACTTGCGCCCACGGGAATGCCTTCCATGAAGATGTTCTCCGCCACCGACAAAAACGGCACCACCTGCCGCTCCTGATAGATGATCGACACGCCTGCCGCGATCGCCTCGCGTGGCGCTCGGAAATCGCATGGCTGTCCGTCTATCAGGTACTTGCCGGAGGTGGGCTGGTAATCGCCGCCCAGTACCTTCAGCAGCGTCGATTTTCCCGCCCCGTTTTCGCCGACAAGCGCAACCACCTGACCGCCGCGCGCCGTAAAGCTTACCTGCGAAAGCGCCACAACGCCCGGAAAAGTCTTGGTGATGTCCTTGAATTCCAGCGTGCCCATCAAGCCATCGCCCCCCTCGTCCGTTTTGTCCATCATAGCACCACGCCCCCATGCCCGTCCATCAACTGGAGTCGCTTTTATCAAATACATTCATTATTCTGTCGAAATTCGCGCAGAAACCCAAGCGATGCTTGACCGATTGTGCTATACTGTATGCGTGAAATATTAGGTAAGCGCTGACTAAATCCCGCGCGCGCTGGCGGCTCGATTACCGCCATCCCACGCGTTTAAGAAAAGGGGTACCGGAAATGCGGCCCATCCGTGAATTTCCCGCGCGCGTCAAGGCGTGGCAACACCACATCAGCGTCAAGATCACGCTGTACTTTTTGCTCGCGTTTTTGGCGGCGCTGCTGCTGGTCATCCTGACGATGAGTTCGCTCTTTCGCGATCGACTGAGCGAAGAAGTGTCGTTGGTCGTCGGGCAAAAGATGAGTTTGGCCGCGACCCGGCTGGACAACCAGCTGGGCGAGATTCGCTCGCTGTATTTTACGCTCGTGCGCGATCCAATCTTGAATAGCAGCATGCGCCTCTTGCCCGAGCAGCGCACGCTTTCAAAGACGCTTGAGATGAAAGAGGAGATCGCCCGGATCACCGCGCGCTACTCAAGCGTTCGATCGATCATCTTGATTGCGCCGGAAGGCGAGATTCTGGACCCGATCTACGCGGCGGAGCCCTACCGCAGCCTTTTGCTGAACGATCCCGAATATGAGGCGTTTATGGCATCGCCCTATTCCGGGCGCTTCTCCGCGCCCAGCACCTTTCCGCTGCTCATCTCGAACCCGACGGACAGGCAGAAGGACACCATCACCTACTTTGGCCACTACTACGACCTGGAGAGCTACGAGACGCTGGGAACGGTGGCGATCAACGTCGCGCGGCTCAGCCTGCTGGGCGAGGCGCAGACGCTCTTTTCCGAGACGTTTGACAGCGGCATGATCCTAGACGAGCACGCAAACGTCATCCTGCGCGCCGGCAGCAACCCGAACATTACGCCTTTGGCGATGACCCAAGAAGGTGGCGAGCACGTCCGGATTGACGGAAACCGCTATGCCCGGTTCCAGCACCGGCTGGCCGGGTATCCCAATTGGACATTGTGGGGGCTGGTCTCCTATGAGCACATCACTTCGCCCATCCACAGCCTGTATTTTGCGCTGTCTATCGTTTCGACGCTGGTGGTGCTGTTGTTTGCCTACCTGGGCGTCATCATCTCCCGGCGCGTCACCGCGCCGCTGCGCCGGCTGAATCACGCGATGGCGCGGCTTGGAAAGGGGGAATGGGTGCGCGTGGCGCCCGAAACCGCGACGACCGAAATCGAAGAGCTGTTTGCGGGCTACAACGAGATGGTGGCGTCGGTACACCACCTGACCGACCGCATCACGCAGGAGCAGGTGGACAAGCGCCGCATCAAGGTGGCCATGATCCAGTCGCAGCTGGATTTGCTCCAGTCGCAGATCAACCCGCACTTCATCCACAACACGCTCAACACCATGCGCTACCTTGCGCAGAAGGAAAATGCGCCCGAATTGGCCGACATGGTGCAGTCCTTCAACGCGCTGTTGCGCGCGAGCATGTCTGAAACCCGCATGACCAACGCGCTGTCGGAGGAGTTTGAAAACCTGAACCATTACATGCGCATTCAAAAAAAGCGATACGACGTGGCGCTGGTTTTTTTGCTGGACGCGCAGGAAGACGCGCTCAAGGTGCAGGTGCCCAAGCTGCTGTTGCAGCCGTTGGTCGAAAATGCGCTGTTTCACGGCATTGCGCCGGTTGGGCAGGGGACGATCAAGGTGCTGGCGCGGTTGGCCGAGGGGCGGCTGTGGCTCTCGGTGTCAGATGACGGCGCGGGCATTCCCCCCGAGGTGCTCAGGCAGCTGTTGGCGGGACAGCTTCACTCGGCGCGGGGCTATAACCAGATCGGCCTTTCCAACGTCAACGACCGCCTGACCCTCTTTTACGGCGAGGCCAGTCGCCTGGTCATTGAGAGCATTGCGGGCAAGGGCACGACCATCGGCTTCTCTATTCCGGAAAGCGGACCCGACGACCGAGTGAAAAACGAATAATTTTGCGAAAGACGAATCCACATGCTGTTTTGACCGCGCGGCATTTGATAAAATAGGCACAGGGGCAAGCGCGCCGGGGTTTGCGCCCTTGCCATACAGCGGGGAGGGAGCAGGTATGCATGCCCTATTGATCGTCGATGACGAGATTCCGTCGCGCGAGCTGATCAAGATGAGCCTTAACTGGAGAGAGCACGGGTTTGCGCCGGTGCTCGAGGCGCGCAATGGGCGTGACGCGCTGGCGCTTTGGCAGGCGCATCGGCCCTATCTGGTGATCACCGACATTCAAATGCCGGTGATGGACGGCCTTGCGCTGATTCGGCAGATCCGCGCGCAGGACCCCGACCAGCGGATCGTCGTGCTGAGCTGCCACGAGTGCTTTTCCTACGCAAAGGAGGCGCTCAAGCTGGGGGTGCTCGACTACTTGATCAAAGACCAGATGACCGAAGAATCGCTGATCAACATGCTTTCGACGGTGGGAAAAAAGGCGCCCGAGCCGCGCGAAGGCCCGCCCGCCCGGGACGCGTGCTTTGGCGCGCTGCGCGCGGCGCTTGCGGGGAAAGAAAATCGCGCGGCATGGCTCGCGCCGGGCATGAGCTACTTTTTGTGTGGCGCGCGCTTCAATATGGGGATGCTGGCGTGGACGGCGCAGCGCGCGCTCGAATCGGCCATTGAGGGCGTGCTGGACAAAATGGACGCAGGCGAGGTCTGCGCCATGCAGGATGCGCTGTACATGCTGGTGCTGCTGCCCAAGTGCGCCGGCATGGCGGAGGCGTTTGAGCGCCGCGCGGCCTGCCTTGCGCAATTGCGCACGGTGCTGGAGGGGCAATTGGGTGCGCAGGCGATCGTGGGCGTGAGCCGCATCAAGGAAAAGGCGTGCGATGTAGGCGGCGCGTGCGACGAGGTGCGCTGCGCCATGAAGAGCTTTGTCTTTCTCGGAAAGGGGCGCAACCTGTACTATGAGGACGCCTATCGCCAGACCTCGCCCGACCAGCTCGCGCTGCTTGACCAGTCGCTCGATCAGGTGAAGGACGCGCTGGGCGCGCGCGACAAGGCGCGGGTGCTCGAGGCGGTGTGCAAGCTCTATCGGCAGGATCTGTGCGGAATGCGCCAGTACAACTACGTGCAGCACGTCAGCTGCGTGTTGCTGGGCATCCTGACGGAGGGATGCAAGGCAGGCGGCATCCCCTTCGAACGGATATTTTCGACCGAGATCATCTCCATGGAGATGCTTTCCGGGCTGGACTCGATCGAGGAGATCGGGGACTGGTATCTGACGCGCTTTGGCGCACTGTGCGACCTCGTGTGCGAGACGCACAGCCCCAAGCTTGCCGGCGTGGTGGACTACCTGCGCGAACACTTTACCGAGGACATTGGCCTTGAGCGCGTGGCGCACACCTTTCGCATGCACAAGGCGTATCTGGCGAAGATATTCAAGGCGCAACTGGGCGTCAGCGTGAACGAGTACATCCGCGATTTGCGCATGGCGCGCGCCAAGGCGCTGCTGGGCGAGGACGACGCCCGCGTGGGCGAAGTGGCCCAGACGCTAGGCTTTAACAACCCGCAGACATTTTACAACCTGTTCAAGCGCGAAACCGGCATGAGTCCCAGCGAATACAAGGAGTCCTGCGACATGAAGCGCGTGCGGCAGGAAACGATTGCGCATCATTGACGGCGGATGGGTGGCTGGCGCGCGCGCGGACATGAATGACGGAAGGGAGCTTATTATGATGAAGCATAGGACGAGGCGCGAGGCGGTTTTGTGCGCGCTTCGGCACGAGAATGTGCATCCGACCCCCTATTTTCTCGACATGACAGACGAGGTGGCGCGCAGAATGTGCGCAGTGACCCACGACCCCCTCTTTTTTGAGCATTCCGGCTCCTACCTTGCGCAGGCGCGCAACGAGTCCTTCACCGACCTTGCGGGCGGGTTGTTCCGCGACCAGTTTGGGGTGGTCTGGGATAAGGGCGCGCAGGAGGGCGACTTTGGCATCGTCCACGAGTACCTCTTGAAAGAGCCGACGCTGTCCGGGTACGTCTTTCCCGAGCCGGACGAGGCGGAAATCCGCAAAAAATGCGAACAATTGTGCGCGCACAAGGATCAATTCACCCAGTACATCATCGGCTTTTCGCTCTTTGAGCGCGCGTGGACGCTGCGTTCGATGGACGAATTGCTGTGCGACATGCTGGAGGAGCCGGCGTTTGTGGACGAACTGATGGACGCCATCGTCTTATACAACCTGAAGGTCGTGGATATCGTCTGCGAGTACCCGATTGACTGCGTGTTCTTTGGCGATGATTGGGGCATGCAAAAAGGGCTGATCATGGGGTATCCGCTGTGGAAGCGCTTTATCGGTCCGCGCATTGAGCGGGAATACGCCTACGTCAAGGCAAAGGGGCGGTTCGTCGCCCAGCACAGCTGCGGCGATTGCGCCCAGGTATTTCCAGACCTCGTGCGCTATGGCCTTGACATCTATAATACCTTTCAGCCCGAGGTGTACGACATCGAGTGGTTCAAAAAGACGTATGGCCATGCGATCACCTTCTTTGGCGGCATCTCCACCCAGACGCTGCTCCCGTTTGCGACCCCCGATCAGGTCGAAAAGGAGACCAGGCGCATCCTCCAAGTGCTCTCCCCAAACGGCGGATACATTCTGGCCCCCACCCACGCCATGCCCGGCGACATTCCCCCCGAAAACGTGCTGGCCTTTCTCAAGGTCTGCCGCGAACAAGACGAAACACCCCCAGCGTAGCGCCCCCTTAGCACCGCTGAATCCCGCCCGTCACGGAGCTTTTGAACGGAATCGCCATTCTTAAATGCCAAGGAATGGGCAAAGGCTTCATTTGGCAGGCTGAATATATTTTTGCGGAGGAGACCGCGAATGAACCTTGGGAGATCGCGAAACAGCGCGCAAAGAAAGCCCCTCGGCATAGCGGATTTACCGGAATGCCGAGGGGCTTTTTCTGCGGATCGCGTGTTCGATTAGTCTT
>JAVXNW010000087.1:0-10452 GCA_036645575.1 Clostridia bacterium | reverse complement strand
GGAGGCCCCCGTCCGTTCTCATTATTATCTTCCCGCCTCCTGGTTCCCCCCGCCTCCTCCTCGCCGCCTCCCCTTAATTATACTTCCCGCCTCCCGGTTCCCCTCGCCTCCTCGTCCCCCCGCCGCCTCCTCCTCGCCTTACTCGAACAGGCTTACTTGGCTGGTTTCGGGCAGGCCGTCCAGCGCGCCGGACTGCTTGAGTGTGTCGATGGTGCCTTTGGGCACTTTCCGGCGCAGCATGTCATCCTGCGAGATGAACGGGCCCTCATCGCGTGCGCGCGCGAGGTTCTCGGCCGCCGACAGGCCGAGTCCGGGCAGCGACGACAGCGGCGGCAGGATGCACTTGTCCCGTGTCACGAGAAAATCCGCCGGGTGCGAGTCGTACAGCGAGACCGGCAGCAGCTTCACGCCCCGGCAGTTGAGCTCGATCAGCAGTTCGAGCATGGTGATCTCGCCCTCTTTTTTGGCCTTTTCGTTTTTGTCCAGCGCCTGCAGTTCGGAAAGCAGCGAGCGCAGGTACGCAAGCCCCGCCGTCATCCGCATCGCGTCAAAGTCGTCCTTGTTGCGCATCAGGTAGCACGCGTAGTACTCAGTCGGGTAAAACACCTTGAAATACGCGATCCGAAGCGCCATCGTCACATACGCCACCGCGTGCGCCTTGGGGAACATGTATTTGATCTTCTTGCAGCACTCGATAAACCAGTCCGGCGTGCCCGCCGCGCGCATCGCTTCCTCCATCTCTGGCTTGAGCCCCTTGCCCTTGCGCACCGCCTCCATCGTCGTGAACGCCATCTTGCTCTCGACGCCCCACGCCATCAGCTGGTTCATGATGTCGTCGCGCGTGCACACGCACTTGCGCAGCGGCGCAATCCCCGCCTTGATGATCTCCTGCGCGTTGCCCAGCCACACGTCGGTTCCGTGCGACAGCCCTGATATGCGCACCAGTTCCTCCATCGAGTGCGGCTGCGTGTCCACCAGCATCTGCCGAACAAAGCGCGTGCCAAACTCCGGAATGCCCAGCGTGCCCGTCGGAACGCCGATCGCCTCCGCCGTGACGCCCAGCGCGTCGGGGCTTGTGAACAGGCTCAAAATCTTGCCAAAGACGACCGGGTCGTCAAGCGGCACCTGCTGCGGCGCGATCCCCGTCATGTCTTGCAGCTTCTTGAGCATCGTCGGATCGTCGTGACCCAGAATGTCCAGCTTCACCAGCACGTCGTGCATTGAGCTAAAGTCAAAATGCGTGGTCACCGTCTCTGACGTCTGGTCGTCCGCCGGGTGCTGGATTGCGGTGAATTGGTAGATCTCGTAGTCCTTGGGCAGCACCACCATGCCGGCCGGATGCTGGCCGGTCGTGCGCTTGACCCCCGTGCAGCCCCGCGCGAGCCGCTCCTTTTCCGCGCTGGAGCAGGTCTTTTCGCGCTCCTCCAGGTACTTGAGCACATACCCATAGGCGGTCTTCTCCGCAATGGTGCCGATCGTGCCCGCGCGAAACACGTTCTCCGCGCCAAACAGCTCCTTCACGTAGGCGTGCGCGCGCGCCTGGTATTCGCCCGAGAAGTTGAGGTCGATGTCGGGCACCTTGTCGCCCTTGAACCCGAGAAACACCTCAAAGGGAATGTTAAAGCCGTCCCGCGTCATGTTCGTTTCGCACACCGGGCAGTTTTTGAGCGGCAGATCCATGCCGCACGCGTACTTTTCCTCGTCCACGTCAAACTCCGAATGCCGGCAGTTCGGGCACACGTAGTGCGGCGGCAGCGCGTTCACCTCCGTGATCCCGGTCGCCCACGCGACAAACGACGAGCCGACCGAGCCGCGCGAGCCCACGATGTACCCGTCTTCCAGCGACTTCGTCACCAGCTTCACCGCAATGTCGTAAAGCGTCGAAAATCCGTACCCGATGATCGACTTGAGCTCCTTCTCGATCCGCTTTTCCACAAGCTCCGGAAGCGGATCCCCGTAGATCCGGTGGCACTTCTCGTTCGTCAAGCGCCGAATGTCCGCTTCCGCCTCCGGCCAGTACGGCTGAAAGGTCTCCTTGCCCTCGGGATGCGGCAAAAACACCGTCATCGGGCCGATCAAATCGGCTATCGCGTTGGGCGCCTCGACCACCACCTTGCGCGCCAGGTCGTTTCCCAGGTACGCAAACTCGCGCAGCATGTCATCGGTCGTGCGCAGGTACAGCGGCGGCTGCTCATCGGCGTCGTCAAACCCCTTCGCGTTCATCAGAATCGCCCGATAGATCGCGTCGCGCGGCTCCTGAAAGTGCACGTCGCCCGTCGCGACGACCGGCAGGTTCAGTTCCTCGCCCAGCTTGACGATCTTGCGGTTGAGCGCCCGCAGCGCGTCGTCGTCCGGCACCTTGCCCTCCCGCACCAGAAATTCGTTGTTGCCGATCGGCTGAATCTCCAGATAGTCGTAAAACGACGCGATCTGCTTGAGCTCCTTCCACGATTTCCCGTTCAGCAGCGCCTGAAACAGCTCGCCCGCCTCGCACGCCGAGCCAAGGATCAGCCCCTCGCGGTATTGCTGGATCAGCCCGCGCGGCATGCGCGGCGTGCGGTGAAAGTGGTTCAAGTGCGCTTCGCTGATCAGCCTGTACAGGTTCGTGAGCCCGGTCTGCGATTTCGCCAGCAGAATAATGTGATAGCTCCCGCCCACGCCCCCGTCAAACGCCGCGTTTAGGTCGCTCAGCACGCGAATGCCGTCAATTCCCGAAAGCATGATCGTCAGCGCCTGCGCCGTCGCGCGCGCGTCGTGCACCGCGCGGTGCGCGTTTTTAAGCGATATCCCAAGCGTCTTGCAGATCGCACCTAACTTGTGGCTCTTCTGCCCCTTGAGCAGGTTCCGCGACAGCGCGAGCGTGTCGAGCACCGGATGCTCGTGCGGCAGATGCGCCTGTTCAAACGCGCGCGAGATGAACCCCCAGTCGAACGAGGCGTTGTGCGCGCACAGCACCGCGCCCTCGCAAAACGCGTGGAATGCGCCGATTACCTCCGCCATGGGCGGCATGCCCTGCATCATCGCGTCGCAGATCCCGGTGATCTCGGTGATCTTTTCCGGGATCGGCCGACCAGGATTGATGAGCTGCGAAAACGAAGCCACCTCATGCCCGTCCACCAGCTTCACCGCGCCAAACTCCAGGATCGTGTCGGTTCGGGGGTTGAGCCCGGTCGTCTCAACGTCCAACACCACAAACGTGGTCTTTGCAAGGCTGCGCATGTCTGCGCGCTCGACAATCAGCGCGCGATCGTCGATTAAGTACCCCTCGCACCCCGGGATCAGCTTGATCCCCGCCTTCTTCGCCGCGCCAAACGCCTCCGGAAAGGCCTGCACCACGCCGTGATCGGTGATCGCGACCGCCTTGTGCCCCCACTTCGCCGCCTGCCGGATGAGCGCGGTCGGCGAGGCGCACGCGTCCATGGTGCTCATCTGCGTGTGCATGTGCAGCTCGACCCGCTTTTGCCCCGCGAGATCCTCGCGCGTCGGCGCGCGCGCCGCCACAATGTCGCTTGCGCGCAGCACCATCTCGTGCTGATACTCGTCGTAGCGGTAGTCGCCGCGCACGCGCAACCATGCGCCTTCCTTGACCTGCGCGCTCATCAGTTCGTACTGCGCCTGCGTCGCCGCGGGGTCCTCTTTTCCGCGCTTGCCGCCCAAAAACACCTTGCAGGCGACCGAGCCTGTGTAGTCGGTCAGCGAGAAGGTCACCAGCTTGCTGACGCCGCCCTTTAAGTCGCGCCCCTCGCAGGAGATCACCTCGCCCTTGACGATCGCGCGCCCCATGTTCTCGGAAAGCTCGCTGATCGGAACCTCGGGCTCGGTGATCATCTTGCCCAGAATCGCCTCGCTGGCCGGCTTTTCGCGGGATGCCGCCGCCGCAGCCGCCGCCGCCGCGTCCGCCGCCATCCGCACTTCCTCCTCGCGCCGCTTCTCCGCAATCGCGCCCAGCCGCCGCTCGATGTCCGCGCGCACCTCGATCACCACGCGCACCGCTAGGCCAAATAGCGCCTGCAGCTTTTGCGCGATCCGCGCGTCGATCTGCTGGCGCAACAAATAGTCCGCGCCCATCTGGTCTGAGACCGGCACGAACACACGCCCGTCCTCCATGCGCCACGGCGCGCCGTTCTTAAGGTAGGGCGTCGCGCCCGGACTTTCGCGGATGATCTGGCTCACGACAAAGTCCGCTGCGGTATGGATGTCCGCGCGCACGCTGTCCCGAAGATTCGGGTACGCTACGTCAAGGGTCACGCACACGCCCGGAAAGCCCTTCTTGAGCGCCATCTCGACCGCACGAAACTGCTTGTCGCTAAGCAGCGCCTCCGCGTTCAGGCACACCGTCAGCTTGTCCCCGGCGCGCGTGGCCAGCACCTTGTCAAGCGTCAGGCTGCCCGCCAGCGCCGGGTCCAGCGTGCGCAGCAGTTCCGTCCACAGCTTACTCATCGGTGAGCGCCTCAATTTCGCGCATCAGCGCCTCGAGCAGGTCGCCCTCGATCCGGCGCGGCGGCTGCCCTTTCCGGAACAGCGCGCCCGCGCCCACGCCGCCCGCAATCCCGACGTCGGCCTCGCGCGCCTCGCCCGGCCCGTTGACCACGCACCCCATCACCGCCACGCGCAGCGGCTTTGTGATGTGGCGCGTCCTTTCGCGCACCTGCGTCGCAATGCCCTCGACGTCGATCTGCGTGCGCCCGCAGGTCGGGCAGCTGATCACGTCGACAAAGTCCCGGCGAACGCAAGTGGCGTGCAGGATGTCGAGCGCCGCCTGCACCTCCGGAACCGGGTCGCCGGTCAGCGACACGCGCATCGTGTCGCCAATGCCGTCCAGCAGCAGCGCCCCAATGCCGATCGCCGACTTGATCACGCCCAATTCGCGCGTTCCCGCCTCCGTGACGCCCACGTGCAGCGGATAGTCGCACGCGCGGCTGATCAGCCGGTACGCCTTGACCGTGTCGGGGACGCTCGACGCCTTGAGCGACAGCACAATGTCGTCAAAGCCGTTTTTTTCCAGCAATTGCGCATGGCGCAGCGCGCTTTCGACCATCGCCTCGGGCGTGGGCGCGCCATATTTTTGCAAAAGCGCCTTCTCGAGCGAGCCCGCGTTCACGCCCACGCGCACCGGCACGTGGTGCGCGCGCAGGCAGTCGCACAGTTCTTTGATCGCGGCTTCGGAACCGATGTTGCCAGGATTGATGCGCACCTTCGCAATGCCGTTTTCAATCGCCTTGATCGCAAGCCGGTGGTCAAAGTGAATGTCCGCCACCAGCGGCACCGGGCTTTGGTCGACCAGCGCGCGCACCGCGTCCGCCGAAGCGGCTGTGTTGACCGTCATGCGCACGATGTCGCAGCCCGCGTGCGCAAGCGCCACAATCTGCCCAAGCGTCGAAGGGACATTGGCCGTATCGGTATTGGTCATCGATTGGATCGAGATCGGCGCGCCGCCGCCCAGCAAAACGTTGCCCACCTTTATTTGCCTTGTCATCCCATCATCCTCCGGTTATCAGCCGCGAAATATCGCCCACCGTGAACAGCAGCATGATCCCCACCAAGAACAGCGCGCCGATCATCGTCACGCGCCCCTCGACCGCTCGGGAGAGCGGCTTGCGGCGGATCGCCTCGATCAGGAAGATCAGCAGTCGCCCGCCGTCCAGCGCCGGGAGCGGCAGCAGGTTGATGATCCCGAGGTTGAGCGAGATCAGCACGATCATGTTGAGCAGCACGTCCGCGCCCTTGGGCAGTTCCTGGCTCATGATCGAGATCATGCCGATCGGCCCCGCGCTCTCATCCAGCCCCGCGCCGGTCGTGACAAGTCCCTTGAGCGAATCCACCATCATGACCGCAATGTCCTTGAGCGTAAACAGGCTCTGCTTGAGCGCCGCGCCCAGCGGGTAGCGGTAGTTGACCGCGCCCATCATGATGCCGATCGCGTAGCCGTCCTGCGTCTTGGTGGGCAGAACCGACAGCGTCAATTCCTGCGCCTCGCGCTCGACGGTAAAGTCAAGCGGCTGCGCGGGGTCGGCCTGCTGCACCATTTCGCGCAGTCGCCGCGCGCCCGCCTCGTCAAAGGAGATTTCCTCGCCCGCAACCGCGACGATCGTGTCGCCCTTGCGCATGCCGGCCGCCTCCGCGCCCATGCCGGGGGTCAGGTCGTACACATACGGCGCGGAAAACGCAAACCCGATCGCCATCAGGAAGACCACGACCGCCGCGTAGGCCAAGGCGAAGTTCATCATGGGCCCTGAAAGCACCGTCACAAAGCGCTTCCACAGTTTCGCGCGGCTAAACGCGTCCGGGCGATCGGTGGGGTTGCCCGCCTCGTCCTCCTCGTCCACAAACCGGCAGTACCCGCCAAGCGGCAAGAGCCTGAGCGTATACTGCGTGCCGCCCTTTTCAGCGCCCCACAGCTTGGGGCCAAAGCCGATCGCAAACTCCTCAACCGTGATTCCCGTCGCCCGCGCGCACAGAAAATGACCCAGCTCGTGAACAAATACGATCACGCCCAGCAGCACAATGGCATAGAAAATAGACAGAATATTTAGCATGGAACTCCTTTCGGAAATCAAACATTGGGGCGATTGGCCATGATGTCTTGCGCAAGCGCGCGCGCGGCGCGGTCGCACGCGTAGACCGCGTCGAGCGAGTCGATGGGCGTTGGGACGGTCGCGTCCAGCACCGCGCGCACCGTGCGCGCAATGTCGCCAAAGGGGATTTGCCCAGCCAAAAACGCGCTGACCGCCTGCTCGTTTGCGCCGTTTAGCGCGGTGGGCATGTTCCCGCCCGCCTCAAGCGCCGCGCGCGCAAGGGCAAGGCAGGGAAAGCGCGCCTCGTCCGGGGCCTCAAACGTGACCTTGCCCAGGCGCGCAAAGTCGATTGGCGCGCCGCCATAGGGCACCCGCTCGGGATAGCCCATCGCGTAGCCAATCGCAAGGCGCATGTCCGGCATGCTCATCTGCGCGATCACCGCGCCGTCTTCGTAGGCCACCATCGAGTGAATGATGGATTCCGGGTGCACGATCACGTCGATTTGCGCGCTCGGCACGCCGAACAGGTAGTGCGCCTCGATCACCTCGAGCCCCTTGTTCATCATGCTGGCGCAGTCCACGGTGATCTTCTTGCCCATGCGCCATGTCGGGTGGCGCAGCACCTTATCCGGCGTCGCGCGCGCGATTTCGCCCGCGTCAAGCGTGCGCAGCGGTCCGCCCGACGCGGTCAGGATGAGCCGCGCCGGGCGATTGCCGCGCGCGCCCTCGAGGCACTGAAAGATCGCGCTGTGCTCGCTGTCAACCGGGATCAGCACAGTGCCGCGCGCGCGCGCGCGCTTAAGCACCATCTCGCCGCCGGTCACCAGCGCCTCTTTGTTGGCCAGCAGCACGCGCCCGCAGTGGTCGATCGCCGAAAGCACCGCGGAAAGCCCCGCGATCCCGACCACCGCCGCCAGCGCGTCGTCCGGCTTTGTCTCGCAAAGCCCGCGCTCCGAGCAGTCCTCCCCAAAAAACCACTTGACCTTTTTGAGGTCTTCCGGGATTTGCGCTTGAGCCACCAGCCCCGCAGCTTCCGGCTTAAAGCGGCGAACCAGCTCAAACAGCGCCTCGCTGCGCGCGTAGGCGGTCAATAGCTTTACCTTAAATTGATCCGGGTGCCGTTGGACGATGTCCAAGGCCTGGGTGCCGATCGATCCGGTCGCGCCCAAAATCGCAAGTGTTTTCATAGGATGCTCCTTGTAAAAAATACCACCCGAATCCTCGAGTGGCTTGAGCGCTCCGGCTGGCTGCCCAGTTCAGCAAGCGCCCCGCGCAGACCGCTTAAGGCGCGGGAAGAGTCCGTCCCGCGCCTTCTGTGGCCGCCTTGCGCAAAGGAATCAGCGCTTCCCTACAACACCTTGAGCACCAGCGCAAAGTAGCAGTACACCACCGCGCCGGTAAAGATGACGCTGTCCACCCGGTCGAGCATGCCGCCGTGGCCGGGGAAGATGGAGCCAAAGTCCTTGATGCCGCAGTAGCGCTTGACCATCGACGCGGTCAGGTCGCCAATGGGCGCGGCGAACCCGCCCAGCAGCCCGACGATTGCGAAATGCCACAGCGGCGGCAGCGTCGAAAAGGCGCTTCGGGTGATCAGGCAGGCGACGATGGGCACCACCATGGACGCGACGATCGAGGCGATCACGCCCGCAATCGCGCCCTCCCGCGTCTTTTTCGGGCTGAGCGCGGGGCACAATTTGGTCTTGCCAAACCGCCGGCCGATCTCGTAGGCGGCCAGGTCGTTGGCCAGCGCGATGATAAAGCTCATCCCCAGCGCCACCGTCGCAAACAGGTGCGGCGTCAAATCCTGCAGCGGAAAGATGAGCGATATCAGCATGCCCGGATAGATGAGCGGAAACAGCGTCGCCATGGCCGACTCAAAGTCCACCTGCCCGCGCAGCACGATGCAGCACAGCCCCGTCATGCAGCACAGCGCGGTCAGCGGCATCAGCGCCTGCACGCCGTAGTAGAGGTACGCCGGCATGGACAGCAGCGCAAACAAAAGCCCCACCCACCGCACCGGCTTTGCGCCGCGCGCGGAAAACGCCGCGTACATCTCGCCAATCGCCAGCACCATCATGGCCACAAAGCCGACCCGAAGCGGCCACCCCTGAATATACCACAGCACCAGCAGCACGGCCGCCAGCAGAATGCCGGTGCGCTGCCTTTTGAGAATCTCCGAAACCTTTTTGTCGCCTTGCTGCGTCATTGACTCTTTACCTTTCCAAACCGCCGGTCGCGGGCGGCATACGTCCACAGGTCTTCGCGGTACACCTCGCGCGTGTAGTCGGGCCACAGGATGGGGTTAAAGATCATCTCCGCGTAGGCGGTCTGCCAGGGCAGGAAGTTCGACGTGCGCACTTCGCCGCTCGTGCGGATGAATAGATCGACGTCCGGCTGTCCGCGCGTGTAGAGCTTGTCCGCAAATTGCGCTTGGGTGAGCGCGCCCGGGTCGATCTTTCCGGCCTGCGCGTCCGCGATCAACTGCCGCGTGGCGTGCAAAATCTCCTGCCTGCCGCCGTAGTTGAGCGCGATGTTGAGATGAAGCCCGGTGTTGTTTTGCGTGCGCGCCATGGCGTTTTCGACGGCCTCGCGCTGTGGGGCGGGCAGGTTGGGCACGTCGCCTAGGATCAGAATGCGCACGTTTTTTTCGTCCAACTCGTCGATCTCGCTCAAGAAGTACTTGAGCAGCAGCCCCATCAGCGTATTGACCTCGCCCGCCGGGCGCTGCCAGTTCTCCTGAGAAAACGCGTAGATCGACAGCGCCCCGATCCCCCAGTCGCTCGACGCGCGGATGATGTCGCGCAGCGTCTCTACGCCCGCGCTGTGCCCGGCGGAGCGCGGAAGCCCGCGCTTTTCCGCCCAGCGGCCGTTTCCGTCCATCACCACCGCGACGTGGCGCGGCAGGCGCGCGGGCAGCCCCTCGTGGCGCGAAACGGCGCGCGCGCGCGATAAGTAGACCGCCTTGCCGCCTAGCGCGCGCAGCCAATCAGCAAAGGCCATCTTCCGCCTCCACTACGTGGTCGATAAAGCGCGAAACGGTCAGCACGCCGCGCGCGTAGCGCACAACGCGCGCGCTGCCCGCGCAGCGCGGGGCGCGGTCCCCGCGCGCGGGGGCGCAGGTGTACGTGATCTGTGGCACAATGCCGTCTGCCTCAAGGGTCTCCAGCGCCTCGTCAAGCGGGAGGCCAAGCAGCGCCTTTTCGTCCATCAGACAGACATGATCTCCTTTTCCTTCTCGGAGCCCAGCTTGTCCATCTCGCGAATGCGCGCGTCGGTCGCCTTCTGCATCTCGTCCTCGGCGGCCTTCATGTCGTCTTCGGTGATGTCGGAGTCCTTCTTCATCTTCTTGAGCACTTCCATTGTGTCTCGGCGGATGGCGCGGATGGCGATCTTGCCCTCCTCGACCAGCTTTTTCACCTGCTTGCACAGCTCGCGGCGGCGCTCCTCGTTGAGTTCCGGCACCAATAGCCGGATCACCTTGCCGTCGTTTGAGGGGTTGATGCCGATGTCGGACTTCTGGATCTCCTTCTCGATCGGGGAGATCATCTTGGACTCCCACGGCGCGATCACCAGCAGCCGTGGCTCGGGGGAGGAGATGTTGCCCAATTGGCTCAGCGCGGTGGGCGTTCCATAGTAGTCCACCAGAATGCGGTCGAGGATCTGCGGGTTCGCACGGCCGGCGCGCAAGGTAGCCATCTCGCGCTTCATGACGGACACGGTCTTGTCCATTTTCTCGCTCGCAGTTTTGATCGGTCCCCTGTACATACGATATACCTCCCGTTATCAGCGCAATGCGCATGGTTTCCTGTGTCCTATTGTAGCTTCTTTTGGGGAAAAAAGCAAGCACGACGCTGCGGCGTCGTGCTACGCTCACGCGGTGATTGAACGCGAAAGGTGGGCTGCTCGCCCCCTTTCACACTATCCCCTCGAGCTGTAC